>NZ_CP041330.1:1846406-2153360 GCF_013394165.1 Pseudoalteromonas sp. Scap06 | reverse complement strand
GGTACCGATCACCCACAAACGTCTATTCGAGTGTTTTGGGGGATTATGATGGGGGTGATGGCGGCGTTGCTTATTTCTATAGGCGAGGGCGGAATTTCAGCCTTGCAGTCGTTTATTGTGGTCACTGCGGTGCCAGTTTCGTTTGTGTTACTACCTTCGTTGTGGACAGCACCACAAATAGTTAAGAAAATGGCAGACGAACAAGGGCTTTAATAATTGATAAAGAGCGCTAATAAGCGCTCTTTTTCTGGGTACATCATATTCTCACCTTGTTATTGAGCTATTTATTATCCTAGCAATAAACTAACCCACTAAAAATAACTTAGCCTAAGTAGGTTGTTCATTCCTATCGATACGGTATAGTTTAAATATATTTAAGCATAACCTTGAGATAAACCATGCAGTTAGTCGACTTAGACCCTTGTGATCAGGATGTGATCAACGTATTTGCTGACATAGATCGACTTATTAGCTCATTATATCCTGTAGCAACTTCACAAGCGCTTACAGTTAATGAGCTTGGCCTACCGGGCGTTTACGCTGTAGGGTTAAAAAATCAAGACGGAATAGTTGCCTGTGGCGCGATAGTAAAGCAATTTGATGGTAGCTGGTATGGCGAAATTAGACGGCTTTACGTAAAACCTAGCTATCGCGGAAAAGGCTTATCGCGGCGTATTATGCAAATTTTATTGCACTATGCAGGCGAAGAAGAAATCCCAATCATAAAACTAGAAACAGGACCAAAGCAAATACAATCAATCCATCTTTATGAGAATTTAGGGTTTGTGCAATGTGCCCCTTTTGGTGAATACACAGAAAACCCGAATAGCTTATTTATGGAGCTTGCGCTCAGCTAATATTGCTTTGTTTGAAGCTTTTATTTATCAATTTCAATCCTAACTCGTTACGAGTAGAAATACTTGTTGGACATGAATCACTATTTTTCTTTTAATGCGCGGCAACTAGCCGGTTTGGCATTCATAAATAAAAGAGAAAGATAAATGAAAGAGACAACATCACTAGAACAAGCTCGTACGAGCTACAACGTTCGTCATTGGAGCCAAGGTTTTTTTGGTATTAATGATCAAGGTGATGTGTATGTTGCGCCAAAGGCTGATGCCCCACAGCAAACCATTGCACTAACAGACATTGCTAAGCAGCTTGAAGAAAAAGGCTTAAGTTTGCCAGCACTCGTTCGTTTTCCACAAATATTACACCATCGTGTGCATAGCTTATGTGGCGCATTTAATACCGCAATAGAAAGCTATGGGTATCCAAAAGACTATTTATTAGTTTATCCGATTAAAGTAAATCAACAGCGCGAAGTCGTTGAAGAAATTGTTGCCAGTCAAGCACAAGTAGAAAAAAAACAGCTAGGTTTAGAAGCAGGCAGCAAGCCAGAGTTATTAACCGTATTAGCATTGGCTGAAAAAACCAGTGCGGTGATTGTGTGTAATGGCTACAAAGATAAAGAATATGTGCGCTTAGCGCTGATTGGCGAAAAGCTGGGTCATAAAGTGTATATCGTACTTGAGAAATTGTCTGAGCTGGACATGGTGCTTAGCCAAGCCAAAGAACTTAATGTAAAACCGCGTATTGGTATTCGTGTGCGTTTAGCATCGCAGGGCAAAGGAAAATGGCAAGCAAGTGGCGGTGAAAAATCGAAGTTTGGGTTGTCTGCTTCGCAAGTGCTGTATGTAGTAAACCGTTTAAAAGAAACTGATCAGCTTGATTTAGTACAGCTTGTGCATTTTCACTTAGGGTCGCAAATGGCCAACATTCGTGATGTACGCTTAGGTGTAAGTGAAGCTGCTCGTTTTTATTGTGAATTACGTAAGTTGGGTGCACACGTAGAGTGCCTTGATGTAGGGGGCGGTTTAGCGGTTGATTACGACGGCACACGCAGTCAATCACACAACTCAATGAACTACAGTTTAGCTGAATACGCAAATAATATTGTGTACACCATAGGTGATATTTGTAAGCAGTATGAACAGCCTTTTCCTACCATTATTTCAGAGTCGGGAAGAGCATTAACAGCGCATCACGCGGTACTAATTTCCAATGTAATTGGCACCGAAACGTATACACCGGAAGAAATAGAAGCGCCAGCTGATGATGCGCCGCAATTACTTAAAAATATGTGGATTTCATGGCAACAATTGCATGTGCTTACTGATGACCGTGCATTAATTGAGATTTTTCACGACAGCCAAGGTGATTTAGCTGAAGCGCATAGCCAGTTTGCGATGGGATTATTAGATTTAACTCAGCGTGCATGGGCAGAGCAAATAAACTTACGCGTGTGTTATGAACTTAATAAATTAATGGATAACAAAAACCGTTTTCATCGACCGATTATAGATGATCTGAATGCGCGTTTAGCGGACAAGTTTTTTGTCAATTTCTCATTGTTTCAGTCATTGCCTGACGCGTGGGGTATTGACCAAGTGTTTCCGGTATTGCCTTTAAGTGGTTTAACGCAAGCTCCACAAAAGCGGGCTGTGTTACTAGATATCACCTGTGATTCAGATGGCGCTTTAGAGCACTATGTTGATGGTCAAGGTATTGAAAGTACGTTACCAGTACCTGAGTTCACAGCAGATAAACCTTATTTAATGGGTTTTTTCTTAGTAGGTGCCTATCAAGAGATTTTAGGCGATATGCATAACTTATTTGGTGATACGCACAGTGCTATTGTCAATATGGATGAGCAAGGTATTGCTAGCATTACAGAAATTAATCATGGTGATACTGTGGCTGATATGATGCGTTATGTACATTTAGATGTTGAAGGTTTTCAGCAGTCATATGCGCAGTTAGTGAGCGCAAAAATTGCACCAGATGAACAGCAAAGCGTTTTAGACGAGTTGCAAAGCGGCCTTGATGGCTACACTTATTTAGAAGAGTTATAAGCAATGTCTAGCTTGTTTGGTTGTGTTGACCACTCACTGTACTCAAATGGGATGACGTTTTTACGTCGTCCTATGGTACAAAACATTAACGCGATTGAAGCCGATGTAGTGGTACTGGGTTTACCGTTTGATTTGGCCACTTCAGGGCGCCCTGGTGCCCGCTTAGGGCCTGATGCTATTCGCAGAGCATCGGTACATTTAGCATGGGAAGATACAAAATACCCATGGACATTTCCATTGTTTGAGCGCTTAACCGTGGCGGATGCTGGCGACTTTACTTATCCGGTAGGCGACCCTGAATATTTTACCGCGCAATTAGAAATGGCGGCAGAGCAAATACTTCGCCAAGGTAAAACATTATTAGGCTTGGGTGGCGATCATTTCGTAACGTTACCACTATTGCGCGCACATGCAAAAATTCATGGCAAAATGGCATTAGTTCACTTCGATGCGCATACCGATACCTATAGCAACGGCTCGCGTTTTGATCACGGCACCATGTTTTATCATGCGCCAATGGAAGGGTTAATTGATGTTAATCACAGTATTCAGCTAGGCATTCGTACTGACTTTGATCAAAGCAGGCATGAGTTTGCAGTGATTGATGCCATGCAAGCCAATGATCTGCATGCGAATGATATTGCAGCTCAGATTATTGAGCGAGTGGGTGATTTACCGGTTTACTTAACCTTTGATATAGATTGTTTAGACCCCGCCTTTGCACCAGGTACGGGCACACCCGTGTGTGGTGGTTTAACCTCTGATAAAGTGCTTAAAATCTTACGCGCACTGAAAGGGGTTAATATGGTGGGAATGGATGTGGTTGAAGTATCCCCGTCGTACGACCAAAGTGAGCTTACCGCCATTGCCGCTGCAACGATTGCCAGTGAATTACTGCATTTGTGGGCATTTAAGCATAAATATTAATATGTGTTAATGCAGTTTAAAAAGCGCCAATTTGGCGCTTTTTTTGTATGAAAATAAAAGACTATTAAAACTGCATATTGTGCTTTTTAGCATAAATAAAAAACACCGGAATTTCGATTATGACGTAAGTTAAAAAAGTAAACCAAAACCAATTAACTTCAAATACTAACCAGCTAAATTGCACGCCCGAGTTGTAATAAAGGCTAGATGCAATTAATAGTGTAATGCCCGTTGCAAATAAATCTTGCACCGATACTTTTTTAAAGCTACTGCCTGCAAAGCGCGGATAAATAAATCCGTAGCCAAGCGTTATCATAATGATAACTAATAACAATAAATTTAGTTCAGGGGTCATTGTGGTTTATATTGCCTCGCATATTCTATTCGCTCTTGGGAACTTGGGTGCGTTGATAAATACTTTAACCAAGCATCATCATAGCTCCCTTCTTGCGCTTGTAAATTCTTTTCCAGTGCTTCAATTGCATCAGCAAAGTCGTGGTTAGAATAGCCTAATTTTAAAAGGTTTTTAATCGCATATATATCGGCTTCTTGTTCCATATCTCGCGAAAACGCTTGTTGTAAAAAAGATGAACCAGAGCCAAGCACGACTTCTAATATACCTTCTAAGTCACCAAAAATAACTGCAAATACAACGGTGCTCGCTGCAGCTTGTGCCGCAAGTCGAATGCTGTGATGGTGCTGAACATGACCAATTTCATGAAGTAAAATAGCACGCAGGGCATCAGGATCATTTTTTAATAGATCAACAAGTTCGTCAGTTACTACAACCCGACCATTTGGAAGAGCAAACGCATTAGCTGAAAAATAATCAGACTGATAAAAAGATAGCCTAAACTTTGCACTGTCTAAATTGAGCGAGTTAAGCATTAAACGCCATTGTTGCTGTATTTCTGATTGCTTATTAGTGGAAAGTTGAGAAGGTTCCAATGCGACTTTTTCTATTACACTGAGCGTTTGCTCTCCCATCGTTTCAATTGTCGAGGCAGGTGCTAAGTTAACGCTATAAACGGCTACTGATGGTATTAAGCGGTATAAAATTAACCAAAGTAATAGGGGAATTAGCAGCACGGATGCAACAATAAGAATCTTATTTTTTTCTAAGCGTTCACTGAGTCCATGCTCTTTAAGCGCGAATGGCCACCTAAATTCTAAATCTTGAGGAATAAATCGCCCACCATCAGCAAAATTTAACTCTGACGCCATGCCAGGTAACGGGCTATCAAGTTGGCAATTGTCTATTTTTGATGCAAGTAACGTCGTATTCTCAGAGTCAACAAGTGTTATTTGCTCATGGGAAAGGTGTGCATAGCTTTTAATATGTTGGCTGCTATTAGGGTAATAATAACAGCCAAAAATAGGATAATTACTCATTAGGTGAGTGAAATATCAATATCAAACACATTGGCCGCTTCTTCAGCAAATGATGACTGCTCATTTTGTGCAACATCAATCAACGAAAGTGCGCCGCTATAAATAGTGACTTCAGTAACCGATGCTAACAGCTTTGCTCTGCGTACTTTAGCCCAAGGGTAGGCCAGTCCTAAGGTAAATATAATTGCCAATACATTGGTAAATAGTAAGATGGCATAGTCAATGGCTTTTAAGTTCGAATCAAAGGTAGCTACTTCTGTAAATTCACTGTTATTAAAAATATGATTTCGAATAAGCGAATGATAAACAGCGCCTACCAGTGTTAAAAACGCAACATACAACGTAGCAATTAATAGCGGCACTACAATTGTCGAAAGGCTAAAGTTTTGTGTGTTTAAGTTATCGATAGTTAAGGCACTTGCACCAGCAAAGAAGCCAAAAATAACTAAGCCACCTATTGCAACTCCTAGGGTAATAAGTGCTGCGATGTAATAGCGTTCGCCCTGAAGATTTACTGTAAGTGGTTTATTTCCATAGCTGATGTTTTCATGCATATATTGATCAATTCGCTTTAATACATACGGCAGTAATAGGTGTAATGTGAATACACTTGCAATAGGCAATAAAACGAAGTTAATAAATGCATCGCCGTAATTACCTGAAAAGGCAAAGCGTACATTACGATGGCGAGTCATACGCATATTAAAACGCAGACCTTGGTTGATGATCCACGGCAATAAAAATAAAAAGCCAATAGCAAATAAAAGGCCTATTGCCGGTGCGAGGCTGCTAAGTAAGGTGTAAATTAAAAATGCGATGACCGCTAAAATGCGCCCTTTTAAAATTTGTATTGGGGTCGCTAGATAGTCAAAGCTATGGCCGTCGATACGCGTATGACCGTAAAAATAACGGTAGGTGCGCACTTTTGCCCATGCAGAGTAAATTCCGAGAGTAATAATACTAAGTAGTATATTAACACTCCATATGCCAAAAAATTCGCCGGCTTTGCCGCTAAATTGTACTTTACCGCTAAAAATAGCAGGGGGTGTTTGATTTGACTCAGATGAAGTTGGGTGTACTGGTT
This sequence comes from Pseudoalteromonas sp. Scap06, assembly GCF_013394165.1. Taxonomy (NCBI): domain Bacteria; kingdom Pseudomonadati; phylum Pseudomonadota; class Gammaproteobacteria; order Alteromonadales; family Pseudoalteromonadaceae; genus Pseudoalteromonas; species Pseudoalteromonas sp. Scap06. Next base: position 2,147,042 of record NZ_CP041330.1, on the reverse strand, counting down.
CCATTTTAAAAATATATCCATGTAGTTTTTTGTAAATTTACCTTTTTTAGATAAAAAAAACAATCTTTATAATTAGCTAGCTGATTGTAAGTAGGCTATTTTTATTGCTTTTACTGTTTATGGGGCTGCACTTTAAGTCACCTCTGGTATACTGTGCAGATAATTTAATGGGGCTGTCATGATTTCAAAAAACCAACTTAAACTTATTCGCCAGCTTGGCCAAAAAAAGTATCGCAAGCAATTTAATCAATACCTTGTACAAGGCGAAAAAAACGTACTGGAGTTATTAAATAGCCCATTAAAAGTAAACGATGTATTTGCAACGCAAAGCTTTATTGATAATAACCAAAGCGCATACCCTCAAACGCATTTTATTACAGCAGATGAAGAGCAGCTAACAAAGGCCAGTACTTTGGTAAGTAATAATGCGGCTATTGCAATTATTGATATGCCAAGCACCGTATTACCAGATGAAAACAGTTTAATATTAGCCTTAGATGGCGTATCTGATCCTGGGAATTTAGGTACCATCATTCGCGTGGCTGATTGGTACGGTATAAAACATATTGTTGCTAGCACTGACAGTGCCGATCCGTATAACCCAAAAACAATTAGCGCCACAATGGGGTCGTTCGTTCGCGTATCGGTAAGCCAAGTTGAATTGCCTGAATACTTATCTACATTAAACATGCCTATTTATGGTGCATTTTTAGATGGCCAAAGTGTGCATAGCACTAAATTTAGTGGCCAAGGTGTATTGCTTATGGGCAGTGAATCACATGGAATACGCGAGCAGTGTGCAAAATTAGTGAGCAACAAAATAACCATACCGGCTTTTGGCGGTGCAGAGTCGCTTAATGTAGCAATGGCCACGGGTATTATTTTAGATAATTTTAAACGCCAAGCTTAACTTTTTAGCTATTTATGCGTTAAGTTACTTATAGTAAAAAACAATAATAAATCGGTAATAACAATAAAATGCGCTTAAGCACTATTAAATTAGCGGGCTTTAAATCGTTTGTAGAGCCCACTAAAATTCCATTTCCTGACCAAATGACGTGTGTTGTCGGCCCTAATGGCTGTGGCAAATCAAACGTCATTGATGCGGTGCGATGGGTGCTTGGTGAAAGCTCAGCTAAAAATTTACGTGGCGATGCCATGACCGATGTCATTTTTAATGGCTCTACTAACCGCAAGCCCATTTCGCAAGCCTCCGTTGAATTAATATTTGATAATACCCAGGGTAAGTTACCCAATACTTTTGCTGATCGTAACCAAGTGGCTATTAAGCGTTTGGTGACTCGCGATGGCCAGTCATTGTACTTTTTAAACGGCAGTAAATGCCGAAAACGTGATATTACCGACATATTTTTAGGCACGGGCCTTGGGCCGCGAAGCTACGCTATTATTGAACAAGGGATGATCTCACGTTTAATAGAGAGCAAACCGCAAGAGCTACGTGTTTTCTTAGAAGAAGCCGCAGGGGTCTCTAAATACAAAGAGCGTCGCCGCGAAACGCAAACACGCATAAAAAGCACCCGAGAAAACCTAGAGCGACTGCTTGATGTTCGTCAAGAGTTACAAAACCAGCTTGATAAACTGGCGGTACAATCGGTTGAGGCTAAAAAATATCGCGAACTTAAATCCAAAGAGCGCACCTTAAAGGGGCAAATAGCGGTATTAAAATGGCAAAAACTGCATCAACAACAGCTCGATAAAAGTGCGCAAATAAAAAAGCTGGATGACCAAATCAGCTTCTTTAAAACGGCGCATTCAGGCCATGATGATGTGCTGGCAAGCCTTGATGCTCAAGTGCAAGCTCAACAAGATAAACTCGATGATGCACAGCAACAGCAGCACCTTACGCATACCGAATTGACTCGCAGTGAACAGCAGCAGATTAGCATTAAGCAACAAACGCTTTCACTGAAACAAAATTTAGCCAAGTTAGAGCAACAAAAAAACCAAAGTGAAGAAGTCAAAACGCAGCAACAAAGTCTTTGCCAAGAGTTAGATGACAACTTGCAACAGGCTGTAGAGCATAACTTAATGTGTAGCGAGCAGGTTATAGAACTTACCGATGAGGTTAATCGGCTGTTGGAGATTAAAAATACCGACACATCACAGTGGCAATCACTAACAGAAGACTATCAAAAATTAAATAATCAGCAGCTAGCGCATGCAAATGCAGTAAAACATACAGAACAGAAAATCAGTTATGTTAAGCAACAACTAACGCAGCTTGATGATCAAATAGATGAGTTAAAACGCAGTGAGATAGAGCAGCAATTAATTCAGCAACAGCAGCACAGACAAACGCTAACAGAGCAGCTGGCTAACGCGCAAACTGCTCATAGTAGAGGTCAAAGTGCTCAGGCAATACAGCAGCAACAGCTTGATGAAGCTCAGCAGCAATGGCAGCATTTATCTCAGCAAGTTAATGAACTAAAAGCCGGTATAGCAGGGCTAAAAACTACCCTTGGACTTGAAAAAAACAGCGATAAAACTTTAACTTTATTCAAGCAGTTAACTGTTCAGCCTGGTTATGAGTTTTTAGTAGAGCAGGCGCTGTCATCACTTGAGCACATTCATATTTCACCAGGTAAAGCAGAAAATAGCACGTGGCAAATACCCTCACAGTCTGTGGCAAGCAATAGTATTGCTGCCTTTATTAGCGCTGGTATCTACCCAGAGTTATTAAACCATATTGCTTATGATGCCGAGGGTGAAGCTCACCATCTTAACGATGCCAGTTATATTGCAGTGATGGACAAGCAAGGAGCGTTACATGGTCGAAATTGGCATCTTAGTGGCGAAAAAAATGCAGAAAACTCCTTATTATTAATGCACAAAAAGCTCAAACAGCAAGAAACCTTACTTGAGCAACAACAACAGGCATTGACGGACGCACACTCCACACTTGAAGAACATCAAGCGCAGGCTGCATTAATAACCGAGCAGCAAAACGAGCGCAAAGACACTATTCATCAATTAGCACAACAACTTGCTGTAGCAACAACGCGTGGTGAAATGCTCAAAGCGCAAGCTGATCAACATCAGCAACAGGTGACGAAATTACAACAACAACGTCAGCCACTGCTAGAACAACAGCAGCAGTTAAGCGAATTGTTGGGCGAAGAGCTTGATAAAAATGAACAGCTTGCAGAGCAGTTAGAGGCCTTAGCTGTAGAGCTTAACCAAGCCGATAGCACACGAATAAATAGTGATGAACGTTACAAACAAGTTTTGAATAATGCTGAACAATATAGAACGCAAGCACATCAGGCAGACCTTAATGAGCAAAAAGTGCGTAGTGAGTGGCAGCTCAGTCAAACCAAGTTGAACCATGCCGAACAAGCATTAACAATGGCTGTAGAAGGAACGCAAGAGCTAATAGAGCAAATTGAGGCGTTACTTATTCCTGAGCAAGAGCTTGCACTAACTATTGAACAATTATTAGTACAGCACCAACAAGGCGAACAAACCCTTGTGGATATTCAACAGCAGTTAGCTCAAGCAAAACAAGAATTACAAACCAAACAAGCGAGTTTAAAAACGTCACAAACTGAGCTGGTGGCATTACAAGAGCAACACCAGAAGCTGAGCATTGAAGAGCAAAGCCTATTAATAAAAGCGCAAGCGGTACTTGAGCCACTTAGCGAGCTTAATCAAAATTTAAAACAGGTTTTAGCAGAGCTTCCTGCAGAGTTGTCATTAAACGCAGCGCAAAATCAACTTGCTGGAGTCAGTAATCAGCTAGAGCAATTAGGAGCCGTTAACCTTGCAGCCATTGATGAATTTGAACAAGCTAAGCAAAGAAGTGATTATTTAAATAATCAGCTGGATGATTTAACCCAGGCATTGACAGCTTTAGAAGGCGCTATTCATAAAATAGATCGTGAAACTAAAACGCGCTTTAAGTCTACCTTTGATCAAGTGAATCACGATTTTGGCCAGCTTTTTCCAAAAGTATTTGGCGGCGGCAGTGCTTACTTAGAATTAACCAGTGACGATTTACTCGAAAGTGGTGTTAGTATAATGGCAAGACCTCCGGGTAAAAAAAATTCGACAATTCATTTGTTAAGTGGTGGAGAAAAAGCGCTGAGCGCATTATCATTGGTGTTTTCTATATTCAGGCTCAATCCAGCTCCATTCTGTATGCTGGACGAGGTAGATGCCCCATTAGATGATGCCAATGTGGTCCGTTTTTGCCGATTGGTTGAAGAAATGTCACAATCTGTGCAGTTTATTTATATAAGCCATAATAAAATTGCAATGGAAATGGCGGGTAGATTAACGGGTGTAACCATGGCAGAGCCAGGCGTGTCGCGCATGGTTGCTGTAGATATTGAACAAGCGGTGCAACTTGCACATGCATAATTTTATAGTCATTTGCTAGTTGTTTTGGGTAAAATGATGGCAGTTAGGCATATTAATAATAAAAGGTGAGGGGATGGCCGAAGAATTAAGATGGGTTTTAATTGTGATCAGTGTGTTTGTCATTGGTGGCTTATTAATACACGGTTTGTGGTCAGTAAGAAAAAAAGAGAATGCTGAACTCCCTGCAAGCGAGCGAGTTGAACCTGTTCAAGAACAGCAGCCTTCATCTGTGCATACTGAGCCACAAGAGCCAACGTTAGCGCAACGAGAAGAGCCACAAATGAGTGAGTTAAACTTCAGTGCTGATGAGCCACAAATAGATGTTAGCCCAGCTGATACAGCTATTGAAGATGACCTTGAAGTGGTAACCGAAGAGGCTGTTGATACACAACAAGACGCCCCTAAAGATGTTTCAGACTTTGTGATTGTGCATATTCAAATGCCAGAAGGACTGACCATGCAAGGCAGTAAATTACTGCCAGCAGTTAACACGCTAGGTTTTAAATATTCAGAAGAAGGCTTTTTTAATCGCCATCTAGACCCTGCAGGCCAAGGGCCGGTGTTATTTAGACTGGTAAATATGTATAACCCTGGCACGTTCGATATTGATAATATGGAACAGTTTAGTACCGCAGGCGTGAGCTTATTTATGACTCTACCATGTGATGGCGATGGCCTTGCTGCGTTTAATATGCTGCACAGCGCCGCTAAGAAGCTAGCAGATGAATTTGGAGCTGAAATCTTGGATGCTGAGCGAAACGAAATGACGGTAGAGCGTATTCGTCAATATGTTGAGCAGGTTCGCGCATTTTCTGCGTAATATACGCATAAGTTAAATTTTGTAAGCCACTGGGCGTTCACTCGTCAAAGTGGCTTTTTTTATGTTTTTGAGGTCTACATGGCAAGCAGCATTAGTGAGCAAATTAATCATCTTCGTACCACGCTTGAGCAACACAATTATAGTTATTATGTGCTTGATACACCCAGCATACCCGATGCCGAATATGATCGCTTATTACGTACTTTGAGCGAATTAGAAACCCAGCACCCTGAGTTTTTAACCTCCGATTCACCTACTCAAAAAGTAGGTGGGGCGGCGCTTGCCAAGTTTGAGCAAGTAGCACACCAAGTGCCTATGTTGTCGCTTGATAACGCTTTTGGTGAAGACGAATTCAATGGTTTTAATCGTCGTATTAAAGAGCGTTTAATGAGCACTGAAGAGCTTACATTTTGCTGTGAGCCTAAACTGGATGGCTTAGCGGTATCGATTATTTATCGCGATGGGGTATTAGTGCAAGCAGCGACTCGTGGCGATGGTTTTACTGGCGAAAATATTACCCAAAATGTAAAAACAATTCGCAATGTGCCATTAAAGTTACGCGGTGATGATTACCCGCGTGAGCTTGAAGTGCGCGGTGAAGTGTTTATGGATAGCGCGGGCTTTGAAAAATTAAATGCCGAAGCAGAAAAGCGCGGTGACAAAGTTTTTGTAAACCCACGTAATGCGGCAGCGGGCAGTTTACGCCAGCTAGACTCAAAAATTACCGCAAAACGGCCATTGATGTTTTATGCCTACAGCACCGGATTAGTTGCCGATGGCACCTTACCTGAAGATCACTACCAGCAACTTGCTAAGCTTACCGATTGGGGATTACCACTGTGTCCAGAAACCAAATTAGTTGAGGGCCCAAAGGCTGCGCTTGCCTATTACAATGATATTTTAACGCGTCGTAGCGAGCTAAAGTACGAAATAGATGGCGTGGTAATAAAGGTAAATAAAAAAGCCTTACAAGAGCGCTTAGGCTTTGTAGCTCGCGCACCGCGGTGGGCAATCGCTTATAAATTTCCGGCGCAAGAAGAAATAACGCAATTATTAGATGTTGAATTTCAAGTAGGGCGCACAGGGGCAATTACTCCCGTAGCACGACTAGAGCCGGTATTTGTTGGGGGTGTTACGGTATCAAATGCAACGCTGCATAATGCCGACGAAATAGCTCGTTTAGGCGTTAAAGTGGGCGATACTGTCATTATTCGCCGCGCAGGGGATGTTATCCCGCAAATTACTCAAGTGGTACTTGAGCAACGCCCAAGCGATGCAAAAGAAATTGTCTTTCCAACTATGTGCCCCATTTGTGACTCGCATATTGAACGGGTTGAAGGTGAAGCCGTTGCACGTTGTACCGGTGGTTTAGTATGCCAAGCACAGCGTAAACAAGCAATTAAGCATTTTGCATCGCGTAAGGCATTAGATATTGACGGCTTGGGCGACAAAATTGTTGATCAATTAGTTGACCGAGAGCTGATCAAAACCCCGGCTGATTTATTTATTTTAAAGCAGGGACATTTTGAATCACTTGAACGAATGGGGCCTAAATCAGCTAAAAATTTAGTTGCCGCGCTTGATGATGCAAAAACGACTACCTTAGCAAAGTTTTTATATTCACTGGGTATCCGTGAAGTCGGTGAGGCAACCGCGCAAAACTTAGCTAATCATTTTTTAACGCTTGAAAACGTAATCGATGCCAGCATTGAACAGCTGATTGAAGTAAGCGATGTAGGTGAAATAGTGGCAAAGCACGTGCGTGGCTTTTTTACTGAAGAGCATAATTTAACCGTGGTGAACGAATTAATAGCCCAAGACATTAACTGGCCACAGTTAACAGCGCCATCAGAGCAAGAACAACCGCTAGCGGGTTTAACTTATGTGCTAACTGGGACGCTTAATACGCTTAATCGCAATGATGCGAAAGCGCGCCTACAACAATTAGGTGCCAAGGTATCTGGCAGTGTTTCAGCCAAAACGGATGCGCTAGTGGCGGGCGAAAAAGCCGGCTCTAAACTAACTAAAGCGCAAGAACTCGGTATAGAAATACTGACAGAGGATGATTTAATTACTTTGTTAGAGACTCATAATGGCTAGTTTTACAAATATACTTAATACCTTGTTAATTGACCTAGGCCAGTGGCTACAAGGCTATTTACCGCATTTATCATTGCTTTTGATGGTGTGCTTAGTGTCGCTTTATGCGGATGACATTTTAAAGTTAACCAAAGGCGTCGTAGCTAGGCGCCACTTTATTATTAGGGTGGCGTGTTTTGTGTTGATAACTGCGTTTGGCTTTGGCTTGTTAGTGGTGTGGTTAAGCCCACTGCTAACTAAAGCTTTACTGTTTTTTGGCACTAAGTGGTTAGCGCTTACCTTATTAGTGGCATTTTTTATTTTGGGCACTATTGCCGATAGGAAAAACCAGTTGTGAGTCGATATGGACCTGAATACTGGGATAAATATGGAAGCTATCGTACACCATTCGCATTCCACTTGAGTATTTTAGTGTTACTGCGGGCCTATTTTATTTGGGTGATTGCCGCGTTGAGTCGTCGACCTGAGCTTGATTTAATGTCATTGTTTTTTAAGTCAAAAGATGATTTTTTTATTGCTATAGCGATCGGTGCTGTAGCGATTGTACCCACTATTTTATTTTGTTTACGCAGACCAAGAGACTCGCATCAAGCAACACAACGCTTGGCGCGTATTTGGCGGTATATGCGTTGGCCGCTGATTGCGTGTGCATTAATTGATTTGTCGTGGTTAAGTATTCAGGCAGCCCATAGCCATTATCGCTTCTCATTGTTTTTAGCTGTGCAAATGGTGATTGTATTATGGGTGTTGTGGTATTTGGCAAAAAGTCGTTACTTAAGTGTTTTCTTTAGTGATTGGCCCGAGCCGACAGAAAAAGCAACTGATAAAAAGTAAGAGGGCTTATGCACAGTATCAATAAAAAAATAGCACAAGTAATTGCTTTAATAGGGCTCATTATTATAGCGAGTGGCTATTTTTTTTCTTTAGGCGAATTCCTTTGGTTTAAAGCTGCCTTAGTAATGTGGGTTGTGGTGTTTTGTTCGTGTTGTTACCGATTAACGCCGTTGTTTAAAATGCGCAATCCGCTGCGTAATTTTATTCAACGCGATGCGCAGCACTTATTTGTTTTTAGTTTAACAGGGCTGTTTGATAAAAAAAATGGCCCGCATTGGTTAGTCATCAGTAATATTGAGTCGATAGAAATAAGAAACGATGAACTAATAGTGCACAGTAATAATGACCGGCAATTAAGCGTGAGCATTCCTGGCAGTCAAGCCCAATTGCATGCCTATGTAAGCCGTATACTTACAGCAACAGAAAAGCACACTATAGTCTTTAGATAGCGTTGATCGTGGGATTAGCCACAGGCGTACTAGACTACAAGTAAATGATTGCTAGTTAAATTAATAACGTAATGAGGTTGTTATGTTGAAGTGGAACGATATTGTTAATTTTGCCAACCATGGTAATCCAACACCGGTTCGAAAAGTGGTTAAAACAGATCAGCAATGGCGCGAACTGTTAAACGAAGAGCAATATTATGTGACCCGTAAAAAGGGAACTGAACGACCAAATAGTTCGAGTAGTTGTACCTTGTTAGAGCCAGGTAAGTATGTGTGTGTTTGTTGTGACAATTTACTATTTGATGCAGATGAAAAGTTTGATAGTGGCACCGGCTGGCCTTCATTTACGCAACCGGCAACTGAGGAAGCGATTGGTTATGTCATGGATAATAGTCATGGCATGGAGCGAGTTGAAGTTGTTTGTAATGTGTGTGATGCGCATTTAGGGCATATTTTCCCTGATGGGCCACTTCCTACTGGTTTACGCTACTGTGTAAACGCACTGGCAATGAAAAAGCTCTAGGGCCTGTTGACCTTTCAAGATTAAATTTACAGCGGCCTGTTTGGGATTTAGGCAATGCAGCGCCTATGTGGTGTGGTTACTCACCATAAATAGGCGATAACGTAGCATTAATGCCAAACAGGCTCTAACTAATCTCTAGTTTCATTTCTTTAGCAATCTGAAGTAGTTTATCGAACCGCTCTGATTGCTCTTCTGCTAAGGGGGATTTTTTTAATAGTTTAAAGCACTTTTGGGCCAACAGACTATTGAAAGAGTCACCATGTTTTTTTGACTTATCCACTAAACATTGCAATAAATTAAGCGCAATACTTGGATTGTGTGGCATGACTCTAAATGCTTGGCTGAATGCCTCTAAGGCAACATTTAATTGGCCGCGCTCAAACTGCTTAACAGCATGATTATTGAGCTCTTTCGGCCCCATTTTAATATCACGTCTTTCACTTTGCTGTTGCTGTATATAACGCAAGTAAGTAGCATCGCTTCTACTTGGGTGACGTTCGCAATGATCAATTATTTGACTAAATAGCGCTTGCGCCTTTTGGTGAAAACCTAATTCATGCAGTGCTTTTGCTTTGTCTAGGGCACCATCTACTGAACGTATTTGAGTATCGCTGTCATCAAGTTGCTCAATGAGCTGTTTCGCTTTTTTATGTTCATCTTTTAAATAATAAAGGCGTGCATTGAGCACATCGATTTGAGTTTGCGCATTACTGGTTGGGAATTGTGTTTTTAACTCATTAATATATTTATTTGTTTGACGAGAGATCCTGTTTATTTGGTCGGTTTGATCTGTGGTCAATGCAAAATCAATCCCAGCACGAGCAGCATTTAAATAAATGTCTGGGCTATCATGCATAGAGTACTTAGCATAAGTGGCAATATCTTTTTGAGTTAAGTAGCTGGTTTCATAATCTCTATTAATGAGCGATACGCTGTTCAGTGATTTTTGACGGTCTATATTACGTGGAGCAATGTGTGCCGCTTGGCTTAAAAAGTCTTGGGCTAAATCAAATTGGTTTAGTTTTATTTCTAAACGCCCTAATAAGTCTAAGGCTATAAGACGCGTTTCATTTCGTTCAAGCATTGTTTTAAGCATGCGTTGAGCTAAAATATGCTCATTGTTAGCAATTAAGGCTTCTACCAATCCTACTTTTGCCCATGCAAACTTTTGCATATTCAAAACTGACTTAAAAAAATCTTTCGCTTCTTGGTTTTGTTTTAGCGCCAGTAAAATATTGCCTTTTAATCTAAGTAGAATAGGGCTGTATTTATTACTTTTATCGAGTTGGGCATTAATTTGTTTCAATGCTTTAGACTGGTTATCGTCATCAATTAAAGTGTATATAGCTTTTAAGTCGCTTTTACGTTTGAGAATACGCTCTATGCGCACTCTTAACTCTTGTACAGAGAAGGGTTTTACTAAAAAGTCATCGGGTTGAAGTTCTAATACACTGTGAACTAACTCTCCGCTCGTTTCCGCAGATGTAAAAATAAACCCAGTAGAGTGTTTTATTAATGCTTTAGCGCGTAATTCTTCATAAAGCTGGTAGCCATCTTGGCGTTTGCTTAGATTAAAAGAGCAAATTACCAAGTCAAATTCTTCATGTAAGCATTGTTCTTTTGCCGCTAGAGCATGATCTGCAAAACGCATATGTCCAAAGCCAATTTTTTCGAGCGACTGTTTCATGTAGCTTTGAGCAAGTGGCTGCTCTTCTACAATCAGTATTTTTGCTTCATTGAAAATATTTTTAGACATTGGCTTAAGCGTAATTGAATTTAACACAGACTATAATCAACAGTTTAGACGCTTACAAGGTAATTTAAAGATTCGCCTCGAAGATGAGAGCTTATTAAGCAAATTAATTCTAAAGGTTTATATTTTTATCTTAAAAGAGCTAAAAACCCATTTAAAGTAAATGAATAGCACGCGTAATAAAGTAAGTTTAAACAAAATGATTTTGGAGATAATAAAACTCGGAAGATAGATTTTTGGTATGTGATTGGAATACTGATTTTTTGAAACCGAAGAATTACTTGGTAACGAATTTCTAAATGGTAATTAATACTGAACCTGAACTAAAAGAGTTGAGGATAATGAATACTAAAAATGGAAGGTGGTACTGGAGGATTTAGATTTTTGTAATATGCACCATTCAAAGAATGGTGGGTCGTACTGGACTTGAACCAGTGACCCTCGCCTTGTAAGGGCGATGCTCTCCCAACTGAGCTAACGACCCATATTACAAATTTACACATGACTATTAACATAATAATAGATTTTATATGTGGTGGGTGATACTGGACTTGAACCAGTGACCCTCGCCTTGTAAGGGCGATGCTCTCCCAACTGAGCTAATCACCCACATATAAATTAAAACGCTACTATTAAAATAAACAGTACTGGACTTTAACCAGTGAACTTCGCCGTTACTTGTAAATAGCGGTGATGCTCTCATTTTTTGTAACTGAGCTAACGACCCATATTACAAATTTACACATGACTATTAACATAACAATAGATTTATATGTGGTGGGTGATACTGGACTTGAACCAGTGACCCTCGCCTTGTAAGGGCGATGCTCTCCCAACTGAGCTAATCACCCACATATAAATTAAAACGCTACTATTAAAATAAATAGTACTGGACTTTAACCAGTGAACTTCGCCGTTACTTGTAAATAGCGGTGATGCTCTCTTTTTCTAACTGAGCTAATCACCCATTTAGACATCTTGTAATATGCACCATTCAAAGAATGGTGGGTCGTACTGGACTTGAACCAGTGACCCTCGCCTTGTAAGGGCGATGCTCTCCCAACTGAGCTAACGACCCATATTACAAATTTACACATGACTATTAACATAATAATAGATTTTATATGTGGTGGGTGATACTGGACTTGAACCAGTGACCCTCGCCTTGTAAGGGCGATGCTCTCCCAACTGAGCTAATCACCCACATATAAATTAAAACGCTACTATTAAAATAAACAGTACTGGACTTTAACCAGTGAACTTCGCCGTTACTTGTAAATAGCGGTGATGCTCTCATTTTTTGTAACTGAGCTAACGACCCATATTACAAATTTACACATGACTATTAACATAACAATAGATTTATATGTGGTGGGTGATACTGGACTTGAACCAGTGACCCTCGCCTTGTAAGGGCGATGCTCTCCCAACTGAGCTAATCACCCACATATAAATTAAAACGCTACTATTAAAATAAATAGTACTGGACTTTAACCAGTGAACCTCGCCGTTATTTGTAAATAACGATGACACTCTATTATTTCTAACTGAGCTAATTACCCATATAGAACTTAGATACGACACATTAGAATGTGGTGGGTGATACTGGACTTGAACCAGTGACCCTCGCCTTGTAAGGGCGATGCTCTCCCAACTGAGCTAATCACCCGCATCTAAATAACACCACATTGCTGCGTTGTTGTGGGGCGCTATTATAGATAGACTTGTAAATGTGTCAACACTTGAATGATAAAAATGTGCTGAATGAAGCTTTTATAATCAATGCAATGCAAATAGTGTTCACTTTATCAACAAGGTAACATAAAACGAACAATAAGCATGCATGGCTGGGCGCTAATGTAACTACATTCATATTCACTTGATAGGGCTCTGTTGCTTTTTAAGGATGAAAATTAATTCAATTTAGTGGTAATTGATTTACCGAGCCAGGGTTGCAACCAAGAAATCAAAGTTAAACTTTCTAGTTCAGATCATCCTGCCTATATTATTCAATTGTTTAAACCACTCAAATTAGCAAGTTGTTTATCGCTTAGCATAGTTAAGCTTTACAATTAGCATTTAATAAAATCCAGCTAGGTTATGATGGAAGTAGGCCCGTTTTAGGCAAAAAGCGGTGGTAACTCAATTTGCATATAAATGTATACCTTTTGAGTCCGATCTGAATAGGTACTTTTAGTATTATAAAGTCGTTATTCTCAACTCAAACGCAAATGTGGCACACTTAACGTAACTCATGGTTACTTAATACTATGAAAATCTACTTTTTAGCATGTATGATAGCCAGTTTGTTGAAAATTAAACCATTTAAATAATGTCGCACAAAAAACTGTTGACTTTATTTTGGGGGGTGCATAGAATGCGCCCCGCACTAAGCGATACACGACGTGGTTATCACCGAGCGTATTGAATAAGTTGGGGCTATAGCTCAGCTGGGAGAGCGCTTCGCTGGCAGCGAAGAGGTCTGCGGTTCGATCCCGCATAGCTCCACCAATTTTTAGTGTTTGTCCTAGGGTAGCAGTTTTCTGTGTCCCCATCGTCTAGAGGCCTAGGACACCGCCCTTTCACGGCGGTAACAGGGGTTCGAATCCCCTTGGGGACGCCACTTAACTTTTAGTTAAAGGCGGTTTTACCGAGAAAATAGCGTAACACATAAAGCTCGAGTCTTTATTTGTACTATTACGCCATTACCTTAAAGCTCAGGATGTGAGTTTAACTAATCAATTGTCCTAGTGACACTTTTTAGTGTCCCCATCGTCTAGAGGCCTAGGACACCGCCCTTTCACGGCGGTAACAGGGGTTCGAATCCCCTTGGGGACGCCACTTACTATTATATAGTAGGGTAGTGTTATTAAAGCTCGTCTGAATCGAGTCTAAACTTTCAGTTGTCCTAGTGACACTTTTTAGTGTCCCCATCGTCTAGAGGCCTAGGACACCGCCCTTTCACGGCGGTAACAGGGGTTCGAATCCCCTTGGGGACGCCACTTACTATTATATAGTAGGGTAGTGTTATTAAAGCTCGTCTGAATCGAGTCTAAACTTTCAGTTGTCCTAGTGACACTTTTTAGTGTCCCCATCGTCTAGAGGCCTAGGACACCGCCCTTTCACGGCGGTAACAGGGGTTCGAATCCCCTTGGGGACGCCACTTACTATTATATAGTAGGGTAGTGTTATTAAAGCTCGTCTGAATCGAGTCTAAACTTTCAGTTGTCCTAGTGACACTTTTTAGTGTCCCCATCGTCTAGAGGCCTAGGACACCGCCCTTTCACGGCGGTAACAGGGGTTCGAATCCCCTTGGGGACGCCACTTACTATTATATAGTAGGGTAGTGTTATTAAAGCTCGTCTGAATCGAGTCTAAACTTTCAGTTGTCCTAGTGACACTTTTTAGTGTCCCCATCGTCTAGAGGCCTAGGACACCGCCCTTTCACGGCGGTAACAGGGGTTCGAATCCCCTTGGGGACGCCACTTACTTATTTCTAATAGTGAAGTGCAGTGTTATTAAGTAACTCGTCTGAATCGAGTCTAAACTTTCAGTTGTCCTAGTGACACAGAAAATGTTTCTGAGAAGATAATGCCATTCGCCTCACAGGCTCGGCTCATCTTACGCAGAAATAGCAAATCAGTGATTTGCAAACCAATTTCTGCGTCCCCATCGTCTAGAGGCCTAGGACACCGCCCTTTCACGGCGGTAACAGGGGTTCGAATCCCCTTGGGGACGCCACTTACTTTTTCTAAAGTAGGTATGTGTTATTAAGATAAAAAACTTTCTGTTCAAGTACTTCCTACGTTCGTCTATAAAATACCTCTCTAAATTAAATATTTAGGTCTATCAAAGCCTAGAGTCACGATATTCACTCAAGTATTGTTCAACCTCAAAAGACTTAATTAAAAGTATCTGTGTTTTTTATTCAGGGCTTATAAATATTCTACTTGTTAATCTACATAAAACTTCCAAAAAATGAGGAGGATTTATGGCAAGTGGATGGGCGCGAGATGGCGCAATTCAAGATCAAATAGATGCAAGTGTTAATGATGCAGTGCAATACGCAAGAAGTAACCTAATTTCAGGAGCGAGCGCTGAGCTTTGTGATGAGTGTGACGAGAGAATACCACAAGCAAGAAGGTTAGCATTACCAGGCGTGCGCTACTGTATTTCATGCCAAGCGGAATTAGAAGGGCTACCAAGTAATGCTAACGCGTTTAATCGCCGTGGCAGTAAAGATAGTCAATTACGATAAAGGTGCTCAAGGCACCTTTTTTTATGGGTAAAATACTACCCGTGATTATTTATGATTTTTTCTGAATAAGTTCAATTGCATATCCATCAGGGTCTTTAACAAATGCAATTTCCGTTTTGCCACCTTTTACTGGACCTGGTTCACGACTAACGTTACCGCCAGCTGCTTTGATATCCTCACAGGCCTTATAAATATCATCAAATTCAATCGCTATATGGCCATAGGCATTACCTAAATCGTAGCTGTCAGTATCCCAGTTATAGGTCAGTTCAAGTACTGTTGTATCAGTTTCATCACCGTAGCCGACGAAGGCAAGGGTATAGCGATACTCTTCATTATCTGCACGACGTAACTCTTTCATACCTAGCACATTAGTGTAAAAGGCAATTGATTTATCTAGATCAGCAACCCGTAACATAGTATGTAGTAAACGCATTTAAATTTACCTCAATTTATTCTTTGAAATCTGTAAAGTACGATTATAAGCAATTCCTAATCATAAAACTGTATTACGCGATATTTTTACTTCTCAACTTTACCTTTAAGGACATATATTTCGCCATCAAAACTGCCCTGAATCGTTAACCCTTGTCCTGCAAGCTCCTTCAGATAGTCTATATGCTCTTGTGTAATATGTTGCCCCGGAACCAAAAGCGGAATTCCTGGCGGGTAGGGCGTAACTAAACCGGCGCAAATGCGGTTGTTACTTTTGCTAATAGGTACCGATTCGCGCTCGCCATAAAAAGCTTCGCTTGGAATACAGGCTAAGTCTATAGCTGGTAAATTCTCCGGTAAGCGAGAACGTCGTGTCGATGTGGCTAGTTTTACCTTGCCACTATCGAGTTTTTTTAACGCATTGTATAAGCGAATGATCTTCGAGCGCGTGCCGCCAAGAGTCAGTAACACCAAAATAGTACTGTGGGTGTATTTTTCTATTTCTAAGCCAATTTCATCCAGCAGATACTTATGAATATCTTTTAATGAATAGGGTAATTCGCTAATGTCGATAAGAATTTTTAGCGGGTCGTGGCCCATGTTATCATCACTAAAGTGCGGGAATATTTCCGTAAACTCTTGTTTACCAAGCACTTTAATCTGCTTTAGTGATGCCATCTGTTGCTTAAATTCGTCTACATGATTTAACAAGGCATTGAGTAACTTATAGCCTTCCATCTCCAATTGTTTTTGGCACACATCAAGAGAAGCGATAAGCTGATATTTCGGCGATGTACTGGCATAAATACTGTAAATCTCGCGAAAGAAGTCAGCATCAAAATCAGGATCGTTTACATGGATATACGATGCCTGAGAAAACGCCGATACCACTTTATGCGCTGAATGAGTAACATAATCAGCGCCAGCATGAATCGCAGAATAATACCGTAAACTTGGATGAAATAGCGAGTAAGCAAACCACGCTTCGTCGATAAACACCTTAATACCATGTTGATGAGCAAACTCGACTACCTGTTTAAGGTCACTCAGTAGGCCATCGTAAGTACAACCGGTAAGAACCAGCAATTTCGCATCGCTGTTCTGCTCAATTGTTTGTTTTATATCAGCCAATGACGGTGGCGCAAAAATCCCATATTTAGGGTTTAAAATACTCGACAAGTAAATGGGTAAACTGGCTGATTGCAAAATGCCATAGTGCACAGATTTATGGCAATTACGGTCAATAATCACTTTATCGCCTTTGCGAAGCAGTGTCTGCAAGATGATTTTATTTGAAGTGGATGACCCATTAGTGACGAAGTAAGTGTGCTTCACCTCAAACGTAGCGGCAGCTGACTCTTGGGCACGGCCAATGGTATTGGTGCTATCTGATAATGAGCCTAACGAATCGACTGACACCGACAAGTCACCCACAAACACATTACGGCCATAAAACTGATAAAAATCTTTAATATAGGGAGAATTTCTAAAGCTTGAACCACCGCTGTGCCCAGGTGTGTGCCATGAATCGTTCGACTCGCCAACATAACGGCGGTACGCTGTCCAAAAAGGCGTTTCTGAGCGATCATCAAAGTCATTGATCATATAACCTAAAATTGCTTCAGGGTCTGAGATTACTTCATCTTTAAAGAAGAATGACTCAATCTCCTCCGACTCATTAACAATTTCTAGCCCCTCTGTGTCGTCTCCAATAACATACACAGGTAATTCAAGACGGATCCCCTTTAGCTGCTCTATAAAACGACTATAAGTGCGTTCACCAACCTTATTTTGCACATCCCAACTAAGTACAACGGCCTGAATATCACCATCTTCCTTTACACCCTCCAGTGCTTGTTCAAGTTCAAGGTACTCAATAATATCGATATGAATATCGTTTCGCTCAAAATTAGGGATAACTTTTGACAGATTCGTCGAAAGTTCTTTTAAGGTGCTAGGGTCTTGCTCAATCAGTAATATACGAAGTAAGGGTAACATAGAGGGTCGCACTATAATTTTATTATGCTCAGTAGCATAACTAATGAATTAAGACTTGTGAAATTAATACTTTGGAAATGTTCCAATAATTACGGCAAATCACGAATAAACAGATTTTATTTGAATTGATTTACAAGGTATGAAAAATGAAAGGTGCCAAAGTTAGACACCTACTTTGAATAAACAAAAAAGTAACACTGGAATACGAATTAATCATTGAGCTTATTCTTATAAGCCTGATAATTGAGGTTTATTATTAACAATCGTGCTAAATGAACGTTTTTTATTTACGGATCTATTCTACTTTATCTTTAAACTCTTTAGGCACTACTTTTTCGAGCTTCTTTTCTACTTCAATAAGGTTCTTACCCATAGCAAACTTATCAAGGTTTGAGTCGGCCAGCCGAAAGATAATAAAAGTAGATGCAAAAGGTAATACCTATAGGATGCTTTTATTAACTTCCTGACTGTTACTATCGACATAGCATTATTTACCCTAATTAAACAGCTAACAGTCAGCTAACAGCCTCAATAGTTTTAGTTTTTTAAAACAATGTTTTGGCCTACTAAGTGCATTTTTTAAAAATCCATTCTAAAGGCCCGTGTTTAAAATACTTGAGCCAAAACACACTGGAAATTATGCTAATTATGCAAAAAACCAATGCGGAAAATATTGACAAGTCTATGGTTTGATTAACGAGTAAGCCAGTTGCCTCAAGAATTCCCATGCCAATAATGACATGTGCTACATACAGAGTTAACGTTAACTGCCCAGTTTTGCTTAGCCACTCAATTAACCGGTTGGTAGGAAATACACTTGCTAGTTTTAGAGAAACCAGCAAAACAAGAACGGCAGAGCTTGCAGCTGAAAACATATATTGTGGCAACGGCGGTATTATTGACGTGGTTAACAAAAACTCAATTTCATCTTTTGACATGCCAATAGACGGGTCATCTCCTGCCCACATTCTCAGCATATAGAAGCTTGCTTCTACAATAAGTAAAATACTTAAAGACCATGTAAACAAAGACTTCCTTACATTAGTATTGGATAAATCTTGTTTACCCAACCATATGCCAAATAGCAAGAAACCACACCATGGTAAAACTGGGTGATAACCATTAAAGAAAAGGTGTCTAATCACTCCTTCAGTTGTCCAAAAACCAGAATAACTAAGCTCAAGCCAATCCCATCCTTTTTCGTAATCAAAGAATAGCCACATTAATGGAAATGCAAAAACAAAACCGATAGATGCACTGAGCAGTTTCTTGCTGCTAAGAGTAAATAATAATGCAGCTATCAAAAAATAGAATGCATAGAATTTCAAGATGTCGGCTTCCCAAATAGGTGTAAAAGCCAAGCCAATCAAAAGTAGTAAAACAGACCTTTTTATCAAAGAGGTTCTTACTTGCTTGATGTGTTCAAGTGATCCACTGGTAACACATTTTTTAGTTAAAAACGCAATACCTATACCCGCTAATATAACAAACAAAGCCGAAGCCCGACCTTCGAATAGAGCCGCAAACTCTATTAATTGTGGTGTGCCATTATCGGCGTTCATGGCTAACTTAAAGTTGACAATAACCATACCAAAGAGCGCTAACGCTCTTGCAAAGTCAATACCGATTAGTCTATTCACTCTCTTGCTCCACAGAATTCATTTTTAACTTTTGAGACATTGCTGTATCATAATGGAACTTAATAGATGATACAAGGCTGTCTCATAAAATGGATGCAAGAACAAATAATTCGAGAAAAAAAATTATTCAATCGGGGTTAAAACTGTTTATTCAAAATGAGGATTCAACGCTAGTTGACGTGGCTAAAAGGGCTGAAGTTGGTAGAGCAACGGTGTACCGCCAATTTAAGCATAAGGAAGCGCTTCAAGAAGAGATTGCGTTATATTGTTTAGACCGCTTTGACGAAGTAAATATGTCCGTTGAAAATAAAGCTAAAGACTCATTGGATGCTATTAGGCTTGTATTCGAAAATACTTTGCCGTTATACGAGGAATTCGCTTTTTTGCAAAAGTTCGAGAAGATGTTTCAGAAAAGTGAAAAGCTTCAAGTTCGTATGCAACAGCAAGATAACGAGATACGAGAATTGATAAAACTTGCGAAAGATGAGGGGTTATTAAGTAAGCACTTCTGTGTTGATTGGGTTTTTTATTTTTTTGAAGGTTTATTGTACGCAGGTTACAAGATGAGTCATCTAGATAATTACAGTTCAGGTAAGGCAGCACATTTAGCTTTTTTATCGT
Organism: Pseudoalteromonas sp. Scap06; assembly: GCF_013394165.1. NCBI lineage: Bacteria > Pseudomonadati > Pseudomonadota > Gammaproteobacteria > Alteromonadales > Pseudoalteromonadaceae > Pseudoalteromonas > Pseudoalteromonas sp. Scap06. The sequence goes on along the minus strand of NZ_CP041330.1, from coordinate 2,127,231 downwards.
TCAAGAGTGGGGTTGCTTCATAACCCCCTGCAAGAATATAGATGTAACATTAATTTACTGAAGACAGTTACTACGCCAGCATAACCCCTGAGCCATTCAACGAGCACACTTAGCTGCTAAAAGAAGTGAGTGAATCGTTATAAGTTTACTAGGCACATCTTGTGGTTAATTTATTTAAAAGATCAGTTTGCTACCTATCAGTTCTTTTTTTGGGGGGAAATCGACACAACTTAAGCCAGCTATGTCGCAACTTGACACTGGGTAAGCCAAAGCTAACGTCCGCTTTCGTACCTTAACAGGTGGGAGCTATTCAGTCTTATCTTTAAACTCACATAAATCTTCAATAATACAGCTGCCACATTTGGGCTTTCGTGCAGTACACACGTAGCGGCCATGTAAAATGAGCCTGTCGTGTACAATCACTTTGAACTATTTTGGGGTCACTTTTTTACATTGATTGTCGGCACAACTAAAAGATAGTGCTGATAAATGAGAGATATAGTTAGTTGGATTAGACCTAAGTTTATATCAAAGAGTGCTTCATTCTAGTCATCTCACAATTACTTATTAACTATATTGAAATATATATCATCAATAGTTGTGTAGCGGTTTATATAGAGTATTGAAAAGGCTAAATAATAATGACCTACAGGAAGTAATAAAAAACAATTTTAATAAATAATACGTTCGAATAGGCCCATTTGGTCGTCAACGCGCGCCTAAATGGCTAAATTGCCCAACCTAACTATAAAACGATAATCAATGTTAAAAACCAAAAAAAGGTAAGAAATAACTTTGAATATTTATAACTTTAAGGAAACACATTATGTCTAGTTTAACCGCTGCTCGTTTAGTGGGCGTATTATGGCTAATTTCATCATTCTCATACATGACGGCTAGTTCACTCATTGCGGAGTTGGTTAGTTCACCGGACTACCTTGAGCAACTTTTTGCTAATAAGCTTACGGTAACCACGGCAGTGCTATTAGAGTTCATAAATTCAGCGGCTGTTGTGGGGATGGCAATAATTATTTACCCCATTATCAAACAATATAGTGAGCGTATTGCAGTTTGCTATGTAGCATTTAGGCTTGTTGAAGCAGTTATGTTACTAATAGGTGCTGTCGCTCTATTGTCAATGATGAGGATAAGTAAGGAGCTCGTTGAAACGACCGTTAGTAATGTTGATTACTTGCACACTATGGCGACTGTTCTTAGAGCTGAGCGCTATTATGACTTTCAAATGGGCATGATCCCTTTGGCAATATGTGGCTTTGTTCTATGCGCAAACTTTTATCAATACCGACTTGTACCGCGTGGATTTTCGGTGTTAGGAATGATTGGCTATTTTGCTTTATTGCTAAAAATACTTTTTGGTTTTTTTGGGATGAATTTGGGCGGACAATGGTTATACCTTCCAGGGGCTTTATTTGAGTTGTTACTACCATTTTGGTTATTTGTTAAAGGCTTTAATTTAGAAAATAGTCCGAAAAAATAGTATATTTTCAATTTAATTAAGGTGGGTATTATTTTTTCCTATGGACCCAACATTAGTAGATAAAGAAATTAGGAGAGCACAGAAGTTATTTATCGAAATAAAAGTACTTAACTTCACCTATTATTTATTACGAATTAGCTTAGCTAATGACACAAATAATTACTGGAGAGGCTAGTGAGTATAAATCTACTTAGTTGACAATAGGTAGTGTTAGTTAGAGTTTAGATTTATAATTAAAAGAAATTATAAATCTTTTATCTTAGGTAAGTTCGATGGTTAACCTTTTACCGACAATATTATATTCTAGCATGATAGGAATGACACTTATTGCTTTGCTTGATGTTCTTAAAAGGCCAAAGCAAAAGCAAAATGTTTTTCTGAAAGGTTTACTGTTGTTATTAATGGTGCATTTAGCGGGGGAGCTATTTATTCATTCTGGCGCATATATTTATGCTCCGGGTATAGCAGGTCTTCAGTTTCCGCTTCGTGTATTACTTGGGCCTGCTCTATATTATTATGCACATGCCTCTATGTCAGCTGATAAAGTCGCCAATAAAAGCCTTAAAACATTAGCGCTCTCTGGTCCTATTATTGTTTTATTAGGTATGGTCCCTTTTATATTTATGATCACTCCAGCAGAGAAGCTCGCGCTGGCCACTCCTTCAACGAGAGATCCTGACCTTTGGAAAATTGCAGTATTTACCTGTTTATTCACTACGTCAGTTTTTATTTTTTATACGCTTTTTTATTTAGTGGCAGCCTTAAAGCTTCATAACGTTCATCGTCGACAATTGATGGAGCGCTTTTCTGAAATAGAGCATAGTTCATTGGTGTGGTTTAGGCCCATATTGTTTATATGGGGGGCTACATGGTTATTGTATGCCATTGAGTTTTCACTCGGTGCCTTGGGTATACACTGGTATGGCTCTGGTGTTGTGCTGCCAATATTGGAGGTTATAGCTTTGGCTATTTTTATCCATAAGGCTTTAAGCCAAAAAGTTCTTACTGACTCTGAAAAAGGGATACCTCACACTAGTCAGCCGTCTCAAAGTCAAACAAGAGCTGCATTACTTAGTACTGAAAAAATGCAATTTATAGCGTCAAAGCTTGAACATGCAATGAAAAAAGATAAGCTGTTTTTGCAAGATGACTTATCGCTAAAAAATCTATCTGAATGCATATCTGAAACTGAAAACCATATTTCAGAAACACTCTCTCAATTTTTAAACACCAAATTTTTTCAATTTATTAATGGTTTTCGAGTCGAAGAAGCCAAAAAGGCTTTAGATAATAGTGATAAATTAATTACGAATATTGCCTTCGATGCCGGATTTAATTCAAAATCGACATTCAATACTGCGTTTAAAAAATTAGTGGGTTATAGTCCATCTGCGTACCGAAAATTGAAGCGTGAAAATAAGCAAAATATGTCTAGAGTGAATGAATCTAAAGTTTAAAGTAGAAAACAAAGATTATTCTGTCTCAGCTTTATACTCACACAAGTTTTCAATGATGCACGCACCACATATAGGTTTACAGGCTACACAAGCATAACGACCGTGCAGAATAAGCCAATGATGAACGTCCACTTTTAATTCGGCAGGGACTATTTTTAACAGCATTTGCACAAAATAGACATTTTACCAGTGGCCAATTTTGAACGGTTCGATATTCTAAATATATGGATATCCACGGCTATAGTAGGCCAGCCAAAAGGTGGCTATGTAGATGGTTGAAATTCTTACTTGTACTTAAATCTAACCGATTTATAACAAATTCGGTATAAGAAGTTTATAGCAATTGAAATATTAAACCTTAATGAATTAAAGATAAAAAAGTTTCGACTAAAAAACAGGATTGCTAACCCTAACTGTATTCATCACTGATGATGAGCTGATACAATTTTAGTGAAACATATAATATGAGTTATTTTAGGATGAATTAACCCTCATGACAGAGAGTAAAACGATAAAATTTGACGAAATAAAATATGTTGTCACTAAAGATAATCAATCAGTGACTTTAAATCCGTTAAGTTTTAAATTACTGTTCACGCTGGCACAAACACCAGAACTCGTTGTATCAAATAAAACGCTCATGACAAGTGTTTGGCCTAACACTGTTATTAGTCCTGACACTTTAAAACAGCGAGTATTTGTTTTACGAAAGTCACTAGAGCAATCAACAATAAAAGGCCTTTCAATTCAAACGGTAAGGGGGGAAGGGTACCGATTACTAATTGAGCGAGAGGTCATGCCAATCGATCAAACGTTTGTTCCTGAACCGACACCCAACGTACACACAGATAAAATTCCTCGGTTAAACAAAAAAGTGTTCGGTATAACGTTTGTGGCGCTGTTAATGACAATAATCATATTAATATACGTGACTCAATCAACGAATAATGACAAAGCGACAAGTAACAATCGGATTGCGCTATGGAGTAATACCCCCCTTAATGAAATGCCTGAGAATGCGTTAAGTATTTATCAAACATGGAATGATTTGCTTAGCCAAGCAAATGAAGAACAGCGTCTTCAACTCATATTATCAAAGCAACGAAAAGAGTTAGTCTTACCATTACAAGCAAGAAAAGATCGGCTTGCATTAATTAGTTATTTTGAAGTGATAGAAGTAAACAACAACACGACAATAAAGCTAAGCATAGTAGAGCCAACTACCGCAACAATATTACGGACTAGTTCGTTTTCTATGTCATCAACGTCATCGTTACTTCAAGCATTACAATCACAATTGAATGGCATTGAATCGTTAATGTCATCTGGGAAATTGTATTTAAATAAACAGCAACGTGAATATGCTAAAGACCCTATCTGGTCAGTGTTAAAGGCGCTTGCTAACCCAGCATAACCATTCATAACCTTTATTAACTCGCGCTTTTTTAACAACTCATGCTCAATGAAAAAAAAGGAGCATGATATGAAAATACCATTATTTATTTTACTGGCATGTATTATTAATATGCCAAAATCTACAGCAAAAAATCACGATGAAGTTCAGCACTATAATAAACAAAGCTATGAATGGCAGTTAACAAAACTGCTCACTAGCTTGAATGAAGTTACTGGAGTTCCCGGGTTTTCAGTGGCTGTGGTGTATAAAGATAAACTTGTTGCGTCTGTTGCCACTGGTTTTTCTGATATAAAAAATGAACTACCCGCCAAGCCTAATACCACGTTCAGGTTAGCCAGTGTGTCAAAAGTTATAGGCGCCACCATGTTAGCTGAATTAGTCAATAATGATCAGCTAAACCCTGATGTCAGCATTGGACAGTATTATCCTGAACTCAATAAAAAATATCACAGCATCACAGTAAGGCAATTACTATCACATACTTCGGGAATGCCACATTATCAAATAAAAGATTATGATATTTATGACGCACATTTCGATACAGCTGTTGAGGCAGTTAATACACTCAAGGATCGAGACTTATTATCTCGCCCCGGTACTAAATATCTTTATTCTACACATGGCTATACGTTAGCTGGCGCTTTATACGAGAAAATAACCAAACAACCATTAACAGTGAGTGTTGAAAATTTTATTACCCGTTGGTCAGGCAACGAAACACCAGCGATAGAGAATATCAACGACCTTCATGAACGCAGTTCAAGGCTTTATGAACTAAGTAAAATGGGGGGAAGTGAAATTGCGTTTGGCGAAAAGTCGTATAGCGTTTTTGGTGCAGGGCTTTATGCATCGGCAAGTGATTTAGCCTTTTTTGGGGGAGAAGTCTTAAAAAAAGCAAAGACTCAAAAACCTTACCAGCAACTACTGTTTACGCCAACAACAACTCAAGACGGAAACCCCGTAACAAGTCGAAACTTTGACGTTGGTTTTGGTTGGCGTATAGCTAAAGATTTACATGGGCGTAAAGTTTATCATCATGCTGGAGCTACACCAGGAGCTCGCTCAATGCTAGCAATATATCCCGAGCATGATTTAAGTATTGCCTTTTTATCCAATAGTAGCTGGATTTCCTCAATTGATAAATTAGTGTTTGCGTTAGCAGGCCTTTATATTGATAGCGTCAAGCCTAAAACATTAACTAGCATTGAATATCACATTAATAATAACGGTACGAGCCTAACAGGTACGGCAAGCTGCCAAGAAAACAAATGCCTGTTAACGGATAGCATGACTGATTACTCGCGTTGGTTAAACACATTTAACGTAAACAAAGCCGCCATTAAACAATGGCCCGTCTTTTTCTATAGCACTGAACAAGGTCAGCGACTATTGATGGTAAATAAAGTGGGTATTACTGAGTTTGACGATAAGGGTACCCACTTTGAAGTTAATACGGGTAAAGATCAAACTTACTCAATTGAATTGATTAACCAAAAATTAGATTAATCAATTCAACTGTTTAAATTATTTATTCAAAGGAATTACTTATGTTAAAAGCATTTATTGTCTCATTGTTATTTTTACTTCATATTAATGTTCTGGTAGCCAATGCGTCCGACACCTCTTTACCTAAACCTTACGGTCAAGGTAACTTCGTTAAAAGTAAATTTGGTCATATTTACTATGAAGCAGACGGTGAAGGCACTCCCATTGTTATGATTAATGGTGGTCCCGGTGCTTCTCGCACCATATTTTGGGGAGCATTAGACTTTTTAAAACCACACGGGTATCAAATTATATATTTTGATGAAACTGGTGTAGGCAGAGCGACAAGAGAGATTCAAGATAAGTTCTCACCATCTATCACTGTTGAAGATATAGAAACGTTACGCCAACATTTGAATGTACCGGAACTCGTACTAGCTGGTCATTCATATGGTGGTATCCCAGCGGTGCAATATGCATTAACTTACCCGAACAGAGTAGCGAAGTTGATCATGTTAAGCGCATCTGCTGACGGACTAAGTCAACAGATGAATGTTGATGCCGCCAAGTACTTAAGAAAAACTTTTTTTCCACAACAGTGGGAGAAACTAGAGGAGATTAGAGCAAAAGGCGCATTAACAAGCAGTCATGAGTATATGAAAGCCTTTTACAACAGAGCCATCGGTAATATGTCTGATTGGTACGACCCAGAAAAACGCTCAAAATTAAGAAAATACCGCTCAAGAGATAAAAGAGATGGTTCAAATATCAAGGTATATTTTGATATGGCTGGTTTAGACCCAGAAGTAAAAATTACTGGCACTTTAAAAGACGTTATTATTAAAGAAGAAATGTTCAAAGACTTTCCTATTCCAACCTTAATTATTAACGGACGTAAAGATTGGAAAACTACACCAGCAATGGCTTATCGATTTTATAAAATGCTACCAGAAGGAACAGCAACACTTAAATTTTTAGAGCAAACGGGGCATTGGACATGGGTAGAACAACCTGAAGAATTTGCTGATACAGTTACACAATTTTTGATAAATAATAACAAATTGATTAAATAATTGTTCAAGTTTAGAGTGAATAAAACAAGGGATAGATAGTCGTTCTATTTTAGTTTATTTCATTTAGTTTATTTCGCAAAATTATCAACATGGTATTAGCCGTTACTATTGATTAAACGTAGCATGATATTTTTACTAAAAAAGAGCACAGATTTCTAACGTCGACTTTTAGTATAGCCGACGTTAGAAGCCAAAAATTAGTGCCTTTCTTATACAGAGGTTAGTGCTCATAAATGAAGTGAGGCGCATGGATTTGCTTAGATATCTAGGCAATTTGAGCCTGTAACGGGATTCTGACCAACTTTAGTGGTTCGCTATTTAACCTTGCGGGCGGTGCTCATGTAACGGCCTTGAATAATGAGCAAGTGGAGTACATCGACTTTAAATTCTTTGGGGATCACTTTTTCGAGTTGTTGCTCAACCGCGACCACGTCTTTACCCATGGCAAACTTGGTGCGATTAGAAACGCGGAAGATATGGGTGTCTTCGGCGATTGTGGGCCAGGCAAAAGGTAATTAAAGTAGATTGAAAACTAATTTTGTTTGGTATCTGCTTTTTCTCAGATTGGTAGTTTAATTTTTAACACCTTTAAACCTTTGTTGTACTTTAAGCGACTAATACATTTTATAGAGGAAAGTATTGATGAAAAAATTTGTTGTAAGTTCTTTATTAATTCCTATTTCTTTAGTTGCTTGCTCTAAGCCGGTGGTCGATTGCACTGTATTTCCAGATCTAGAAAATTCAGTCTATTTGTTACCATACGAAGTGGGCACCACAAGAAGTGTTTATGCTGCTACAGAGCATTATCGCGCCTCGAATAATGGGGTAGGTACTTTTGCAATAGATTTTGTAATGCCTATTGGTACTAAGATAGTTGCATCTAGAGAGGGGGAGGTCGTCAGTGTTCGAGAAGTTTTTGAAGATGGAAATAATAAAGATTTGGAAGAAAATTATATTTTTATTCAACATGATGATGGCTCAGTAGCAAGATATTTCCACCTTACAGAAAATGGTTCTTTTGTATCAAAAGGAGATAAAGTAAAAGCGGGAGATATTATAGGATTAAGTGGTAATACCGGACAAAGTGGGGGCCCTCACTTGCACTTTGATGTTCAAAAGTGTGGACCAAATTTACCACCCAATTATAATGTTCTTCCTTGTGGCCAAACGATTCCAATTACTTTTAAGAATACACATAATCATTCTTGTGGATTAAAGAGCGGATCGGAATACAAAGCGTTTAAATATGATGATAAAAGGGGATAGCTCAAACTAACTTTAGAATATTGCGGCTAAAAGATTTATTTGCTCAATAAACTGATATTTCAATGCTAAAAAAGATCAGAGTATAACATGTATAACATGTATAACTTTGATCTTGACTCAAATCTACTCAGTCTTATCTTTAAACTCACACAAGTCTTCAATAATACAGCTGCCACATTTTGGTTTACGGGCAACGCAGGTATAGCGCCCATGTAAAATGAGCCAGTGATGTACATCGACTTTGAATTCTTTGGGGATCACTTTTTCGAGTTTTTGCTCAACCGCAACCACATCTTTACCCATAGCAAGCTTGGTACGGTTTGATACACGGAATATGTGCGTATCTACAGCGATTGTCGGCCAGCCAAAATATAATGAACGTAGAACGAAAATACTTACTTTTTCAAGACTGCTTTGAGCGAAAACCTGTCATTGATATTGAATAATATAAAAGTCAATTGGGTGATCAAACTCTGCTTTGCGCATATATTCACGAAAATGAGCGACGCGCGCATATTGTTCTATTTAACTTTTTTTAAAGTTTTAGAAAACTTAGTGATAGTAATACCTTAGCTTATTTGTTAAAACTATATTATGCAGAAAAATGAGCGTAGCGTCGTCAGAAATATGCGCGATGAGCGCACTATTAAATTGTTATACGAATAAGGAACTACAGTGTCATTATCTAAAATCATTGATGAGTATGATGAGCAACTTTCTCTAAATGAAGAAATGGCTCAATCAATGGTCGCTCTGATCTCGGCTCTATTAAGCAATGAAGCTATTGTGCCTCATTCTGTATCATCAAGGGTTAAAGACAGGAATAGCCTCTCTCGAAAAGTAACCAATAAAGATAAATATACTTCTATACAGGACATTACAGATATCGTTGGAATCAGGATAATTTCAAATTATTCTGATGAGGTGGATAAAATAGCTAAAATTATTGAAGATAATTTTGCTATCGATGCAAAAAACTCTATCGATAAAAGAGCATCTTTAGACCCTGATAGATTTGGCTACTTATCATTGCACTATGTTGTTTCAATTTCACAAGACAGAGAGCGGTTGGTAGAGTACCAAAGATTTAACGGAAGAAAAGTTGAAATTCAAATTCGCTCCGTGCTGCAACACGCGTGGGCTGAAATTGAGCATGACATTGGATACAAATCAACAATTGAAGTACCTAAGCATGTAAGAAGGCAATTTTCTAGATTAGCAAGTCTTTTAGAATTAGCAGATGAAGGCTTTGTTAAGATTAAAGAAGAGTTAACCAACTACCAACATGACGTAGAAGAAAATATTAGCTCCAAACCTGATGAAGTGGAAATTGATTTAGTCACAATTTTAGAGTTCTTAAATAAGAGTGACGTTGTAAATAAATTGGATCAAAAAGTTGCTGAACAAGCTAAATTTAATTTGAAAGAGCTAGATTCAGAATTTGTTAGCCGACACCTCAAATATTTGCAGTATTTTAATATTACAAAAATATCAGACCTCATTTTAACTATTAATGAGAATGAAAAAAATATTTTTCTTAGAGCTAATGATATTAATGCAGAGGGTGATACCGCGAGTAAAGGTATATCTATTTTCTACCTTTACCATATCCTAGCTGCAAAACTAGGCAGCAAAGAAAAAATAGTAACCTTTTTAGATGAGATGGGCTTGTGTCTTGAAGAAGATAGAGATGGCTTTGCTGATTATCTTATTGAATTGAGTGGTAAATTCGTATAACAAGTCGTTTAAAAGGACAAAAAACAGTTGGCTTTTGCTCCTTCGTCGCTTAATTTTAGCCAACTATTTTATTGCCTCTTAACGAGGCGTTACCACTGTCTGCTCATGGCACAAAGCAGGCTTTAATTACTCTGTTTTCTCTTTAAACTCACACAAATCTTCAATAATACAGCTGCCACATTTAGGTTTTCTGGCAACACAGGTATAGCGACCATGCAAAATGAGCCAGTGATGTACATCGACTTTAAATTCTTTGGGGATCACTTTTTCGAGTTTTTGTTCAACCGCAACCACGTCTTTACCCATGGCAAGTTTAGTACGGTTAGAAACACGGAATATGTGCGTATCTACAGCGATTGTCGGCCAGCCGAAGGCTGTATTTAATACTACGTTAGCAGTTTTACGACCTACGCCTGGGAGGGCTTCTAGAGCTTCACGATTCTCTGGCACTTCACCGTTATGCTGATCTACCAATATTTGGCACATTTTATATACATTGGCTGCTTTTGAATTAAATAAGCCGATGGTTTTTATGTAATCACGTAGTGTGTCGTGGCCAATATCTAAAATGGCTTGTGGCGTATTAGCAACCGGAAATAATTTACGAGTGGCTTTATTTACCCCAACATCGGTGGCTTGTGCTGAGAGCGTTACGGCAACTAACAACTCAAATGGGCTTGAATATTCAAGCTCCGTTTCAGGATGTGGATTGTCATCGCGTAAGCGAGTAAGTATTTGGTGACGTTTTTCTTTATTCATATAACTTAAAACGCATTAGCTTTTATTAAGTTAATGCGCTTTCCCCTTAAGTTAAGCTAGTAACACGCGCTCGAGGGCCTTTTTCAGCTTCTGGCGGTGCGACTTGTTTTGATTTTATTTGTGCATCAATTACATTTTTAGCGGCAATCAGCAGACCAAGCCCTAAGAATGCGCCCGGTGGTAAAATGGCCAGTAAAAACTGGCTATCAAAGCTAAACACTTCAATGCGCAATATAGCAGCCCAAGGCCCGAGTAATAAATCGGCACCATCAAATAATGTGCCTTGTCCAACCAGCTCTCGCATAGCGCCAAGTACAACCAGAACCAACATAAAGCCTAAGCCCATCATCAAGCCATCAAAGGCGGATAAGTGCACTGGATTTTTTGAGGCAAACGCTTCTGCACGGCCAATAATGGCGCAGTTGGTTACAATTAACGGAATGAAAATCCCTAAAGATTGGTAAAGGCCAAAAGTGTAAGCGTTCATTAACAGCTGCACAATTGTTACAAAACCGGCAATGATCATCACAAACACAGGTATTCTAATATCTTTAGGTACCCAGTTACGCACTATTGATACAGTAATATTAGAGCCCACTAATACCAATAAGGTTGCTAAGCCTAAACCTAGCGCATTAGTAATTGTAGAGGTAACAGCGAGTAAAGGGCATAAACCTAATAACTGTACCAAGGCGGGGTTATTTCCCCATAAGCCTTCTTTGTAAAGGGTTTTTAATTCGCTCATGGCGTTACCTCTGGGCATGCGTTTGCTGCTGTGAACAGAGCATCAAAGTTATCTTGTGCATAAAGTACCGCGTTTTTGACTGAGCCTACAACGGCACGAGGTGTAATTGTAGCGCCAGTAAACTGATCAAACTGGCCGCCGTCTTTTTTAACGGCCCAACGATCGTCGCTTTCGCTTTGTACTGTTTTTGTATTAAATGTGGTGATCCAGTCTGATTTTTTTACTTCAACTTTATCACCTAAACCTGGCGTTTCTTCATGTTTGGTTACCCTTACACCCGCAATGGTACCATCGCGATATACTGCACTGAGTAAGTTTATATCACCACTGTAGCCGCTAGGGGTGACATGACGAATGACTAATGCCATAGGTTCGTTATCTTTTCGGGCACGATAAATAACTTGGTTATCGTATGGCCCTAGTAATGGATCAGATATAATTACACAATCTTGCGATAGCTCATTGCTGTATTTGGAATGCGGCAATACTTCTTGAAGCTGATTAGTTAACTGCAACTGCTCTTGCTCTGCAATTTTATCAGCGGTAAGTGTATTAATTGTGGCAACGAGTCCCGTTGTTAGTAACGCAAACCCACACAATATTGCGCCATTTTTTACCATTGAAGAAATAATCATTTTACTGCTCCATGGCCATAGGTTCTTGGTTGTGTATAGTAATCGATTAGCGGTACCGCTATGTTTATTAGCAACACCCCAAATGCAACTGCATCAGGAAAACCACCAAAGGTGCGAATTAAATACACAATTAAACCAATTGCTGCACCATAAATAAGGCGACCTCGATTAGTGGTTGCAGCTGATACAGGATCGGTGGCGATAAAAAAGGCCCCCAGCATAGTCGCACCACTAAACAAGTGAAACACTACACCCGGCTCTGTACCTGGCGAGGCAATATAACCAATTGCTGCGCATAAGCTTAAGCTTGCAATAAAACTCACTGGTATATGCCAGTTAATTACTTTTGTTTTTAACAGGTAAAGGCCGCCGAGTAAGAAGGCTAAGTTAACCCATCCCCAACCTAGGCCAGTCCACTCATTAAATACGCTCTTTTGCATGCTCTCTGTCACCGTTAGTCCGTGAGCAATATCTGTTTTTAAGGTATCAAGTGGGGTAGCCATTGTGCTGCCGTCTATTCCTACTCGGAGCTGATCTAAGCTGTATCCTAACGTGGTAAAGTCGCTAAAGATTAAGCTTAACTGCTGGCTGAAAGTAATACCCGTATTAAGTAATTCTGTAACGGGTAACCAAGCAGTCATTTGCACAGGGAACGACACTAATAAAAGCACATAGGCTGCCATTGCAGGGTTAAATAAATTAAAACCTAAACCACCATATAGTTGTTTAACAATAACTATGGCAAACAAACACCCTATAACAATAATCCACCAAGGCGCTAAGGGCGGAATACTTATTGCTAATAACACACCGGTAAGCCATGCACTGCCATCACTTAATGCAGGCCAAATAGGGCGCTTACGCATTAACATAACGGCTGCTTCAAATGCGCTTACACACACTAACGCCAATAATAATTGGATAAGGACACCGGTGCCAAAAAATACAACTTGCGCAATAACACCAGGAATACAAGCCGCAATTACAGTTAACATTAACCGTGTCACAGATTTGTGACTATGATTGTGGGGTGAACTGGCCATGGTTAGTTTCATGACTGATCATTTCCTTCTTTTTGTTGCTTTTTAGCTTTAGCGCGAGCAATCGCGGCGGCTACGGCGGCTTTCTTTTTTTCTTGAGCTGTTTGCTGTGAAGCTTCTGAAGGTTCATCGTTGCTTTGTGGCTCAGTGTTTTCACTTTGATTTGCTAATTCATCAGCTTGCGCTGCTTTTTTGGCTTTTGCGCGGGCAATGGCTGCAGCGACGGCAGCTTTTTTATCATCGGCGGCGACAGGTGATTCACTTGCTATGTCATCGTTTGGTGTTTGCTCAGCAGCTTGCGCTGCTTTTTTGGCTTTAGCACGGGCAATGGCTGCAGCGACGGCAGCTTTTTTATCATCGGCAGCAACTGGAGATTCACTTGTTGTGCTATCGTTTGGTGTTTGCTCAGCAGCTTGCGCTGCCTTTTTAGCTTTAGCGCGGGCAATAGCGGCAGCGACGGCGGCTTTTTTATCATCGGCAGCGACGGGTGATTCATTTGCAGTGTCATCACTTGCTGCCTGCTCATTAGCTTGTGCTGCCTTTTTGGCTTTAGCACGAGCAATAGCGGCAGCGACGGCAGCTTTTTTATCATCGGCAGCGACGGGTGATTCACTTGCAGTGTCATCGCTTGCTGTTTGCTCATTAGCTTGTGCTGCCTTTTTGGCTTTAGCGCGGGCAATAGCGGCTGCAACTGCTGACTTTTTGTCATCTACAGCTTCGTCATCACCATTACTTTGTGCTTTTTGCTCTTTATAAAGGCGAGCTTGCTCTTTACGGGCAGCGCGTTCTTTTGCAACTTCACTGTTATCTGGCTCAAGTTCGCCACCTTGCTTTTTAGCTTTAGCACGCGCAATTGCCGCTGCTACAGCTGATTTATTGTCACCATCGCTGGTTTTATCTTTAACGCGGGCAAGGGCATCGGCTACTTTTTGCTGTTCTTCGGTAGATTTAGCTACAGGCTTACGTTTGTGGCGATTTTTTCGCTCAGCTTGTTCTTGCTCTAAACGCGCTTTACGTGCATCAAAGCGTTCTTTAGCGCGATCTGATTTTATCTTCTCGGCAATTTGCTCTTTAATCTCAACTTTTGCAACGCGGTAGTACTGAACGAGTGGTATTTCACTTGGGCAAACATAGGCACACGCGCCACATTCAATACAATCAAATAAGTTATGCTCTTGGAGTTTGTCGTATTCTTTTGATTTAGCAAACCATTGTAATTGTTGTGGCAATAACGAGGCAGGGCACGCATCGGCACAGGCACTGCAGCGAATACAGGCTTTTTCTGGGCCTGGCTCTGCTAATTCTTTATGATCTGGAGCAAGTATACAGTTTGTTGTTTTAACAACGCCAATACGAACCGTGGGTAAGGTAAAGCCCATCATAGGGCCGCCCATAACGACGCGCTGTTGTGGTACGGGTGAAAACCCTTGGCAATCCAGTAAGTGTTTTATCTCAGTACCTAATAGCGCCCATACATTACCGGGCTTATGAATAGTATTACCCGTTACTGTAACTACGCGCTCTATTAATGGTTTGCCTTCGTATACGGCTTGCGCAATGGCGTACAAGGTACCTGTGTTATGTACTAAAATACCGATATCAGCAGGAATGCCACCATTAGGAACTTCACGATTAGTCAGTAGCTTTATTAGCTGTTTTTCACCGCCAGAGGGATAAGCAGTAGGCACGGTTTGTATTAAAATATGCTCGTTATGCTTCGCCGCTTCTGTCATGGCTGTGATAGCCTCAGGCTTATTATCTTCAATACCAATAATACACAGCGTCGGATTGAGTAGCTGCTGCATTAGCTCAATACCTTTGACTATTTCAGCGGCGTGCTCGCGCATTAAAGTATCGTCAGCCGTGATATAAGGTTCACACTCAACCGCATTAACAATCAAAAATTCAATAGGTTGTTTAATATCAGCTTTTACATAGGTTGGGAAGCCTGCGCCGCCCATGCCAGAGATCCCCGCATTATGAATAACATCAACGAGTTCATCGTGTGATGCATTGGCTGGGTTTGCTAAAGGCGATAATTCACACCAGGTATCTTTGCCATCGGGTTCAATAATAATGCTTAATTCAGGCAAAGCAGAAGGGTGTGCTGATGGCATAGGCGTAATATCAATAATAGTGCCTGATGTAGGTGCATGCACAGGTACCGACCAGTTAGCAGAAGGCTTAGTTAATGGTTGACCTTTTAATACGTGCTGGCTTTTTTCTACAATTAACTTGCCGCTAGCGCCTATATGCTGCTTTAAAGGCAGAACGAGTTTTTCAGGCAAAGGAAGGCGCGCAATAGGCGTATTATTAGATAATGACTTTTGCTGCGGAGGATGTACGCCGCCAGGAAATGCCCAAACGGTGCCTTTTTTTATTTGTTCAAGTAACTTTTCCACTCAAACCTCTAATCTATTTGGGTAACAGGAATAGCGTCTAGTTGCCATTTCCAAGTTTGTTTTGTTGGTGCAACGGGTAGCATGTCAATACAATCGACCGGACAAGGTTCAACGCACAAATCGCAGCCTGTACATTCGTCAATTAGAACGGTGTGCATTTGACGGGTTGCACCAACAATGGCATCAACAGGGCAGGCTTGAATACATTTGGTACAACCAATACATTCATCTTCGCGAATGTAGGCCACCGTTTTAACTGGCTCTGCTTG
Source organism: Pseudoalteromonas sp. Scap06 (assembly GCF_013394165.1). Classification (NCBI taxonomy): domain Bacteria; kingdom Pseudomonadati; phylum Pseudomonadota; class Gammaproteobacteria; order Alteromonadales; family Pseudoalteromonadaceae; genus Pseudoalteromonas; species Pseudoalteromonas sp. Scap06. The sequence continues at coordinate 2,111,448 of NZ_CP041330.1, read as the reverse complement.
TTCGCCGCCGGCTAGAGGTTTAGCCTCAACACCCATCAAATCGGCTAACTTTTTAACTGTCGCATCACCACCGGGTGGGCACTTGTTTATTTCATCGCCATTGGCAATGGCTTCTGCATAAGGGCGACAACCAGGATAACCACATTGACCACACTGTGTTTGTGGCAAAATGGTATCGATTTGCTCCACTACAGGGTTACCTTCAACGCGAAAGCGAACAGCTGCAAATCCTAAAATTAATCCGAAAATTAACGCCAGCAAACCCAGCGCTATTAAAGCGTACAACAAGGTCATATTAAAACTTCACTAATCCAGTAAAACCCATAAAGGCCATTGACATTAAACCTGCCGTTATCATTGCGATTGAAGCTCCTTTAAATGGAGTGGGCACATCTGCTGCGGCCAAACGTTCGCGCAATGCCGCAAATAAAACCAATACTAATGAAAAACCTACAGCGGCACCAAAGCCATAAACGGCAGATTGTAAAAAGGTGTGATCTTCTTTGATGTTTAATAAAGCAACACCGAGTACTGCACAGTTAGTCGTTATTAAAGGTAAAAATATTCCCAGTAGACGGTATAACGTTGGACTGGTTTTTCTAACAACCATTTCAGTAAATTGAACAACCACTGCAATAACTAAAATAAAGCTCATTGTTTTCAGGTAGGTGATATCTAGTGGTAATAAAATATACTCGTTTACTAAATAACTGGTCACAGAGGCAAGCGTTAGCACAAAGGTAGTTGCTAAAGACATACCTATGGCTGTATCAAGTTTTCCTGATACACCCATAAACGGGCAAAGGCCTAAAAATTGTACTAATACAAAGTTGTTAACTAACACTGTTCCAATTAATAACAAGACGTATTCTGTCATGTGTGCCTCACGCTAATAAAATCCCGTGTATTATCCTTTTTTCTACTGCGATTAACAACACGTTGAGTGATTATCAGTTAAATAAACAACGTAAAATAACGGGCTAATTCTAAAGGGCCAAAATCTAAGAGCTTTGCAATTAAAAAGCTGTCTGCATTTTAACGGCTGAACAATAGCAAAAGCACACTTTAAAACGTAAAAAAGAGCATAAATGCTCTTTTTTATTTGAGTTAGGATGGGTTAGATGTCTTTAGGCTTTTCAATGTAATAACCCTGAACGCCATCAAGGCATAATGTTTCTACAATATGTTTTTCTTCTTGGCTTTCAACGCCCTCTGCAAAAACACTGACGCCAATTCTATGGGCAAGGTCGACCATTAAACGCATAAAGTACTGATTGTTTTTATCGTCTTCCAAACCACGTGTATAGCTTGCATCCATTTTAATAAAATCTGGTTTTAAATCTCTGAAAAATTTAAATGAGGTGAGTCCCACACCAAAGCGTTCTACCGTTATTCTGGCACCAACGCGATGTACCATATCAATAAAGCGTTTGCTTGCTTTAATGTTTTGTTGAAGACCAAATTCACTCACTTCAAAAATTAACTTAGAAGCAATATGGGTATCTTTGAGTAAGCGGCGCTCTAACCAAATCATGAATTGGTCGCTGTGCGCGCTAGATGGGGTAATATTTAAGCCAAAATACTTTTCAGATAAATTACTCGATTTTATTCTTTCCAAAGACGATTCTATTATTAACTTGTCAATTTCAATGGCCATATCGAGCTTTTCAGCCATTGCTAAAAATGAAGCGGTAGGCAAAGCTTGGTTTTCTTCTGTTTTGAAGCGGGCTTGAATTTCAGCATAGGCTTTAATGCTTTTGCCTAAAGGCATAATATTTTGGATCACCAAATGGACGCTTTTAGACTCAATTACTTCGTTAATCACTTTACGCCAGTTTTGGTTACCAAATCCTGCGCTCACATTATTAACTAGATCAGTATCACGTTGCACATGCCACGCATTAGCTTGCTTAGACTGCGCCATGCTCATTGCATTATCAACAATAGAGAGTAACTCACCCAAAGGTTTTGATTTTTCGTACCCCACAATACCCGTGTTTGCAACCGAGCTAAGCTCTTGGTTTTGCATATATTGAGTAAAGCGAGATTGTAAGTTCTCACCAAATTTTTCGGCTTCTTTCAACGGGGTATTTGGTAAAATGGTTATAAAATCAGAGCTGTTTACTCTAAAAACTTGGCTGCCGGAATAGGTGCCACTGATGCTGACAATAATATCTGCAACGGCTTTAATGTATTCATCACCTTTTTGATAACCGCGGCTTTGATTTATAGACTGCAACTCACTACAGCGAACGAGTGCTAAAGAGCCAAATGTACTTACTTCGGTGTTTTCAATATTCTTTTCGTAGTAATCAACAAACATATTGCGATTACCTAACTCAGTCACACCGTCTTTGTAGGCCTCACGTTTTATTGTGTGTGCAGCATTTTTTATATTGTCATTCTTACTTTTTAAAAAGTGCGATAAACGATTAAAGCTAGGAATTAAACTTTTCCCTAACTTAGCTAACTCTGGCGAATCAATTTTAGTCGCAAAATCATCGCCTAGTTGATTTTGGTTTATATAAATATCAATGACATCAGCAACGTCCGTACATATATTGTCATTAATGTGCTTAACAATGGTTTTCATTAATGCAATAGGTATTAGAGCGAGTAGGGTGCTAATAATTAAAATTATAAAAAAAGCAGTTTGAAACTGCTCACTCAAATGAGTGATGTTGATTTTAAACTCAACTTTTATATCGGCGTTATCATTAGTGGCATACTGAGGGCGTACTGAGTTATTGTTTGACTGAATAAGTTCTGCAATAACAGGTAATTGCGCTGAATTGTTAACTGAAAATACTTCCGCACCTTGATAATCACGTAAAGTAAAATGTGAAAAGATTTCACTGCTTGCAAGTGTATTTTTTAAGTTATCAGCAGAGAGGTCAGTTGCAGATAGGTTTTTAATATATTGCTCGACGGTCGCCTGCGCATTTTTTTGAGCTTTACCGATGGCACTATCAAAGTTTTGGCTAATAAAATAACAGCCAGCAGTCACAAGAATCAACCAAGCCATCAGTTGTATAAAAATAAGTTTTTTAAATGCTGCCATTGTTTAATCTTTATATGTCAAAGGGGAGGACACAACCTCATGATTATTAAAATAATTATAGCTTGATAAAGAAAGTTATCAAATAGTTAGTTTTTGTAATCAAAAAGTTTTTTATTTTAATAGGAAATGGTAGAGCAAATTTAAGGAGATGTCTATGGAAGTGTAGTAAATTGGCTCCCCCTCCCCGACTCGAACGGGGGACCTGCGGATTAACAGTCCGTCGCTCTAACCAACTGAGCTAAGGGGGAACTAAAATATACTTTTTATGACTTGGCTCCCCCTCCCCGACTCGAACGGGGGACCTGCGGATTAACAGTCCGTCGCTCTAACCAACTGAGCTAAGGGGGAACTACATCATAAACATAAACTTGGCTCCCCCTCCCCGACTCGAACGGGGGACCTGCGGATTAACAGTCCGTCGCTCTAACCAACTGAGCTAAGGGGGAATCGTTTATGGCTGAAAAACTTGGCTCCCCCTCCCCGACTCGAACGGGGGACCTGCGGATTAACAGTCCGTCGCTCTAACCAACTGAGCTAAGGGGGAAGCGTCTTGCCTTTCAACGGGGCGAAATATTAATGACCGCATAGCAAAGTGTCAACATATAAAAGATCATAAATTCAAAAAAGAGGTCTATTCGTTGTTTTTATGTGCAATCTGCGCGTTTTATAACACTATTTAAGTAAAGCGCAGTGATATTGTTTTACAAAAACAGCGTAATATTTGAATCAAGTGAGTAATTTCAGCTAATAAAACTTGCCGTAAAATTAAATAAAGTAGCTTTTAGTGATAAAAAACTGTTCTATTTCCTATATTTTTACAAAGTCTAAATAAACGTATTTAAAATAAATACCTCACTTTTATTTTGTATCGTTAAAGTTTGTTGAACTGAATCTTAATCAAAGACGTATATTTATTTTAAATATTGATAAAAACCTAATAATTTTAGAACTGCTATGGAGTTGTATAAAAATAAAGCAATCAAAGGCTTGGCTATTTATTAAGCACGAATGTGGATTTGCATTAAATAAACAAATAATCCCATATCAAGGCGTTACAATTCCATTTAACGTTGTTTGCTTATTGATAACGTAAAAAAATCACAGCACCTTTAAATTTGCACCTCGTTGTAGCCCTTTATAAACGTGGGGTTGAATGAGTTATCCACGGTTTCTGTGGATAACTCTGTTTATTAAACTTTAAGAACATCAGCACCCCCAGCGTTGTAGGGCGCTACAACGATTTCAAGTATTAAAAAGCTTTTTTTTTATGTTCTTAAAAACAAAGACTTATGATTCAGCTTAGATAGCCACCTAAACGATAAATAAAATTTTTCGTGACGATAAAGCATTATCGCTAACTGTGTAATAAATCAGCAAAACCTAAAAGCTAAATGTTGCAAAAGTTATATAAATGTATTTAATTTGGTTTTTAATGTGTTTGTGCGAAATTTATTTACAACAGCATAAAAATAACAGTTTTTTGATAAAAAACGGATTAAATGGTTTAGGTTTAATAAAGCATGGCTTGAACAGCTCGGATGCTTTAAAATATGCCGTTCAGTAAAAGAGGCTTATTTATTTTATGCGCGCACATTCTCAATCACATACTCGCTCTGATTTACTCACCGCTCCAATTTTGCCTACGCTAAAGAAAATGACCGTTCCAATGATTTTTGGGATGATAACCTTAATGATGTTCAACATAGTTGATACTTTTTTTATTAGCTTATTGGGTACAGAGCCGCTTGCCGCGGTGAGTTTTACATTTCCCGTTACTTTTACTGTAATCAGTTTAGCAATTGGTTTAGGTATAGGTACTTCTGCGGTTATTGCAAAAGCATTAGGCAGTAACAATATAGAAGAAGCGCGTTTTGATGCCAGTGTTTCGTTGTTGGTAGCGGTAATATTAGTATTGGTTTTATCTGCCAGTGGCTATTTATTGATTGACCCCATATTTACCTTGCTTGGGGCAGGGGAGCAAGTACTTCCACTAATTCATCAGTATATTAGTATTTGGTTTTTGGGTAGTGTGTTTTTAATTACCCCCATGATTGGAAATTCAGTACTGCGTGCCAGTGGTGATACTAAAACACCAAGCATTATTATGGGCGGGGCTGGGCTTATTAATGCTGTACTCGATCCGATGCTTATTTTTGGCTTTGGTCCTATTCCCGCATTAGGTATTAAAGGGGCTGCTATTGCCAGTGTTATAGCTTGGGCAGTTGCAGTGGCGATTATTTTATACATATTAATTTTTAAAAAGCAGTTGCTCAGTTTAAAAGCGGGCAAACAAACCATTGTTGGTGCAATTCGTAAAATTTTAAAAATTGGTTTACCGGCAGCGGGTGCTAACATGCTCACCCCAGTTGCTATGGCGGTAATGACCGCATTGGTTGCTCATCATGGCCCCGAAGCTGTGGCAGCTTTTGGAGTAGGGAGTCGAATAGAATCAATAGCGAGTTTAGTGGTATTAGCTTTGTCGATGACCTTACCACCTTTTATTAGCCAAAATTTTGGAGCAAGTCATTTTTCTCGCGTAAAAGATGCCTACCTAGGTACGCTCAAGTTTGTAATGTTGTGGCAGTTTGTTATTTATATTGTATTAATTATTTTTTCAGGTGTCATTAGTGAAATATTTGGTAAAGAGCAAGCTGTTGTTGATGTCATCAAGCTGTTTATTTATACCATTCCTTTAAGTTATGGTTTGCAAGGAGTGATCATTTTATCAAACTCCTCGTTTAACGCTTTACACAAACCCATGAACGCCTTAGTTTTGAGCGTTATTCGATTGTTTGTTTTTTATATTCCCTTTGCGTATATCGGAAACGAACTTGCAGGCTTAATCGGCTTGTTTATTGGCGCGGCCATTGGTAATTTATTTACAGCACTTGTAGCCTACAAGTGGTTTATGAAAGAAATTGAAGCGTTAAGCAGTCAAGCATTACAGGAGTGTAGTCATTGAGCGATCATTTTCAGCTAGTATCAAAATTTAAACCCGCAGGGGATCAGCCAACCGCTATTGCTCAGTTGTGTGAAGGCTTAGAGGCCGGACTGGCCCAGCAAACCTTATTAGGCGCAACGGGAACCGGTAAAACGTTCACTATGGCTAACATTATTAGTGATTTAAACCGGCCAACTATTATTATGGCGCATAATAAAACCTTAGCGGCTCAATTGTATGGCGAAATGAAAGAATTTTTTCCACATAATGCGGTTGAATACTTTGTATCTTACTACGATTACTACCAACCTGAAGCCTATGTGGTAGCCAGCGACACCTTTATCGAAAAAGACGCATCTATTAATGAACACATAGAGCAAATGCGACTCAGTGCCACTAAAGCGCTTTTAGAGCGACGCGATACCATTATTGTTGCCTCTGTGTCGGCAATTTATGGTTTGGGCGATCCTGACTCATACATGAAAATGATGCTGCTTTTAAAAGTAGGTGAAAAGGTCGATCAACGTGACATGCTGCGCCGTCTTGCAGAGCTACAATATACGCGAAACGATATTGATTTTAGTCGCGGTACATACCGCGTTCGTGGTGAAGTGGTTGATATATTTCCAGCTGAATCAGACACCTATGCAGTGCGTGTAGAAATGTTTGATGACGAAGTTGAACGCTTAAGTATTTTTGACCCATTAACCGGTGCGGTAGAAAAACACATAGTACGTGCCACTATTTATCCTAAAACTCACTATGTAACGCCACGAGAAAAAATTCTCGAAGCCATAGAAAAAATTAAAGCCGAACTCAAAGAGCGCAGAGCACAATTGCTCAGCGCAAACAAGTTAGTAGAAGAGCAGCGCATAGCTCAGCGTACCCAATACGATATAGAAATGATGACCGAGCTTGGTTATTGCTCTGGTATTGAAAACTACAGCCGTTATTTATCGGGGCGTACACCTGGCGATCCACCGCCAACATTACTGGACTATTTACCCGACGATGCATTAATGATTATTGATGAATCGCACGTAACCGTCTCGCAAATTGGTGCCATGTATAAAGGCGATAGAAGCCGTAAAGAAAACCTCGTTGAATATGGTTTTAGAATGCCCTCAGCTATGGATAACAGGCCACTGCGTTTTGAAGAGTTTGAGGCCATTGCACCACAAACCATTTATGTATCGGCCACCCCAGGCGACTTTGAATTAGAGCGCAGCAACGGCGAAGTTGCAGAGCAGGTTATTCGTCCAACCGGCTTACTTGACCCTGTTATTGAAGTTCGCCCAGTAGGCGATCAGGTTGATGATTTACTCTCAGAAATTTACAAATGTGTTGAAGCAAAAGAGCGAGTGCTGGTAACCACGCTTACCAAACGTATGGCTGAAGATTTAACTGACTACCTGAGTGAGCACAATGTAAAAGTACGTTATTTACACTCTGACATTGATACCGTAGAGCGGGTAGAAATTATTCGAGATTTACGTGCCGGTGTATTTGATGTGTTAGTAGGCATTAACTTACTACGTGAAGGCTTAGATATGCCAGAAGTTGCACTAGTGGCTATTTTAGATGCTGATAAAGAAGGCTTTTTACGTTCAGCGCGCTCACTTATTCAAACAATAGGCCGTGCGGCGCGCCACCTTGATGGCCGCGCTATTTTATACGGTGACAGAGTGACTAAATCGATGGCCAAAGCCATTGAAGAAACTGACCGACGCCGAGAAATACAACATGCTTATAATGTTAAGCACGGTATTGAACCTAGTGCCTTGGTTAAAAAGATACTTGATGTAATGGATGTAGGCCAAGATGCCTCACCGCAAGACAATCTACAGCTTATTCGTAAAGACTCTAAAAAAATCCTCAGTGCTAAAGAAATTGCAACGCAAATTAAGCAGTTAGAAACCAAAATGCATGCGTATGCCAGTGATTTAGAATTTGAAAAAGCCGCCTCAGTGCGCGACGAAATACATGAACTACAACAACAGTTGATTAATTAAATGACAACCGATTTTACTCCCCTTATAAATGCTTTGGCAGACACGCCTTTTTCCGATAATGAGCTTTGCCGGGTATTTCATGGGCGTGGCCACAGTGTGGAAGCGCTTAGTCATATTAACTTAGACTTTTACCCACCAAGTTTGTTTTTGGTGTCATACAGTGAAATTGACGAGGAAACACTCGCTGCACTCACCGATACGTTATGGCAATGGGCACAACAACATCATCCAGAGTTAATTACTGCATTGGTGTATCAACAGCGAGCTGGGCTACAAAGCCATAACACCCTTGTTCACGGTCAACTGCCAGTTCGTCATAGCGTAGCCGAAAACGGGGTGCGTTTTTTGGTTGATTTAATGAGTAAGCAAAACACCGGTATTTTTCCTGATATGCGAAAAGGCCGTGAGTTTGTTATGCAAAATAGTAAGCACGCCAAAGTACTAAATTTGTTTTCTTATACCTGTGGTTTTTCGGTTGCGGCTATGCACGGTGGTGCAGATCATGTGATGAACATGGATATGAGCAAAGGTGTGTTAAAAGTGGGTAAGCAAAACCACCAACTCAATAATGTCGATCGTGGGGTCAGTTTTTTACCGCACGATATTTTAAAGTCGTTTGGTAAGCTAAAAAAAGCAGCACCGTTTGATTTGATTATTGTTGATCCGCCCAGTTTTCAAAAAGGCAGTTTTATTTTAACTAAAGACTATCAAAAAGTGCTGCGCAGACTTCCTGAGCTTTTAAACGATACTACACAGCTATTGTTATGCGCTAATAGCCCTGAGCTTACAGAAAACGATTTTAGAGCACTTATTGAAGAGCATACTCAAGGTGCTATTGAGTTTGTTAAACGCCTAGAACCTACGGATCGCTTTATTGAAATTGATAGCGATAAAAGCTTAAAAGCATTGGTGTACAAAACAAAAACATAGTGAGTTAAATGAAACTGAGTAAACGTTTAAACGCCATCAATTCGTTAATTACACAGCCGCACGATATTGTTTGGGATTGTTGTTGCGATCATGGCTTTTTAGGTATGGCATTACTTGAGCGCGGCATAGCCAAACAAATAAACTTTGTTGATATTATTCCAGAGTTAATGGAAGCGCTTGAGCAGTCGCTACAACAATTTGAGCAAGTAAAGTCTTTGCCTTCATGGCAAGTGCGCTGCGAAGATGTTGCTCAAATTAAACTGCCAACAGGTGCTAAGCAAGTAATTGTTATTGCTGGAGTAGGGGGCGATTTATGTTTAAAGCTAATTCAGCAAATTATTGCTAATAACCCACAAAGCCTTAAACAACTTCGTTTTATTATTTGCCCTATTATGCACCTTTATAAGGTACGTGCGGGTTTACAGGCGTGTAATTTGCAGCTCGAAAGCGAGCAAATTATTGTTGAAAATAAGCGTTTTTACGAAGTGTTACAAGTCAGCTTTAATGCCACGGGCACTATCACTAAAACGGGGGCTAACATGTGGGATATACATAACTCTCAACATCATCAATATCAGCAACAATTGCTTGACCATTATACCCGAATGCTCAATAAAGATAGACTTTACTATCAAAAAGTTATAACAGAGTATCAACACGTATTTGGACGCTAAATACTGACAAAAAGTGTGATCGTTTTTTATGATTAACTTCGTAAAGTGCTTCATAGTTAATATCTTGCCGCTGGGCAGATTTATTTGGTTTATATATGTCAGATAACAATATAAAAATTGAGTCATTATTAGGTGATGGGCAAAAATGGCAACACAGCTACGAGCAACCCATTTCGTATGCGCCCCTAGTGCAACTGGCTAATAAAAATTGGATTGTTCCGCAGCATTTTTTGCGTTACAAGCATACACTGGCCAGTGTTAATGAAGTACTTAACGACATTAGTTTTTCCAACCACTTTAGTGTGTTAGCAGCTGAAAAAAACAGTGATGTTTATTTGCAAGTAGCAGTACTTAGTCCCGACAATTACCGTGCTGATAATAAAGCAAAAAAACTATTGTTTGGTCGCCGTTGGCCAGTAGAGCAAAACTTACCTACTTCAGAGCTTATTCAAACTGCATTTTTAGCGTTAAAAGTGGCGCGTGAACATGAGGTTAGAGAGCTTTTTCAGCTGCAACACCAAGGCGCAACTAGTACGCCATTTAATAATCATCATGATTTACCCGTTATGGCACAAAATCCCGAGCTTGTTAAAAGTACATCGTTTAAAAATATTTCATTGAACGAGCTGATAGAGCGCCTTGTGTTTGCGGATAACCAAATAGAGCTAATTAACTGCCAAGCTATAATCACCGGTGAACAGGTGTATACGGTTCAACTTCATTGCGATAGTTGCCAGCTGAGTGAGTTTAATAACAAAACTTTGTCATTCTTAGCACCGGATACAACAACAAATAGCTTTTTACATAGTTTTATTGCCGCATTGGTTGCTATAAGCAATGATTATGTGAGCGAGCATTTTAAATACCAAGGTTTTGCACGTTTTAATAAGCATGTACAGGCGGAGCAAATAGGCGAGTTAAGTGTTTCTATGCGTTCGCCAAGTTCAGTTAGTTTGTGCTCAATGGGTAAACAAGAGGCGAATCAGTTAAATTTTGAAATAGACAGTGGCAGAGCACCGCAAGGGTGTGGTCAAGCAATTGGTGGTTTTTTAGCTGCCCATGGCATTGAGCAGCCTGAAAACGCACATTTATACCCAAATTACTTGTAACGTATACATTAAAGTTTGTTTATTTCTTGTTTTACGTTATAGCTTGAGTCGGTAACAATGGCTTCAAGTGTTTGTACTCGTTGTTTAAGTTCACTCACTTGAGCGGTTACCTCAGCTAGTTGTTTGTGTTCGTCTTGATTGTTGTCCTGTACTTTATGTTTAAATTCAAGGTGCTTTTTATACATATCGTAAATAACTCCCGAACCTACAGAAATAAGTACAATGAGAACTATCATTGTTGTGCCAGACATAATTACTTCCTTTAACTTTTATTTAAGCTTAAATTATAACCATAATTAAGCGCTCATAAAGCTAATTAATTGTAACTTTATTTGTATTTATAAATATTCGATAAGTCATTGTTATTATTTGTGATGCCACCATATAGTAATTATGAAGTTTTTTAATCGATACAAGGAGTAGGTATGTTAAATAATAAAATTCCACCGGTTGTGGTTGTGGTGTTTTTTGCTGCTGTAATGGCACTGATTGCACATTATAGCGTGATTGATTTTAGCGCATTTATTACTTATCTCTCGCTAGCACTTGTCGCTACTGGGTGTATATTTTGTATTGCTGGGGTCGTGAGTTTCCGGTTTGCTAAAACAACAGTACTACCTAACAAACCAGAACAAGCGTCTAGTTTAGTTACCTCAGGTGTTTATAAATTCTCTCGTAATCCGATGTATTTAGGTTTTGCGTTTATATTAGCAGGCTGGGGCGTGTGGTTGGGTTCAATGTGGGCTTTTTTAGGTGTAGCAGGGTTTATTGCTTACATTACCTTATTTCAAATAATCCCAGAGGAACGGGCGCTCCACAAATTATTTGGTGAGCAATTTGACGATTATAAATCACGAGTAAAACGCTGGCTTTAACGTTTTATCGCAACAAAAAAGGCTACCCTTGGTAGCCTTTTAGTGTATTAACGTTGAACTTTACTCATATTCAAGCGGGTCTGTCACGTTGTTAAGCTCAAAGGCCTCTAAACGTTCTTGGCAGGCACCACATTTACCACACGCTTTGTCACGACCATTATAACAGGTCCATGTTTGGCTGTAGTCTAAGCCCATTTTAATACCGTCGGTTAAAATATCGATTTTAGTATTGTTTAAATACGGGCTAAAAATTTCTACTGCATCGTAATTTGCAATACGACATACATCATCCATCTTTTTAACAAACTCAGGACGACAGTCAGGGTAAATTGCATGATCGCCTGAATGCGCGCCGTAATATACTTTGCTCGCTTTAAGCGACACTGCATAACCTACCGCTAAGGAAAGTAAAATCATATTGCGGTTAGGCACAATGGTGCTTTTCATGCTTTCTTCTTCGTAATGGCCTTCTGGCACATCAATATCGTCTGTTAACGACGAACCACCAATAAGCTGATTAATTGCTGATATATCAACAATTTTGTGCGGGACATTTAGCTTTTCACATACGTTGGCGGCAACTTTAAGTTCTTTAACATGACGCTGACCATAATCAAACGAGAGGGCATAAACATCATGGCCTTGCTGCAAGGCTTTATTTAATACAGTAAATGAGTCCATACCGCCGGAATAAATAACAACTACTTTTTGCGTCATACGTGGTTTGCTCTTTAGTTTTGATAGAGGTTTATATCAGGGCGCGATATACTACACGGCCAAGGCATAAATGACAATTTTTGCACCGTGCTTTGCGATTTTTAATAGTAACAATTTTGCCGTCAGGTTGTAAGTGAGATTTCTTTTGTACAAAATTAATGAAGTGTTTGAAACCATTCAAGGTGAAGCGAGCTTTACCGGTACGCCGTCTATATTTTTACGCCTGCAAGGTTGTCCTGTGGGATGTTCGTGGTGTGACACTAAACAAACCTGGGATGTTGATAATGTATATAAAGTATCACTAGATGACACGGTAGAAAAAAAAGCCGACTCAGATCATTGGGCTGAGGCCAGTGCCGCGCAGGTCCTGGAGTTATTTAAATCCCGTGGCTATACAGCCAAGCATGTTGTGATCACCGGTGGTGAACCTTGCATGTACGATTTAAATCCAGTATGTAATTTATTGCATGATCATGGCTTTAGCACGCAAATAGAAACCAGTGGCACCTTCGAAATTCTCGCCCCTGCCCAAACGTGGGTTACGGTATCGCCAAAAATTAATATGCGTGGTGGTTACAAAGTATTGAGCAGTGCTATGCAACGCGCCGATGAAATTAAACATCCGGTTGCTATGCAAAAGCACGTAGAAGAACTGGAAGAGTTATTTGTCGCCACGGGTGTTAACCCAAAACTGGTATATTTACAGCCAATCAGCCAAAAAACGTCGGCAACTAAATTAGCCATTGATACTTGTATCGCCAAAAACTGGCGTTTATCAATTCAAGTACATAAGTTTTTGGGAATTAGTTAAACAGAAAGAGCAGTTATAAGTGCTTAGCTATAAGCGATCAGCTGCTCGGCGTTGAGTTATATTACGTAGGTTGGGTTGAGTACAGCGAAACCCAACAAAAAAGTGTCTCAAATTTTTTGAATGGTGCTTCATAGACTATAAAGTGCCACGAGCGGACATTGTGAGTGTTGTTTTAAGCGGCGAGAAGTAGTTCGTTAAAATACAAAGTGAAGTGGCGCTTAGCAAACTATACGAATCCGACTGGGTAACACTATTTATGTTTCGAGACGTCTATTGTATCTTTATTTTAAAGACAAATAACGAATTACCTTTACCAGTCGCAACCAATAAGTGACGATTATCAACGGTAAGAGTAATAGATGAGATTCCATTTAATTCATCATCATGCACATTTACTAGCTTATTCTTATAGCTAAGTCGCCCATCAGCTTTCACACTAAATAAATATAGACCGCTACCCGACTCCCCAGCTGCATATATTTTTAAGCCATCTGACGATATCGCTAAGCTACTTGCTCCCTCTAAGCCAGAACCGCCAATATCCGAATTATTTATTGCCTGTAAAAATGTAAATTGTCCGGTATCCAATTTGTGAAAAACAACAATAGAATTACTCCCAGCACAGGCAACATACAAAAATTTTCCATTTGGTGAGACAACAATTTCTTGTGGATTAATAAATTGCTTCACACCTGCAATGTCATTTTTTAATACTTGTTTTGCTAATAAGTCACCGCTAGGGTCTCTATCATAAATGGTTAATTGATGACCATCAAAACCTAGGACGTACAACTCATTATTTAGTGGAGATAAAGCTATGGCAATAGGTTTCCCTAAATCATTACTAAGTGGCTTAGCGTCTTTTATAACTCTATTAAAAATAACCTTTTTATCCTCCATTACATCTAAAATAGAAATAGCGTTACTCATATAGCTTGCAACGAAGAGCTGCTTTTCGTTGTTAGCCTTGACGATATTCCAAGCGCCTAAAAGACCAAGGCTATCAAGTTTGCCTATTGGCACATTACTATCAAACACTCTTTCATAGCTTAGACCGTCACTGATAAATTGATTAAAACGGTAACTATTATTATTTCTAGAGAATTTGGTTAAGGCGCCATCATAGAATCCAGTAACGACTATTTCATTACCGAGATCAAAATAGGTAACACCAGAGGCGCCTTCTAAACCGTTTATGTTGGTGGCGGTATTTTTGAACACTTGGCTAAAAGTTAGCTTAAAATTTTCGTCTAAATTAAAAACAGCGAGAGCATTATCGTCTCCACTAGAAACAAAAACCTTTGAATTATCCGAAATAACCTTAACACTCCTAGGGTTACCTAAGCCATCAAAGTCGTTAACGTCATCTTTTAGTACTTGGATGAGCTGAAGATCTTCTATACCACTAGCATAAGATGCATCGGTGTTAATAAGCCCCACAAAGAGGAAAAGTGCAATCATCTTTTTATTATTAAACATTAATTTTAAACTCTTTTAGGAACATAGCGCCTGTATAAACTGTGGAGCGAGTTAGCGCACTTCTTCGCCTTTTGTATTTTGCAAAAACGACAGCTTGCGGAGTCAGATTTGATACGCTTGTTATAGGCCGTAATCTCGCTCTACTTTTGAGATACGAACTTTAAATGAATCGTACCAAGACTTACGACCAGTTTTTTGAGCTTCTAAGTGCTCAGAGTTAGCTTTCCAATTTTTAATTGAATCTAGATCTGCCCAGTAGGAGACAGTTATACCAACATTTTCTCTAGCTGATTCTATGCCTAAAAAACCAGGTTGTTGCTCAGCAAGCTCAACCATCCTATTTGCCGTTTCACCGTAGCCATTATCATCTTCAGTTCGCGTAGAAGTGAAAATCACAGCAAAATATGGAGGTTTAGGTGTATTAGCGATAGCTGACATTGGGTCTCCTAAGTATATAACGCCTCGTTAAAAGTTATCGGTTTTTTGTCCTTTTGAACGACTCATTAGAAATTTTAACATCGTTCTCTGAAATTTTCTTGCCTCTTCGCCAAAAGAGAGCATTTTCACTGCTATACCAATGCTTCCGCACACTACCTTAACCACTAAAACCAACGCATAGTAAAAATGCCACGCGTGCGAATCGTTCTTGAAGAATTTGCTAGCCAACTTCAACCGCAGAAGTAATTAACCCGTAGTCCTCTATGTCCTCGTTATTTCCCATTACATACGAAAGCTCATTGAGAGCTGAGTTTGCATGCTTAAGAAATTCAATCGTCAAGAGTTCATTATAAGGTCGCTTAAAAACTGCAAATTCGACTTCACTGTCACCCAGATCGTATTCATATCTATCGGGCTTTGCATGTGCCAAACTATTTCTTGCACCACGAAGTGCATCAAGGACTTCATGTAATCCTTCGATATGCTCGACATTTAAAATCGAGAAAACATTTTTCGTTTCCAATGATACGGTTTCTTTTCTTTGAAGCTTTCTTGGAGTAAGCCAAAACCCGCCATATTTATTAACACCTCCGCCAGAAATACATGTGAGATTAAACATGCTTGCATATCCATACTAATACCATTGGAGTGACCAGAACTATTTTTTGTCTCAATGCAATCAAGTTGATATTGAGCTAAATTCGCAAGGTCTGAATGTGGGTTGTATCTAACTTGATACTCCAAATTATCTCTAGTTGGCTAACAGCTTTATCAGAGGACACTTTCCCCATTTTAGCGCAAAAACGTCCTTATTTTGTGAACTTGCATTAATAGCAAATAGCTTAAGTTATTGCCGGCTATAAATATTATAATTTCTGTAGCTTATATAAACACGTAAAAAAGAGGAAAGTTTCCTCTCATTATTACTAAATTAATGACGATTCATCTGGATGACAGGTTCTCGCTGTGAGTTCAACTGGCTAGTGTGCCTGACTAGGTAATCAAATTAATGTGCAATATAAAAATAAAATACGTTTCAGGGGTTAAGTAAATTACTAACTTTTAAATGTACTGTCACAACAACAATAATAATCTTCTTGAACAGCTTAAAACTTAAAACTTAAAACTTAGTGCATAACGTAATTTTTAATCGCTAGGGTAGGCGTATTTACTATTGAAATATTAAGTCGAAGGTAAACACAAAAACGCTACTATAAAGTAAATTTATATGAAGCTGAATCGCTGTTTCTGAAAATTCAAACAATGGCACTGACAAGTGCGCCAGCGTCTGTAATACCTGCATCTTTCATGGCTTGGCTAATCATTTGCACCAGCGCGACTACTTGAGATTGTGTTGATGAAACGATGTTTGCTTGTGCTTCAATTTGTGCTTGTATAGCCTCGTCTTCTTGGTCCGATTGAGCTTGTAATTGAGTGAGTTGTTCTTTTTGTTCTTCAAGCAGCTGTTTGAGCTCTTTAAGTTGCTCTATCATTTTTGCAATATATTCAGGTATTTCTGAATTTGTGGTTTTTTCAACGTTTTGCTCAGCCTCTTTTCCCGAGAGTTTATTACGCTCTCTGTCTGATAATTGATAATCAGCGTTGTCCTTATTTTTAGTTGTTTCTTTTGTTTGTTGTGCAACATTTATTTTTTCTGCTGCAATTTTAACGTCAAAGGCTGAGTGTTTATTTAGCTGTATCACGGTTAATTATCCATAATGTTATTCGTTACCAATTTAGCTATCGGCAGGAATGCTAAAGTACTAAAGCGATAAATACAAAAAAGCGTTGCCCTTGAGCAACGCTTTTATTTTATCTTGTTTAGCCTTTAGCCTTTAGCCTTTAGCCTTTAGCCTTTATTCAGCAGCTAAATAATCCAATACCACTTGGTGATGATCTTTGGTTTTAAATTTATCAAACAAGTGTTTAATTTTACCGTCTTGACCGACTAAGAAAGTGAGGCGGTGGATACCATCATATTCTTTGCCCATAAACTTTTTGTATCCCCACACGCCAAATGCCTCAGCAATGGCATGATCTTCGTCAGAAAGTAGGTCAAAGTTAAGCTCTTTTTTAGTTTCAAAGTTTTTAAGGCGCTTAATTGGATCTGGGCTTATACCAACCACGTGAGTGTTGAATTTTGCAAGCTCGGCTTGTTGGTCACGCAGATTCTCGGCTTGTATGGTACAGCCTGGCGTTGACGCTTTAGGGTAAAAGTATACCAATACTTGTTTTTCTTTTAATAACTCGTTGAGCACGACGGTTTCGTCATTTTGGTTTTGTAAGCTAAAAGCCGGTGCTGTGTCGCCACTTTGTAATGGGGTAATTTTGTTCATGCTAAACTCCTTAGCGAATACGTCGAAAGATGTAATCTACGTTTAAAACGTGCGAAAGGTTTTCAAAACTAATTTTAAATTGGTCAATGTCAACGTCAACGGGAATATTAAATTCAAGTTCACAGCGCATTTTAAGTTCAGTATCTTCTTCGTAGGTATCTGATTTTAATGAGCAAATATTAATATTACTGTCTGCAAAAAAGCGCGTTACTTTACTCAAGGTGCCAGGGGTGTCTATGCCAGTATATTCTAGGGTGTAACCTGCACAAAACTCGCTTTGATTATGGCTTGAAGTGCGTTTCATCATAGTAAGCAGGCCAAGCTCCATACCTTTGGTAGGCAGGGTGTGCTCAATACGGCTAATGGCTGACATATCACCGCTAAGTAGCATAATAAAAGTAAGTTCGTTGCCTAAAATAGCAATGCGGCTATCTATAATATTACAGTGGCAATCACTGACGAGTTGCGTAAGCTCACTAACGATGCCCGATCTATCTTCGCCAATTGCGGTTAAAACAATTTGATGATTTGAAAATGCAGTCATGGGTTTTAAAGTACCTAAGTTACTTGGATGATAACAACCGACTTGGCAACAAAAAATAAACACGTAGCGTTGCACGGCAGCAAAGTTTAACACAAAACCCGCGTTAAACTACAGCGACGGTTAATTTTAGGCGGTTAATAGTGCAGTGTTTCTTGTTTTTACAAGCTTGTGAAAGTACCATAGCAAAAATGTGTCTATTTGTAGCTTAGTCTGTCGGTCATCTTGTTGGCTTAATGCAGTTAGATAAGCAAATTATAAATGTAAAGTTAATATTGATTTTACACTGAACCAAATCGGTATTACCCACTCATATATTTGTTAAAACAATTAAGGGTATGCTAAGGAGAATTATCTGTGCAGTATTGGATCCCAAAAGCACTTGCAGTAAGTGTATTGGTAAGTTTGTCAGGGTGTAGTGTATTTACAAGTGATGCCCATAATGAGCGTAACTACCGCGCCCATGAGCCGGTTAAAGCACCTGCTTCGTTATCACAACCCGCTCAAGATCCTGTTTATAAGATGGATGTGGGTCAATATGATAATAATCCGGAGGCAACAAACTATCGTCCGCCGGCGCAAGTATTAACGGTTGCTAAAGGCAGTTGGGTTGAGGAAGCAGATAAACAAGCACGTATTTATTTTGATAAAAATGATGGCATTGACGATTTAGATGTATTCATTTGGGACTCGATTCAAGCAGTGCTTGCTGACAACAACATTAGTGCGACACAACAAAACAAAATGCAAGGAACACTTGAAACAGATTGGTACGCTATTGTTAAGCCAGAGGAAAGCTGGTTATGGGGCGATGATGAAAGTGTTGATTTAGAACGTTTTAAATTTACTATTGAAGAAAAAGAGCATCAACGTACAGCGTCTTTAACTGCGGAGCTTATTGATTTTAAAGGCGATAAGCCTTTGACTGATTTATTAAAACAGCAGCTAGAAGTACGTGCACTTAACCAAGTAGTAAGTGAGTTTGATTACCGCTATCGTCAACTTGAAGTTGATATGCGTAAGCGTAAAGGGGTAATTTCATTAGAGCTTGGGTTTGATAACAAAGGCAATGCAGCACTTGTTACTGAGCAAGCCTACGATACAGTATTCGATCGCTTTTCTGGATTCTTAGAGCGCTTATCTTTCACCATTGTTGAAATAAACCAAGAGACAGGTTTAATTACAGCAGATTACGCCAAAGTAGAAAGTAGCGTATGGGATTCTATTTGGGGCGATGAACCAACAGAATTACCAATTGATGAAGGCCAATACCAAATTTTGGTTAGCAAAACCAAGCAAGGTGGCACCAGTCTTACGTGGATGGATGACAAAGGCGAAACGCTTGAACCAGGTACAATGAATGGTTTACAGCAAGCATTAGAAGCGGCGTTAATTAAGCGCGGTATTAAAATTTAATAATTATAAATACTTACCACAAAAAGAGCACTTAGCTCTTTTTGTGGTTTTTACAGGTTGAAAATATGTCTCAGTTAGATTCATCACGCCCAGCATCCGTTCAAAAAAGTTATGATTTGAAAGTATGGTTGGTTTTTTTAATTCCTTCTTTAATCGGCGTTTTTTTGTTCATGACGCCAGTACCGTCTGGCGAAATAATGACGATACCTATCGCGGTAATGGCCAAGGCAATTCAAGCCTCATTCAGTGAGATAGCACTAGGGCTAATAGCTACCATTATTTGTATTACTGGTGTAATGTCGCTGGTGCTTAGTGTCTTTAAACCGAAAAGCTTAACCAAATTTCGCTTATTAAATCATTTGTTTAATGTGAGTTGGATTTGGTTAGTAACACGGTTGTTTGGTATGGCGTTTGTGCTTTTAACTTATTTTCAAGTTGGACCGCATGCTATTACCTCAGAAAATACTGGCTTGCTAGTATTAAAAGATTTATTACCGGTGCTGTTTTCGGTGTTTATTTTAGCGGGCTTATTACTGCCGTTATTACTTAATTTTGGTTTACTTGAGCTGGTGGGTACCTTACTTACTAAAGTAATGCGTCCATTGTTTGGGGTGCCAGGGCGCAGTGCAGTTAATTGTGTTGCTTCATGGTTAGGTGATGGTAGCGTAGGTATTTTAATGACTGCGCGTCAGTATGAAGATAAATATTATACTCAACGTGAAGCTGCGATTATTGGTACCACTTTCTCTGCTGTATCAATTACCTTTTGTTTAGTTGTTATTGGCCAAGTAAAGCTTGAATACTTATTTGCACCTTTCTACCTAACCGTGTGTTTAGCCGGTGTAGTGGCTGCGATAATTGTTCCGCGTTTACCACCACTGCGTTTTAAAAAGGACGTGCTTATTGATGGTGAAGAGCCCGATGGAAACGCTGAATTGGTTCCTGAAGGCAAAACATTATTTAAGCATTCACTTGATGTTGCATTAACTAAAGCAGAAAAAGCGCCAGGCTTGAAGGGCACCTTAGAAGAAGGTATACACAATGCATTTGATATGGTGTTTGCAGTATTACCAGTAGTCATGGCTGTGGGTACATTTGCACTTATTATTGCTGAATATACCCCGATATTTCAGTATTTAGGTATGCCGTTTATTCCGTTCTTGGAGCTTTTACAAGTACCAGAAGCTGAAATGGCTGCACAAACTATTATGGTCGGTTTTGCAGATATGTTTATTCCTTCTATTTTAGCTGCAGGTTCAATTGAAAGTGATGTAACACGTTTTATTATTGCAGCCATGAGTGTGACGCAACTTATTTATATGTCTGAAGTGGGCGCACTTTTATTAGGAAGTAAAATACCAGTTAATATTTTTGAGTTGTTTGTTATTTTCATTCTCAGAACATTAGTTACATTGCCTGTTATTGCCTTAATGGCACACTGGTTAGTTGGTTAAGTAATAATTAAACGAAAAAAGCCCTGAATATTCAGGGCTTTTTTATGTCTTTTTTATGAATAATAGAGGGAGAGGCTTTAAACTCGCTTTTTGCACTTAAACGCAGCAGTGCTAAATTACCGATAACAATAGCCAGTACAATCGAGATAACGAGTACGATTTGCCAAATTTGCATGTTGTTGACCTTATTGTTTTTTAAGCAGTAATTATGACCGCTTTCAATATAAGCCGCAACATTTTGAGTGTTTATTACGGGTGTTTAAAACCGTTGTGCTACCGACAATGTTAAAAAGTTTATTCCTGGATTAGGTGCTTTAAATCCTGCGTTTGAATAGTGAATAATACGCAGTGCTACGTTGGTTTCTCCAAAATCGGCCACTAGGCCTATTCTATCTTCAAACTGATAGTGAGTACTTAGGTTTTTACCTGCAAAATGGTGCTCATCAAGTAGGGAAAAGCCAATACCAGCCTCCACATAGAATGGCGTATTGTATACGCTAAATGCAGGAAACTGCACAACTGGTGAAACAGCGAATACTAGGTTGGATTGTGACTGTTGATCATGGTGGTAATGCCACAGATTGAGGCTGCTTTCTAGATAAAAACGGGCATCGCCAACAAAGTTTTGTGCACCCTTGGGATGATATTGATACGCAAGCTTTACCCCAGTCACATTACCTTCGCCTTTTAATAAGTCCACAGCGTAGCCATGGCTTGAGGATGCATAGGCTGCATTTGTTGGCAGTAAAAATAAACAAAAAACAATAATTGAAATCATCTCAAATGAGGTTTTCATAACGACCTACTGGTAGGTAAATTTAAATAGTAATTAAATGATAAGGGCGGTGAATTACTGTTTTCAATGAGGACAAAAATCCGCTTGTAGATGGCTTGTTAACTAAAGTTTTTAACTAATTGAATTTATTTAATTAATTTTATTGGTGCTAATTGGGCATTAATAAGTTGCTTATTTATGCCTTTTTTGTTGCCTGTTATTTGCGTAGATTACACTAAACTTAATTATTTAAACTATGCATTTATTATGAAACTTATAAAGCTTTTAGTGGTTATTGCTGTTTTTTTTAGTAGCGCACTCACTGCACAAACGCAGCCGTCACCTAAACAATTATTGCAAACTGTAGCCGAATCATTATTTAACGATATTGGGCAGGTAAATGCGCAAGGTAATGCCAGCAAAGAAGCGATGTCATTAATTGTTGAGCAGCGTTTGATGCCACATATTGATATTAAGTTTGTGTCGTTTAAATTATTAGGTAAACATATTAAAGGCATTAACCGTGAACAAGGCGTTGCGTTTATAGATGCGGTAGAGCATTACTTAACGGGCACTTATGCTAGTGCGCTTGTGAAGTACACAGGGCAAGATGTAATTTTTGAGCAAGACGCTGCTGCAAGCGACTCTAAATTTGCCACAGTTAAAACGCAAATTATTGAAGCTAATAAACCCACCATAGATTTACACTTTAAACTTCGTTTGGGGAACGATCAGCAATGGAAAGTATACGATATTGTTGCTGAGGGGATTTCGTTACTTAGTGCTAAGCAAAAAGAGATCATTCAACGTATTTCTGATGTGGGTTTAGATCAAGTCACAGCAGAACTTCAGCAAAGTTAGTTCCTTTGTAATTAAAAGCTCCAACCGTAAAAGCAGCTAATGGCGCATGTCGTTAGTTGCTTTTGTATTTTGGCCTATATTGCACGAGTTTACGCTAGCTTGGCAACCTAGCTGTGTTAGAATATCGGCTTCTTTGATTAAGCGTGGTGTCAGCTAAAAACTGTTATAACTGACCACTCACCCGAGCTACACTGGAGTTGTGTTGTTTTAATGGAAAATGTACTAATTTGGCCAAAGGAATACCCGTTACTGGTCAAAGGGCTGGTTGAACAAAACGGTGCCTTCATTTTAGATGCTTTAGAAGCTTGGCCTGCCTGTCGTTCTACTGAAGAAGATGATGGTGTTTGCACCACGGTTTTGCCCCCAATTTATTATTTAACCTGGTTAACCCCCATAGAGCCGTTTGAAGAATGTTACTTTCAGCATATTTGTGAATATGATGAGGATGCACAAGTCTATATTGCAGCACTTAAAGAGCACTATTTTGCTAATGACTACAACATAGAAAATATTGTGTTAATGCTGTGTCAGCGACTTGAAAAATACGCAAGTGTATCGGCACAAAATAATATTGAAACGCCGCTTTCATTGATTAGCCTATTTTTTAGTAAACGCTTTTTCACTCTAATAGAGCATGCCCTAGAACAGGGTGCCAAGTTGTCGGCAGCAGACACCCTATCTATTTGGCAAGAGGTCGACTTTAGAGAACGCTTAAGTGCGTATATTCCTCAGTCGATTGCAGACATTGACTATTTAGCAGAGCTCACCAGCGAAAAGGTAGCTGCAGGCAAAGATTACTTTACTTTATTAACTCAGGTTTCGCCTGATGTTGATTCTATTGTGTTGTTAGAAAATGCTTTACTTGCCCACCTAAACAAGAAAAAAGCTAAGCAAACAATGGCGATGCGCTTTATTGAGCAGGGCGCTACAGGTGCTTTAACCGATGAAGATAACAAAACAGCATTTATGTGGGCAGCAGAAAAAGGCTATGTAAATGTAGTTGAAACACTCCTGCAGTACCAAGATAAAAAAGCCGTCGACAATAAAGGTAATACGGCGCTGCATTACGCAGTAATGAGTAAAAATGAATCGTTAATGATTTTACTGCTTAAAGCGGGCTATGACTTTAGAGCGCGTAATAACGATGGATTAAGTTGTTATCGTTTAGCGGTAAGTATCAAAGCCAGTAATTTAGTTAAGTGCCTTGAACGTGATTTTGGAATTAAAGAGTTATCCCCTGAAGGGCAGTTAGAGCGAATTAAAAAGGTACATGTATTACACGCGGTTGTGGCGTTATTGCTACCACTTCAGTTGTTTTTCTTTTTTGATGAAAACATCACTATAAAAAGTGAGCTTACTCTTTTTATGACCATGACGGCGGTGGTGTGTTTTTTCTTTGCGACAAATTTAAAGCGTTGTTCGTTGTACCCGCATATTAAACATCCTTGGGGATTGTTTTTATTAAGAGTGGTATCGGCTTTTAGCCTTATAGCCCAGCTAGGTTTAGCTTGCATAGTGGGGTTAGCTGCTTTAAGCGAGTTAGTTTAACCATTTATTTAATTACAAAAAAACGCGCTAATAAAGCGCGTTTTTTATGTTTTGAGCTGCTAGCTATGAGTTGTTTTTATTGTGTTCATGCGCTGCTTTTTCTTCAGCAAGTTCATCTTTAAGCTTGCGAATCTTAAGTCCAAGCTCTTGTCCTCTATGGCGTGCATAGTAAGTGCAGCCAATAAACATAGACGAGGCGAAAAGTAACTCTAGTAATACCCATACGAGTTCATCTTGAGCAACCCATAGCAATGTAAAGCCATGGATAAAATAAAACATAACGATAAAATTAGCCCACGCATAAGTGTAGGTTTTATCTTGCAGTATGCCTTTTAAAGGTAATAACAGTGGTAGTACATAGACTAAAAAAAGAAATGCGTTACTGTGGCCTTCTCTGGGGGCTAATACAAACATCCATAGTGGCATTAAAATCAGCAGGCCAAAATAACCAAATAAGGCTAGGCGCTGAAATTTTACGGTCACTGGCTTTTTAGCAGACTCGCTCTTTTGGGTCATTTAAGTTTACTCGCTACTTGCGTCAAGCGTTTGCCTACGCTTTGACATATTTTAATTTCATCTTTACTTAGGGTAGAGCTGTTGCTGCTGCCAGCAACGTGGGAAGCGCCGTAAGGTGTGCCTCCAGTTTCAGTGCCAAGAAGTTCTGGTACATCGTAAGGTACCCCCATTAACATCATCCCGTGATGCAATAACGGCAGTGACAAGTTAAGTAGGGTTGCTTCATTTCCCCCATGCATACTACTCGATGATGAAAACACACAGGCAGGCTTATCTATAAGTTGGCCTTTAAGCCACAGATCACTGGTGGTTTCCCAAAATGTCTTTGCCTGTGCGGCCATCATGCCAAAGCGGGTAGGTGTGCCAAATGCAAGCCCATCACAAGCAACTAAATCGTCTTTATTTATCACAATGTCGTGCGGGTTTTTAGCCACAAACGTGCGCAGCAAGGCGGTTGCGCCTTGTTGTTCTATCGATTCTGCAATTTCATGCGCCATGGCTTCTACAGAGCCATGGCTTGAGTGGTACAGCACCACAATGGTTGTGCTCATTATAGAACGCTTAATACGTTTTCAGGCGGGCGACCCAAGGCTGCTTTGTTGTTGCTAACAACAATGGGGCGTTCAATTAATTTTGGATGTTCGACCATGGCAGCAATTAGTGCCGACTCATCATTTTCATCTTTTAAATTAAGGGCTTTGTACTGCTCTTCTTTGGTACGCATTAAATCTCGGGCAGAATTAAGCCCCAGTTGTGAAACTAAGGTACTAATTTGCTCATGAGAAAGCGGTGTTTTTAAGTATTCAACAACACTCGGTTCAATGTTTTTACTTTGTAATAGGTTAAGTGTTTCGCGTGATTTTGAACAGCGCGGATTATGGTAAATAGTAACTGACATAAAAATAAATCCAAAGTATAAATTGTGGCTATTTTAGGTGAACTCGCCAAATACTTAAAGCCTTGCAAGCTCTTTTTGTAATAACCGATATTGTGTGAGTAACGCTTTTAAACGCTGTTGTTTCACATTTTCAGTTGGCTCAACAAAATTAAGTGCTTTTTGTATTTCGTCAGCCGCTTTTAAATATGCGCCATATTGCGACAACACATCGGCGTTTGCTTCGTGATACGCGGCTAATTTTTCTTGCTTTTTATAGGCATCGGTTAAAAGCTGCTTACCTAAACTATGATCTGGCTTCTCTAATAAAAATGACTTTAGTACATTTTCGGCTAACTCATATTGCTCAGCTTCCAACGCGGCGTTTGCAAAATTTAAAGTAATTACTTGGTTGTTTGGCCGGTAGTTATTTAACTCACTTAAATAACTAACTGCTTCAGCTGCTTTTTTTTGTGCAATTAGCAAATCTGTTTTTGTATCAATATAAAATAAATTTTTAGGATCACTTGCCAATAGCTCATCTAGGATAGGCTGCGCTTCATCCGTTTTCTTTTGATCAACTAAGCTAATTGCTAAACCATACTGTAGTGCTACGTTGTTATAGGTATTTTCGCGCATTAACTTTCTAAATAAGGCCTCTGCATTTTCTGGCTCGTTATCGTAGCGTGCTAGTACACGGCTTTTAGCTAAATTAAAATCAAGGCTTGAACCTATTTGGCGTTTTGGATATTGCTCGGCACGCAAGCGTACATCCGACACGCGGCTTTCTGGTAGCGGGTGAGTGAGTAAAAACGCCGGGGGTTTATATTTATAACGAATTTGCGCTGCCAGTTTAGTTAAAAATTCACTAGAAGCTCTTGCATCAAATCCTGCATTGCTAAGGGTTTGCATGCCAATTCTATCGGCTTCTTGTTCGGCAGAGCGGCTATGGGTGAGTTGGCTAAATGCCGACTGTGTTTGGCTGGCTGAAATAATTGCTATGCCTGCATCTGGGGCTACAACGGTTGCTAAAATACCGGCTATCATACCGGCAATGGTGAGACCGCTATTGTCTTGTTGTTGCTGAATACGCCTTGCTAAGTGGCGTTGTGTTACGTGCGCGATTTCATGACCAAGTACTGAGGCAAACTGACTTTCGTTATCGGCTTGAGCAATTAAGCCTGTGTGAACACCTACATGACCGCCATAAAATGCAAATGCGTTAATTTCTGGGTTATTTAACCAAAAAAATGAAAAACCGAAGCGTACATCATTGGCGTTCGCAACTAATTTTCGGCCTAAGGTTGTTAGGTACTCATCAAGCACTGGATCGTTAATTAATGGTGAAGACCCTCTGATCTGCATCATCATCACTTCACCAATCGCTCTTTCTTTCTCCAGTGGTAATGCCTGCAGCGCAGACGTGCCTAAGTCGGGCAGTTGAAGATTTGTTTGTGCCTTTAACGGCTCACTCATTAGTAGGCTAAATGTAAGCACTGCACTGCATAAAGTGATAAAGGCGGATTTTAGTTGCATTATATTCCTTGTTTATTTTTTATCAGGGGCACTTGTTGGATCATCTGTATATAAACGGCTGTCCTTTTCACATAATTGATAAAACGACTTTATTGTGACCCCATCAACCTTAACAATGTTCAATTGAGTTTGTAAAAAAGCAATAATCTTATGAACTACTTTATGTGAATGCAATATAAGCGCTTTGTCTGCTTCATCGCCTTGTTCTAAATAAAAACCTATGAATTTATGTAGTTGATTAATGCGAATCACAGTTTTCATGGTTAATGGATCCCATAATATAAATTCCATTGACTCATCATGTCGAGCGTATCTATCGATGGTAGTATCATTAGAATAAGGAAACGCTTGTAGTTCAAAACCGCGTTCGGTAAATACTTGATGCAACGAAATTCGTGGCTTGTTATTACTCTCTTTCTCAAAAAGCTCGTTTGGGTCGATACCCAAGGACTCTAGGTTCCAATTGCGTTTGTCGATGATACGCTTTATAGCATTATCAAACCCGTGATCTAAAATGCTTTCACACTCACTTACCGATGAGGCTACTAAATGATAAAAATGCGGCAGCTCTCCCCAATTAATTTGCTTTTTAAACCAATTTATTTCTTTGAGAGTTGGATTGCTAGGCAATTGCGCTTTATTATGCGAATTAGGCATTAACGTATCCTTTTAGCTAACTATGCTATAAGGATAAACCATTGCAGAGGTTGTTTTAAGAAAAAGTTAAATTTAACTGTGGTTAATCTTAATTAGCCTTGGTATAGGACTTATTATTAATGTGAACAGGTAGTGAAACGAGTATGCTAGAGCTAGATTTGCGCGCTTATAAATGCCCTCAGCAATTTATTCAGTTTAAATTAGGGTTGCGTGAGGCAATATCGTTAAATCAAACAATTACCTTTAATATCTCAAGCGAGCAAAATACAGATGATATTGAACGATATTTGCAAAAAAAAATGTATTATTACAAGTTAAATAAACAACAAGCGTTGTTATTAGTGGAGCCGTTGCGTGTTTGAATATGTAAAAGCATGGTATGAAAAAAAGTTTTCTGATCCTAATTCAGTTACTTTACTTTTTTTGTTATTGGCACTGGTTGCCATGTTGTACTTTTTTGGCCCATTAATTGTGCCTGTGTTAGTGGCACTGATCATTGCTTATTTATTAGATTGGCCCGTGGTTCACCTAGAGCGAGTTGGCTTAAAGCGTTTTACTGCCACTAGCATAGTTATGTTGATATTTATTGGCATTATGCTCACCTTAATATTGGTTATAGGCCCGGTACTTTGGCAGCAAAGTAGTAACTTAGTGCAAGAAACCCCGCATATGGTAGAGCAAGGTAAATCGTTTTTACTCGACCTACCAGCTAAATACCCCAGCCTTATTAGTGCAGAGCAAGTACAGTCTATTGTGGTAACGGTAGAAACCAAAGTGCTCGAATTTGGCCAAGTGGTGCTGTCGGCATCGCTCAATTCATTAAAAGATGCTGTTGCGTGGTTAATTTATCTTATTTTAGTACCGCTACTGGTATTTTTTATGCTTAAAGACAAAGTAGAGCTCAGTGCCAGCATTGCTAAACTGATCCCGCGCCAACGACGCTTAATTTTGCAAGTGTGGCATGAAATGAATCAGCAAATAATGAATTATATTCGAGGTAAAGTATTCGAAATTTTAATTATTGGCTCGGTGTCCTTTATTGCCTTTACGGTATTGGATTTACGTTATGCGGCGCTGCTTGGTGTGTTAGTTGGCTTTTCGGTGCTCATTCCATTTGTTGGTGCTGCGCTGGTGACTATACCTGTGGCGGCGGTGGCGCTGTTTCAGTTTGGTTTAGAAACCCAGTTTTGGACCATTTTAATTATTTACGGCATTATTCAAGCGCTTGATGGCAATGTGTTAGTCCCTTTATTGTTCTCTGAAGCGGTTGATTTAAACCCGGTGTTTATTATTGTCGCCGTACTATTTTTTGGTGGGCTGTGGGGTTTTTGGGGCGTATTTTTTGCTATTCCATTAGCATCATTGGTAAAAGCGCTGATTAAGGCGTGGTCATCCACACATGAAGAGCTCGCAGAAGAGCTCGGTAACTAAAAAGTATAGTAAACGCACTTTAATTACTAAAGATTATTACTCATTCCTATTAAAACTATGTACTATTGGGAATAAGATATATTTTTTAGTAATAAGGTGCGTTTTTAATGTCAGAGTTTTTATTGCCAGATGAACCTAACAGCCAAGTTTATCTTGATGCAAATGCGACCACACCTGTATTGCCTTGTATTGCAGAGGTGGTGTGCCATGCGATGCAAATTTGTTTTGGTAATCCCTCAAGTCCCCATATAACCGGTATTCAAGCCAAACACTTATTAGAACAAACGAGGCAAAAAGCGCGCAGCGTGATTGGTGCGCAACAGGGCGATATATTATTTACCTCAGGTGCGACCGAAGGTATTCAAACTGCTATCGTATCAACCTTAATTAATGCCAAACAGCACACAAAATCTAAACCGGTTTTATTGTATGGAGCAACTGAGCATAAAGCGGTGCCTAATACATTAAAACATTGGAATGCCGTGCTTGAAATTAATGCTGAAATTATTGCTATTCCGGTTAACCGAGACGGTATTTTAGACTTAGACTTTATTGCTCAGCATATTGATAATGCCCTGATGATTTGTACTATGGCTGTTAATAATGAAACCGGTGTATACCAAGATTTAAGTGCTATAGAAAAGGTGATCCGCAGTCGTAATAACGATGTGACTTGGATGGTTGACTGTGTGCAGGCACTGGGTAAACAACAACTCAACCTAAGCAAAACCACGATTGATTATGCGCCATTTTCAGGACATAAGCTCTATGCACCTAAAGGCATCGGATTATTGTATATTCGTAAAGGAAGCCCATACACGCCGTTTATAGCTGGTGGAGGCCAAGAAAGTGGCATGCGTTCAGGTACAGAAAACCTGCCCGGTATTGCTGGGCTTAATAAGCTGTTTAGTTTGCTGCTTGATAAGCAAGACGATACTTTTAAATCAGCTGATGTACTTAATTTGTATCGCGATAAACTGCATAGCGCTTTAGTTGACACCTTTGGAAGTATTACCTTTAATCATGATTTTGCCTGCTCAGTGCCCACAACACTAAACTTTGCAGTTAATGATTTAACCAGTAAAGAAGTTATTGATTTATTTGACGCTGCAGGTATTAGAGTCAGCGGTGGCTCAGCCTGTAGTACGGGCGCAACTCAAAGCTTTGTACTTGATGCGATGGGAGTGTCACAGTGGCAAAGTGAAAATGCGATTCGTTTATCGTTTGGGCCTGCTGCCACTATGGCGCAAATAGACTATGCATGTGAACAAATTCGCGCACTTAAAACAGTGTTACAAGCAAATTGTTTGGTTATTTCTGATAGTAGCTTAGTAGCACAAGAAGTATGTGCCTTGGGGCTTACCCAATTTAGACACCAAGGTGCTTGCAGTTGGTTGTATGTAGCTGATGATCAACAGGCAATTATTATTGACCCAATTATTGAACTGATCCCTCGATTTGAAAAAATAGTGAATACACAAAATTTAACTATTACTGCTATTTTAAACACGCATGAGCACCAAGATCGTCACTGTGCTCTTGATTTAATGCGCAGCGCACTCAAAACAAATTTAGTTGCTGGTGAAGTTGATCAATTAGGCTGGCCTGTTAATTGTGAACAATTGCAACTAACCGAACAAGTACTTGAAAAGCTAGCGACGCCTGGACACAGCCAAGATAGCGTGAGTTATTTATTAAAGGCTAATAACGGCGATGTACAGTACTGTTTTTGTGGTGATTTAATTTTACCTGCGGGGCTTGGTAATACAGTACTTGATGGGGGAGATGCGATGCAGATGGCAGACTCTTTGACTAAGTTAACTGCAGAGCTTAATCCGCAAAGTGTGGTGTGCTCTGGGCATGATTATCAACAGTGTTTTGCCATGAATTGGGCTGTGCAAAAGCAGCAAACACCTTTATTAAAAGCGCTTATTGAAGGTGATATCAGCCATACTGAATTTGCCATGCAAAAACAACAAGCAGACTCACAACAACACACATTAGCAAATTCGCTTTGTGGTTATGTTAATGCAAAGCCTAAAGTCGAAACTTCGCAGCTTAGTTTTAATCAAGCGAAGGAAATGCTTTCACATAACAGTGTATATTTAATTGATACCCGAGAGCCTTATGAGCATGGCGCTAACAATATCAGTGGATTGCTTAATGTGCCTGAGGCTAAAACTTTAAATATTCCTTTAAGCCGAATGGCCTATGCACTCACCCAAGGGCAACTAGATAAAAACAATCAATACATATTGGTGTGTCGCAGTGGAAATCGTTCAAAAATTGCGGCGGCAAACTTAATTGAACTTGGTTATAACCGCGTTTTTAACTTATCGGGTGGTTTAGCATTGACCAGCTAATAGTTTAATAAAAGAAAAAGGCCGACATGTGTCGGTCTTTTTTTTGCCTGCTTTAATCGAAGATTAATAAAATGTTCATTGTGCAGAGGGGGTGAACAGTTGTTAAATTCAATTTTTAATTTTATGATACCGGTGTCAAAAGCAAAAAATTGCGCTATTATCTGCATCAAAGCTTATAAAAATAACGCAATTTAGACCATTTAAGCTATAATGTTGGGCTTTGCTTTTTACAAAAATCGCTTGTTCAGTGTCGTAAAAAATAAAATAAAATGCTTAAAATCAATAGATTAATTAATTAGGGGATGTTTACATGGCGAGCCGTTCTGAGTTAGTAAGTTGGCAAGCACTAGAAAATAGTGCACAAAAGATGACACACACACATCTGAAAACTTTATTTGCACAAGACGATTCTCGTTTTTCTCAATTCTCTACTCAAATCCCAGGTGTGTTGTTTGATTACTCAAAACAACGCATAGATGAAAACGTATTTGGTCAATTAATTTCATTAGCGAAAGAATGCGATATTGAAGCATGGCGTGAGAAAATGTTTACCGGTGAAAAAATTAATATCACCGAAGACCGTGCGGTTTTACATACTGCGCTTAGAAATCGCGCTCATACACCGCTTATTGTTGACGGCGAAAATATTACAGAAGCGGTCGATAGCGAACTTGCCAAAATTAAGACCTTTGTTGAAAAAGTGCGAAGTGGTCAATGGCTAGGTTACACCGGAAAAGCGGTAAAAGATGTGGTTAGCATTGGTGTTGGTGGTTCAAACTTAGGGCCGCAAACGGCAACTGAAGCACTTAAAGCAGTGGTTGATAAGCCATTGAACGTTCACTATGTTTCAAACGCAGATGGCGTACAAATTGCGTCAGTATTAGATAAAGTAGATCCTGAAACCACGTTATTTGTAATTTCGTCAAAGACATTTACTACCTCAGAAACCATGACTAACTCAAAAACAGCGGTTGATTGGTTTTTAGACAGTGCAAAGGATGACAGCGCTATAGCAAAGCATTTTGTTGCAGTAAGCACTAATTTAGAAAAAACTGCTGCATTTGGTATAAGTGACGAAAACGTATTTACCATGTGGGATTGGGTTGGCGGTCGTTTTTCACTTTGGAGTGCCATTGGTTTACCTATTGCACTTTATGCTGGGTTTGAAGCATTTGAGGCCATTTTAGAGGGAGCGTTTGAAGTTGATGAGCACTTTAAATCGGCGCCGCTAGAACAGAATATTCCTTTAATTATGGCGCTACTCAGTGTTTGGAATACCAGCTTTTTAGGGTTTGATTCGCAAGCTATTTTGCCATACGACCAAGCCCTGCATATGTTGCCAGCATATTTGCAACAAGGTGAAATGGAAAGTAATGGTAAACATGTAACCTTTGATGGACAGACAGTGCCATACACTACCGTGCCAATCATTTGGGGTATGACAGGGATAAACGGTCAGCATGCGTTTTATCAATGTTTGCACCAAGGCAATGTAATTGTCCCTGCGGACTTTATTGGCTCTGTAAAGCCTCAGGTTAACGTAGATAAGCATCACGATATTTTATTATCGAACTTTTTTGCACAAACCGAAGCACTAATGAACGGGGTCGATGCACAGCAGATAACGGCTGATTTAACAGCCAAAGGCAAAACGCCTGCACAAATTGAAATGCTGCTAAAGCATAAAATTCACCAAGGAAACCGCCCAACAACGTCTATATTATTAGACACGATTGATGCAAAAGCGGTCGGTCGATTAATTGCACTGTATGAGCACAAGATTTTTTGTCACGGTATTATTTTACAAATATGCTCATTTGATCAGTGGGGCGTAGAACTTGGTAAAGGCTTAGCATCTAAAATTGAAGCTGAATTAACCGATGATAACGTGGTGAATGAGCACGACAGCTCAACACAAGGCTTAATGGCGTACTACAAACAATACCGTACGCAGTAACATATTCACTTATTACATAATAAGTAACCAAATACCTTTGAACGGGTAGCGCTGGAGTCCTAGGGCCTGTATTTTTGTGAGAGGAATTACAGTGTCCCTAGACCCATTTTAATCGCGCATATACGAACAACATTAGTAGGCTTTGTGCTGAGGCCTACATTATCCAGATAATAAACCGCTATAACTGATTACCAATACGGTAGTGGCAGGTAGCATAAACGTAGAGAGTAACTATGCTTAATCCTTTTGATATTATAATTTTTGGGGGCGGTGGTGATCTTGCGTTACGCAAATTACTTCCTGCAATGTATCGAGCATATCAAGAAGGTAACTTACCACAAGGCTCACGTATTTTGCCTACCGTGCGCGAACAAAGTAAATGCGATGAATACATCGATACAGCACACAAAGCTTTACAAGAATTTTTAAGCGAAGGCGAATATAACGCAAAAGATTGGAAATCGTTCTCAGACTTTTTAGTACCCGTAGTGAGCAATGTCACCGAAGCGGATGATAACTGGGATGTACTGAAAAAAATTCTAGATGAAGATGATAGCGATAAATCACGAGTATTTTACTTATCTCTTCCACCTGCTGTTTATGGCACCTGTTGTGAAATATTATCAACGAAAAAACTAATTACTGCGAACTCGCGTGTTGTAGTAGAAAAACCAATTGGTTACTGCGGTGAGTCAGCAGAAGTAATTAATGCGAAAATTGCACAGTATTTTAACGAAGAACAAATTTTCCGTATTGACCACTACTTAGGTAAAGAAACGGTTCAAAACTTAATGGCTCTGCGTTTTTCAAATTCATTATTTGAGAACATGTGGGATGCTAAATCGATTGATAATATTCAAATTAGCTTGTCAGAAACAGTAGGACTTGAAAGCCGTGCTGGTTTTTATGACAAAGCGGGTGCCTTGCGTGACATGGTGCAAAACCACTTGTTACAACTACTTTGTTTAGTGGCTATGGAGTCACCGCATAAGTTAAACGCTAACAGCATCCGTAATGAAAAATTAAAAGTATTAGAAGCATTACGTCCACTTGAAGATACAGATGTTGATAATAATATTATTCGTGGTCAGTACGTACCCGGTGATTTAAACGGTAAAATAGTCCCAGGTTACCTTGAAGAGCTAAACGAAGGGGCGAGTAAAACCGAAACTTTCGTTGCTATTCGTGCGCATATTGATAACTGGCGTTGGGCGGGCGTTCCTTTTTATCTGCGAACCGGTAAACGCATGGCGAAGCGCTGCGCTGAAATTGTAGTGCAATATAAAAAAGTATCACATAACGTTTATGAAGACAGCGTAGGCAATATTGAACCAAACCGTTTGATTATTCGCTTACAGCCACAAGAAAGCATTCAGTTAACGCTGATGTCAAAGCGTCTTGATAACTTAGATATGCAACTTGAACCTGTAACGATGAATATTGAATTGTCACAAGCGTATAGTAACGGTTTCCATTCAGATGCTTATAAACGTTTAATGCTTGATGCAGCCGCTAATAATCCTTCGTTATTTATTCACCGCGACGAAGTACGCCAAGCTTGGAAGTGGATTGATCCAATTATTGAACGTTGGCAAGAGAAGGGTAAACCTTCATTGTACCGAGCGGGTAGTTGGGGTCCTGAAGACGCTGATGATTTATTAGCAGAGAATAACCATGTTTGGTTTAACACCGGTGATAAGGCATAAGTAATGGCAAAAATAGTAGAAAAGTTTTTTGACGATAAAGCCGCTTTAACTGATGAATTATCTCAGTCATTAGAGCAGGCCTTACGTAATGGGATTGAAGCTGATGGCCGTGCAGTGCTAATGGTTTCAGGCGGATCTTCACCTGAACCTGCGTACAAGCATTTATCAACCCTTGATTTAAACTGGGCTCATGTTGATGTTGCTATGGTTGATGAACGTTGGGTTGAGGCAAGTCACGAAAAGAGTAATGAAGCATTCATTAAGCGTACTTTGCTACAAAACCATGGTGCAGCCGCTAATTTTATTAGCATGAAAAATGCAGCAGCCACTGCAGAGCAAGGTGTTGATTCGTGTGAAGCGCAGTTTCAAGCATTAAAGCGCCCGTTTGATGTCACTATTTTAGGGATGGGCCCTGATGGACATACTGCTTCGTTATTTCCACATGCTCAAGGGCTGGAAAACGGCTTAGATTCAAACCAACTTGTGTGTGCCATTAACGCAATTGAGAGTGATGTAACAGGTAGTATTACCGAACGAATGAGCTTAACGCTGAATGCAATTTTACAGTCTAAAGTAGTTAAATTACTTATTAGTGGCGATGAAAAGCTGGCTGTTTATAAGCAAGCTTTAGCGGGTGGTAATGTTAATGATATGCCGTTACGTGCAGTTCTAAATCACCCTGAGATCAACATTGAAGTGTATTGGGCACCTTAATTTAGTCTAAACTAGGTGCTTTAAAACCATGTTGTATTGATGGTTTAATGAAAGGTCAGTTGCTTTTGCTACTGGCCTTTTTTATTGCGACATGTTTTTGTCATTAATCAATTAATAACAAAGTGCTGTAAACATTTGAAGTTTAAATATTTCCCTTAAGCTAAGTACCTTTTTAATGCTCTTATATTTTTAAAAGTCACTAACTAAACTTATATTTATCAATAAAAACAGTAGGTTAATTTTGGTTCGGCGCGGAGTTATATAACCCATTAATCTTATCTGCTATTCGCAATCTCTCTTATTTTAAATACATTAAGTATAAACATGTCATTATTTACATACCTAGTATAGAGAGTAATTCTTGGGCGAACTCTGCTTTTTTATGAAATAATTAATCAATTTAAAATCAATGACTTAATAATAATTAAGTTAAATTTCATACAAAAAGAGCGGAAAAATGTAGCAAAATTGTAATTTAGCATGTATGGTTTGTTACTACTATGACAGCGCTGTCATGGCGGTTAGGCAAAATGATAAACAAAACCAATAAAATGATTCGAGGGGAATCCTGTGTTAGCTAAAAATTTTAAAAAAAGCTTATTAGCAGTAAATATCGGCTTAGTTGTGGGAGCTGGGTTTACTGGTGCTGCATTCGCAGCCGATGAAGTTAAAGTTCAAAATGATGTTGAGGTTATTGAAGTACGCGGTATTCGTGGCTCTTTAGAAGCATCATTAAATACTAAGCGCTTTTCAGATTCTGTGGTAGACGCGTTATCATCTGAAGATGTCGGTAAGTTTCCTGACAGCGATGTAGGCGAAGCATTAGGTCGTATTTCTGGTGTTGCTGTAAATAGAGCATTTGGCCAAGGTCAACAAGTATCTATCCGCGGTGCATCAGCGCAACTAACTCGTACATTACTAAATGGCCATTCTGTGGCTTCAACTGGCTGGTACGATCAACAAAACATTGATCGTAGTTTTAACTATACATTATTGCCGCCTGAGATGGTTGGTAGTATCGAAGTATACAAATCATCACAAGCAGATATTGTTGAAGGTGGCATTGGTGGTACGGTTATCGTTAATACGCGCAAACCATTAGATTTAGATTCAAATACAGTATTTGCAAGCATTAAAGGTGATTACGGTTCAATATCAGAAGAGATTGATCCAGAGATTTCTGGCCTTTATAGCTGGAAAAATGATGATGAAACCTTTGGTGCGCTTGTGTCAGCAGCATTCTCAGAAACTAATTATCAGCGTAACGGTATTGAATCGCTAGTTGGTTGGGGTGACATTGTTCCTTCAACATTCCAACAAGAGCGAGAGCGTACAGCTATTAATGCAACATTCCAATACAGACCCAGTGATGAGTTAGAAATTGGTTTAAATATCATGAGTCTAGATTTGTCGGCAGATAATGCAAATACGTCGTTATTTGTTATGTTTCCAGATGACAAAGATGCAGCGTGTGAGCAAGTCAATGTAGATGGTACATGTACTTTTTATCGTCGTTCTGGTAACGGTGCCAACCCTGGTTGGGCTCAAACTTGGGCTCGTGCGGGTTCAATGACGTCAGAAACTGTTGATTTAGACTTTAAGTATGTAGGCGAAAGTTTTGAGGTTGAAGGCCGAATTGGTAACACGCAATCAGATGGCGGTACAGATTTAACAGCTAACTATGGTTTTTGGTTAGGTACTGCAGCAGATTACGCGGGTACCTATGATGCAACTGGCGATGAAATAAAAATTGATGTTGCGAATAAATCTTTCACACCCGATGACTTTCAAGGTGAATTATCATCTGCGGGCTGGGCACTCAAAAAGCAGCCAAATACGGATGAAGAAACCTATGCACAGCTTGATTTTACTTTCCCTGTAGATTTTGGTGCTATCACATCAATTAAAACCGGCTTTCGTTGGGCTGATCATGAAGTAAAACAAGAAACGTATACGGCAAACTTAGTTGACTCTATTTCAGCTTATGATGCCTCACGATATTATTCGGGTACAGTGACATCAGGTGCTGGTTACGTGTTACCAGAGCCTAATTTAGGACAAATGATCAGTGATGGCTATGCAGCAATTACAAGCTTCGATAACACCTCAATTGCATACAAGTCTGGTTACGGTACGATCCAAGAAGAAAATATTTCTTTGTACGCGATGGCTAATTTCTCAGCAGAGGGCATTCGTGGTAACTTCGGTATTCGCTATGTGTCAACCGATGCGGAGTCTGATTACTATGCCCTAGACGCTACGGGTAGTTATGGCAATGGTTTAAGCACAGAGAAAGCAGATTATAATGAAGTGTTACCAAGTGTAAATGTTGCATTTGATTTAACCGAAGACGTTATTTTACGTTTCTCTGCGGCGCAAGTTATTTCGCGTGCTAACTACACTGACATGTTTGCTGCATCATCACTATCAGGTTACGAAGATGGCACTGTAGGAAATGAAGTTATTTCTACCGGTAATATCGGCCTTGAACCATTTAAAGCAACACAGTCAGACTTAGGTGTTGAATACTACTTTGATGGCGACGGCATGGTAAGTGCGACTTACTTTATTAAGAATATTTCATCATTTACCAAAGTTGATCAAATCCTTAATCAAAGTATTGGGATCGTTGACCCTGATTCAGGTGTAGATAACTGGACAGTGGCTACCAAAGGCACAGGTTCAGGTGGTGAAATTCAAGGTATTGAACTTCAAATCCAAGATGGTTTTGATAGTGGCTTTGGTTATCAAGCAAATTATACGTGGGTTGACTCAGAAGCACCTGCAGAAAACTTCCCAGACCGTATCGAGTTATTTTCAGATTCATCTGAACATACAGTGAATTTGGTAGGTTACTATGAAGCTGATAACTACAGTGTTCGTTTAGCGTATAACTGGCGTTCAGAGTATATGGTTCGTGAAGCACCTTATTTCTACGGTAACCGTGAACACCAAGACTACGGTACACTTGATTTAACTGCAAACTACGCTGTAACTGACTACTTAGACCTAACGTTTGAAGCTGTTAATATAACAGAAGAAGATAGTATTCAGGTAGGTACAGCAACAGGTGATGCAGAAGTTAAACCTGAGCTTCGTAATGGCTATCCAGCGTGGAGTTTTGAAGGTGAAGCACGCTATAGAGTGGGTATTGCTCTTCGTTTCTAACTCGGTTTAGATGACAAAATGAAAGCCCAGTTAATACTGGGCTTTTTTATGAGCTAATCAATAAAGTGGTTTAACTATGATAAGAAAAATAGCAATTGTTGGTGGGGGGACAGCCGGTTGGTTAGCAGCCAATCATTTAGGTCACTCATTATTAGAAACAAATACTGAAATTACATTGATAGAGTCTCCGACAATTCCCACCATTGGGGTAGGAGAGGGAACGGTGCCTTCAATTCGTAATTCGCTTCAAAAGTTTGGTATTCGTGAAACTGATTTTATTCGTGAGTGTGATGTAACCTTTAAGCAATCTATTAAATTTGTAAATTGGTTAGATAAAACGAAGCATGGTGAAAATTACTATCATCATTTATTCGATAATCCACATATATTTGGCGAAGAAATGACTCAACAATGGCTAGCTGGTGAATCACAAAACCGTTATGCCAATGCGGTGTCTAAGCAAGAAATTTGCTGTGAAGAAAAATATGCGCCAAAAACAATATCTACTCCAGAGTATGTCGGAATTAATGGTTACGCCTATCATTTTGATGCTAAAAAATTTGCTGCGTTTTTAATGAAGCATGCCCAAGATGCGTTTGCTATTAAGCATTTATATGCTGACATTATAGATATTGCCATTGACGATGATGGCTTTATTAGTCACTTAATAGATAGCAATAATAAACATCTAGCTTATGACTTTATTATTGATTGTTCCGGATTTAGCGCTGCCATTATTGGTGAAAAATTAAATGTTGATTTTATAGAACGCTCTGATGAATTACTTACAGACACAGCACTTACATTGCAAGTACCCACCTCATTAGATGATGAAATCCTTCCTTATACTATTGCCACAGCGCACCAAGCTGGCTGGATATGGGATATAGCACTTACCAAACGTCGTGGTGTTGGTTTTGTTTATTCGTCTAAACACATGGATGAAGAGCAAGCGGTAAAAAAGTTACATCATTATCTTGGTAATAAATTTACCGATTTACAGCCACGTAAAATTCCTATGAAGATAGGACGTAGAGAATTATTTTGGCATAAAAATTGTGTTGCTATTGGTTTATCTCAGGGTTTTGTAGAGCCTCTTGAGGCGACAGCTATTTTGATAACCGATTTCTCAGCAGGTTTATTATCAAAGCGTTTTCCTCGGTATAAGGCAGATATAGAGTATATAGCACCTGACTTTAATAAGCATGTCGCGCATGTCTGGGAAAGTACCTTTGATTTTATTAAAATGCATTATTGTATTTCAGATAGAAGTGACTCTTTGTTTTGGCAGGATAATCGCAAGGCGTCAGGGGTTTCAAGTAAGCTTACAAGTAATTTAGCGCGATGGAAAAGCTTTGCGCCATTGCGAGAAGACTTCAGCAGTAAGTTTGATTTATTTGATTTAGAAAATTATCTTTACGTGCTTTATGGTATGAATTTTTTACCTCGCAAAAAAGCTGTGACTGAGCAAGTGACAGCCCTAGCTGATAAGCAATGTACTTTTAAAAACAAACGGATAAAACAGTTATTAGCAGAATTGCCAAAACACAGAGAGCTTATTAATAAAATACATCAGTTCGGCTTACAAAAAAATTAAAATTGATGCGCCATTAAAAACTAACATTTAGATTATTGGGCTGTTGTCTAGGGTCTGTTGATCTTTCAAGGTTAAATTTACAGCAGTCTGTTTGGTATTTAGGCAAGGCAGAGCCTATGTGTTGTGGTTATTCCCCATAAATAGGCGATAACGCAGCATCAATGCCAAACAGGCGCTGCCCGAAGGGTTCTGCCTAGGGGCGATTTACTCTTTGTTGCCTACATGGATGTAGGTAAGGGGCGTGAGCAGGACGCGGAAGCTTTGCTCGGCTTTTACTTATTCTTACATGGATGTAAGCCAGTAGAATAACGCAGGAGCAGTTATCGAGCCCACTAGGTTACAAACCTCGCGCCGCGATTAAATCGTCCCTAGTTTGAACAAATTTTAATCCGCAAAGGTCAACAGACCCTAGTCAATTCTAAAAAAAGAAGAGATTGATAAACGGCCATTTTTTATATCGCCTGTGAATTCATAGTCATTATCTAAGTTAGCACAATGAAGTAAATTGCTTTTATATAACACCACGCGGTTTTGCTTTGCTTTAATATTAATGACTTGCTCGAATAAGGCGGTATTACTGTTTAAATACCCTTGATGTTCTGATTCATTATTTTTGGTTTGTTCTATTACATCGCTAAAAAGGTGTTGGTTTCGTGGCGTTATTTTAATTAGGTTTTCAGGAATATAGCGATAAATTGATGTGCCGTTAGACTCTTTACCAGCTATATAATGCACTGCTGCAAAGGTATTATCATCGGTCGAATCTATATGAGGTATACGTTGTAATAACTTAAGCTCACAGGCTTTTTGGGTAACTAATGATAATTTGCAACGATGAACATAGAGTGCTTTATGCTCGCGGTTAAAAACACCTCGTGCTTGAAGAGATAGTAATAGCTGCCTAAAAGCACGGTAATAAGGTTCAGGCATTACATCACGCTTACCGGGAAATAAAGTACCATCGCTGCCAACGGGCTCTAAATACGCTACATGCGCAGCAAAATTAACCACAGGTTCAATACTTTTTAGAAAATTATCGATGATGATCACATCTTCGTTTTCAGTTTCAAGATGAACTATTTCAACCCTAAAATCGGGGTTTAACTCGTAGTGTTCCATTTTAATTCAACTGATATTAATCGCAACATTGTTGAATATACTAACAAAAGTCCATAATTATGAAACAAAAAACAACACTCAGCAGAGTGTTTTTTACACTACATATTGTACAAATAATTACCTTCTTTATTTGTTAATTAATAACGTACAAAATGACACAAAATTTTCACTTCCTTTTTGTCACCAAAACCATTAGCCTTAGGCCACTAACAGTAATAAATCAAATTTATAAAATAACGGAGCAGTAACATGGCGGAGCAACAAGTACAGCCTTTACACAACGAAAAACATGCCAACACTAAAATTAAAAATGGCATCAACATCGAATTTATGAAAACTCAACACTTAGTGCCAGTGGTTGCACATGAGTTTGCGCGTATCGCCAATGAATTCCCAATGTCTTTTGTTAAAAATAACGAAACAGGTACTTTTCAAGCGGTTGCAATGTTTGGCCTAGAGCCAGGCGAAAATTTATTTATTGATGGCGACAAATGGACAGCATCATTTGCGCCTATGGCAACAACGCGTTACCCATTAGGTTTAGTAAAGCACCCAGAGCAAGATCAATTTGGTATCGTAATTGACGAAGCGAGCTCATTAGTTGGTGAAGAAGAGGGTAATGCATTATTCGAAAACGGTGAAGAAACTGATTACCTTAAGCGTCGTAAAGAAGCGTTAGTATCGTTCATTGAGTTTTCTCAAGTAACCGATGCGTTCACTAAATTCCTTGCTGATAAAGAACTACTGGTAGCACAAACGCTAACAGTTGATATTAAAGGTGAGAAAAAAGACATCAACGGTATTTACCTTATCGATGAGAAGAAACTAAATGAGCTAAGCGATGCAGACTTTCTTGAGCTTCGTAAGCGCGGTTATTTAGCACCAATCTATTCTTTCTTAACGTCTACACACCAAGTAGCACGTTTAGCACGTTTAAAAGCGCAACAAGCGTAACTTTAAACGAAATTAAAAAAGCGCCTTAGGGCGCTTTTTTTGTGCCATTAAACTCAGTTCACTTGAAAAACTCTTCATAACCATTCACATTGGTTTTAATCCTGTATTTATAAAAGAACACACAATGAAAAAATCACTATTATTAGGGCTCATTGCAACAAGTTTGATGGGGTTGAGCACGCAGGCATTGAGTGAAAACACAAATACGCCGTTTGCCATTGCGATTCATGGCGGTGCAGGCACGATTGAAAAAAGTAAATTTACGGCAGATCAAGAGCAAGCTTATCGCAATAAATTAGCAGAAGCTGTTGAGGCCGGATATAAGGTACTTGAACAAGGCGGAGAAAGCCTTGATGCAGTGACTACTGCCATTGAAGTACTTGAACAATCGCCTTATTTTAATGCCGGGCGTGGTGCGGTATATACCTATGATGGTAGTCACGAATTAGATGCCTCTATAATGGATGGTCGCAATCGTCAAGCAGGCGCTGTGTCAGGTATTAAACATATCGAAAGTCCAATTAAACTTGCCCGGTTAGTAATGGAAAAATCAGTGCATGTGATGTTAAGTGGTCAAGGTGCAGAAGAGTTTGCCAAAGAGCAAGGCGTGAGCCTAGTAGAGAACAATATATTTGATACTGAGCATCGTTATGAGGCTTTATTAAAAGCCAAAAAGAAACTCGAGGCGAGCAAAAATACCAGTAAAGATTATCAGGCAGCGCATAAAGCGTTACCAGTAAATTATAAAGTGGGCACAGTCGGAGCGGTGGCACTGGATAAACAAGGTAATTTAGCGGCGGGCACGTCAACCGGCGGAATGACCGCAAAACGTTTTGGTCGTATTGGCGATGCACCGGTTATTGGCGCAGGCACTTTTGCTGAAAATGCCTCATGTGCGGTTTCGGCAACTGGGCACGGCGAATATTTTATTCGTTATAATGTGGCAAGTGATATTTGTGCGCGAGTAAAGTACCAAGGTAAAACCATAGACCAAGCAGGTAATGAAGTAATAAACGAGGTGCTTAAACCGATAGGGGGCACAGGCGGTGTTATTATTATTGATACAAAAGGCAGTATTAGTCTGCCGTTTAATACTTCAGGCATGTATCGTGCGAGTAAATCGAATACGCAAGCAACCTACGTAGGTATTTTTAGTGACGAATAAACACTATTAGTTAGTGGCTGGTGGTTTATATAATAATCCGCTGATTGTTATATTCTTTACAGGATTAACCCCAGCCATTTAATTTGCTACAATCGGGGCTCTTTGACTAATTTTTATAAGGTATGCAGGTGGTAAACCTAGGTCAGTTGTTTGGCGAGCTAAAAACGTGCTTAAAAAAAGATCAATTCAGTTTTAAAAAACGTCTTCACGGCGTTAAAAAAATCACCGACGAGGCAAAGCTTACCAGTGCGCTTGAAAAAATTGCGACTGATATCAGTCGTAGTCAAACGCTGCGAGAGCAGCGCTTAGCTGGGCTACCTAAAGTTACTTACCCTGAGCAGTTACCGGTTAGTCAAAAAAAAGACACCATTAAAGAGGCCATTGCTAATAATCAAGTGGTGATCATTGCTGGTGAAACTGGCTCAGGCAAAACCACACAAATACCTAAAATGTGTTTAGAGCTAGGCCGAGGCGTTGAGGGCTACATTGGCCATACACAACCAAGGCGTTTAGCAGCACGCAGTGTTGCCAACCGTATCGCAGAAGAAATGCAATGCGAGCTTGGCCAGCAGGTCGGTTTTAAAATTCGTTTTAGCGATCAGGTATCTAATAACAGTTACATCAAACTGATGACCGACGGTATTTTATTAGCTGAAATACAACAAGACCGATTTTTAAATCAATACGACACTATTATTATTGATGAAGCGCATGAACGTAGCTTAAACATTGATTTTATTTTAGGTTATCTTAAAAATTTACTCCCTAAGCGCCCCGATTTAAAAGTTATTATTACCTCAGCAACTATCGACCCTGAGCGCTTTTCTAAGCATTTTGATGATGCACCTATTATTGAAGTATCAGGAAGAACGTTTCCAGTTGATGTACGCTATAACCCAATTAGTGATATTCAAAAAGAAGATATGGAAGCCGAAGGCGACCAACTTCAGGGGATTTTTGATGCGGTAGATGAACTTT
This sequence comes from Pseudoalteromonas sp. Scap06, assembly GCF_013394165.1. Lineage (NCBI taxonomy): Bacteria > Pseudomonadati > Pseudomonadota > Gammaproteobacteria > Alteromonadales > Pseudoalteromonadaceae > Pseudoalteromonas > Pseudoalteromonas sp. Scap06. The sequence continues at coordinate 2,066,735 of NZ_CP041330.1, read as the reverse complement.
GCGCCGAAGGTCCTGGCGATATACTGATCTTTTTGAATGGTGAGCGAGAAATACGCGATACCGCTGATGCACTAAGCAAGCGTAATTTAAAACACACTGATGTATTACCTTTGTATTCAAGGCTATCGAACGCTGAGCAAAACCGCATTTTTGCGCCGCATTCGCGCCGCCATATTATACTCTCTACCAACGTCGCTGAAACATCGCTAACAGTACCTGGTATTCGTTATGTTATTGACCCGGGTACAGCGCGAATTAGTCGTTATAGTTATCGCACAAAAGTGCAACGTTTACCTATAGAGCCTATTTCGCAAGCCAGTGCTAATCAGCGAATGGGGCGTTGTGGACGTGTTGAAGCGGGTATTTGTATTCGTTTATATTCAGAAGATGACTTTTTATCGCGTCCTGAATTTACTGACCCTGAAATATTACGTACTAATTTAGCATCAGTTATTTTGCAAATGTTAGCCCTTGGGCTGGGTGATATGGCGCAATTTCCTTTTGTGCAAGCTCCAGATAGCCGAAATATTAATGATGGTTTAACATTGCTTGAAGAGCTACAAGCAGTAAAAGCGGCTAAGCGTCATCAAAAAACCAGCCTAACACAATCTGGGCGGGAGCTAAGTCGTTTGCCGGTTGACCCGCGTTTAGCAAAAATGGTGTTAACTGCGCATAAACTGGGTGCATTGCGTGAGGTGATAGTTATTGTTGCCGCGCTCTCAATTCAAGATCCCCGCGAGCGACCACAAGAAAAACGCCAAGCCGCAAATGAAAAACATGGTCGCTTTGACGATCCTGATTCTGACTTTATCGCCTTTTTAAACCTGTGGAATTATTTAGAAGAGCAGCAAAGTGAGCTGACTAACAGCCAGTTTAGAAAGTTATGTCAAAAAGACTTTTTAGCCTATATGCGTATTCGTGAATGGCAAGATATCGTTTATCAAATCAGCACTGTGTGCAATGAAATGAAAATGAAAGCCACCACTAATGTTGCAGACAGCGAGCTTATTCACAAAGCACTTTTAAGTGGCATGCTCAGTCACATCGGTTTTAAAGACGAAAAGCAGCTATATAAAGGTGCGCGTAATAGCCAATTTCATATTTTCCCAGGCTCAGGATTATTTAAAAAGAGTCCAAAATGGATGATGTCGGCTGAGTTGGTGGAAACCAGTAAACTCTATGCTCGTATTAATGCCAAAATTGATGTGAACTGGGTAGAACCATTCGCTCAGCATTTAGTAAAACGCAGCTACACAGAGCCTCATTGGGAGAAAAAACCCGGTGCGGTCATTGCCTTTGAGCAACAAACTTTGTATGGCTTATTAATTGTTAATAAGCGCCGCTGTGTTTACAGCAATATTGACCCAAAAGTAAGCCGTGAGTTATTTATTCGCACAGCGCTGGTTGAACAAGAGCTGGGGCTCAATGAAGGATTTTTACAATATAACCGCGAATTAATTGAAGATATTCAAGTGCTCGAGAACAAATCTCGTAGGCGCGATATTTTAGTTGATGAACAAACCTTATTTGAGTTTTACGAGAAAAAAATACCGAACGATATTAATAATCGTGCTGCGTTTATTAAGTGGTATAAAACACAAAAACAGCAAGACAAACACTACCTGCACATGACGCGAGAAGAGCTCATGCAGCATGGTGCAAGTAGCATTACTGAATTTGATTATCCAGATACATGGCAACAAGATAACTTAATGCTGCCGCTTACTTATCATTTTGATCCAGGCCAAGCAGTTGATGGTGTTGCTGTACAAATACCGGTTGCGCTATTAAACCAAGTTCAAGAAAGTGGTTTTGATTGGCATATACCGGCATTTCGTCATGAGCTAATTTGTGGGTTAATCAAGTCATTGCCAAAGTCACTTCGCCGTAACTTTGTCCCTGCGCCTAATTATGCCGACGCGGTTTTAGCGGCCATAGAGCCTCTACAAGGCTCGTTAATCGACTCACTAAGTAATCGGTTATTGCGCATGACTGGCGTGCGAGTCGACCCTGAGGCGTGGGATTTAACAGCCCTTGCTCCTCATTTAAGATTGCAGTTTGAAGTACGTGATGAAAACGACCAACTTCTTGCCCGTGGGCTCGATTTAGCTAAGCTTAAAGCGCAGCTTCAAGGCAAAGTGACAGACACCTTATCTAAAGTGGCCGACAAAGGCATAGAAAAAACCGATTTAATCCAGTGGGATTTTGGTGAGTTACCAACATCGTATGTGAAAAAGCAAGGTCAATACGAAATTAAAGCCTACCCAGCACTAGTGGATAAAAAATCAACGGCCGCAGTAGAGCTATTCGATAACGAAATAAAAGCGCAATTAGCGCACCAGCAAGGTTTACGTCGTTTAGTACTTTTAAACGTGCCATCACCAATTAAATACCTGCAGCAAAACCTACCAAACAAAGCTAAATTAGGATTGTACTTTAATCCTTTTGGTAAAATTGCCGATTTAATTGATGACTGCATTGCATCAGGCGTTGACAGCCTATTAGTTAAATATGGTGACATTCGTACAAGTGAGGCATTTGAAACGGTTAAAGAGCATATTCGCGGCGAGTTAGGCGATACCGTTGTGGCCATTGCTACACAGGTTGAGCAAGTGCTGAGTATTGCGCATGCACTGCATAAAAAAATGAAAGGGCGTGTAGATTTAACCATGATCACCGCTCATGGGGATATTAAGTCTCAGCTAGAATCACTTATTTTTAAAGGCTTTGTCAGTCAACATGGGGCAGACAAACTCGGCGATTTAATTCGTTATTTAAAAGCGATTCAAAAACGCCTAGAAAAACTACCTGTTGACCCAAATCGTGATAGATTATGTGTGTTAGAGCTTGAAAAAGTAGCGCAAGAATATAAAAAACTAACGAATAAAACACCTAAAGGAATGCCATTGCCTACTGATGTTGAGGCTATTTTTTGGATGCAGCAAGAATTACGCGTATCCTTATTCGCACAAACCTTAGGTACGCCTTATCCAATTTCAGCAAAACGTGTGTTAAATGCGATAAAAGAAATTGAATAATCTCTTTATTCTCTATTAAGCTAAGTAAGTTAACAGAGGGACTAACTTGAGAAGGAAATGACATACCTATGTCCTCATTAATAAAACACAAAGCGCGACAGTTGTTAGTGGTTGATGATGAGTATTTCAATTTTGAAATACTCAAAGCAGGGTTAGCATCAATATTTGATTTGAGCTATGCTGACTCAGGTAAAAGTTGTTTAGCATCTGCGATTGCAAATCCGCCCGATATTATTTTGCTTGATGTGTGTATGCCAGGACTCGATGGTTATGATACGTGTCGCATACTTAAACACACGCCAGAGACAAAAAACATTCCGGTGGTTATGATATCTGGACTTGAGTCGGAGCTTGAACAACAAGCTGGCTTTGACGCAGGGTGTGATGCTTACGTTGTAAAACCTTTTTCTATCGCTGTACTACGAGAAAAAATTAATAATATTGTGTAGAGGGAATTATGTTTACTGAAGATAAGCGAAACTATAGACGTATGCAGGTTAACACGCCAGCGAAGTTAACCTCAATAGAGCCTGTTGCTGGGCTCAGTTACACTGGCACCTGCCTTGATTTAAGTGCAACGGGTCTTTCATTACAACTCGATGATTTGTTAGAGCTTAACTCAATTTTATCGGTTGATATTGCATCAACACATCCGAGCATTGCACCGTTAAAAGCCACCGTTAAGGTAATACGTGCCAGCACAGAAGAGGATGGCACGATAACCGCAGGGCTTGAAATTGTAGAGTTTAACTAACTACTTAATTAGTTTTTAGTAAACCTTACAAATAAGCCCTTTAAGGTAAAAACCTTCAGGATAGCTGCCTGCAATAGGGTGGTCAGCTGCTTGATTTAAGCGCTCCATGATCAGTAAATCCTTACCTGCATCAAGGGCTGCATCTGCGACTACTTTTTGAAACAAGTTTTGTTCCATTAAACCAGAGCATGAGAATGTTAGCAAAGTGCCGCCGGGCTTTAAAATTTGCATCGCAATCATATTGATGTCCTTGTAACCGCGACACGCCCCAGTTAACTGCGCCTTGTTATCGGCAAATTTAGGCGGGTCCATAACGATCGTATCAAACATCACCCCGTCTTCACGGTATTGGCGTAATAATTTAAAGACATCTTGTTTTACAAAGTCGACTTTATTTAAATCAAGGTTGTTATGCTCAACATTGCGCTTCGCTGTATCAAGTGCTGGTTGTGAAACATCAACATTGGTTACATGTTTACAGCCACCGCGCAGGGCATAAAGAGAAAACGTTCCCGTATAACTAAAGCAATTTAATACGGTTTTATCTTTTGAAAAACGCTCCAGTGCAGCACGGCTATCTCGTTGATCTAAATAAAAACCAGTTTTATGGCCTTCTAGAATATCAACTTCAATTTTTAAACCATTTTCTTCAATTATGACAGGTGCAGTGGGTTCACTCCCCCAAAGTACGCCCTTAATAGGCTCTAGCCCTTCTTTGGTTCGAACATCTACATCTGAGCGCTCATAAATAGTAGAGCCTGGGAAAATAGCCATTAAAGCACCAACAATCTCACCTTTATGACGTTCTGCGCCTGCGCTTAGTAATTGACACACAATTACATTATCAAACTTATCTATGGTAATACCGGGTAAGTAGTCTGATTCTGCTGCACATAACCTAAAGCCGGTAAGTCCACCTTCTTCAATTGCATGGCTGCGAGCTTCTAAAGCACGGCGAAGACGACGCTCAAAAAAATGTTGATCAATCACTTCTTTTTCGTCAAAGCTCCAAACACGAGCACGTATTTGTGAATGAGGACTGTAAGCTGCGGTGGCTAAAAATTTACCCTCACTGTCGTGTATGGTTACCGTGTCACCTAATCCAGGTTTACCTTTAATTTTTTTGATGGCTTTAGAAAATAACCAAGGGTGTTTTCTTTTTAATGATTTATCGCGACCAGCTTGCAGGTAAACGGCAGATGACATAAGGCTTCTCTGTAGTAATAAATAAGCGCTGTATTTTAGTCAAGGCTCGCGCAACATACAATGAATGTTTTGCAAGGGGCTTATAAATCGCGGTAAAGTAGCCATTATTAACTCGTTTAAATAGATTTTTGGAAATTCGGTGGACAATTCAGCTCTTAGCCCCTCATTACAGCAACTTAATCAGCAATGCAGAGACTTTATTACATCCTTAGTACATGCGGATGTTGCCCATGATATTACCCATATTGAACGGGTAGTGCGTGTTGCTGTGCAGCTATGTATAGCAGAGCAGGCTGATATGGCGATTGTATTGCCTGCAGCTTGGTTGCATGATTGTGTTGCAGTGGCTAAAAATCACCCAGATAGAGCAAGGGCATCAACAATGGCCGCGGATAAAGCGATTAACTTTTTAGCGTCTATTGGCTATGATGACGCGCTATTTGATGATATTCACCATGCCATTGCCGCACATAGTTTTAGCGCCAATATTGCTATTAAAACGGTTGAAGCACAGATTGTACAAGATGCTGACAGAATGGATGCCTTGGGTGCTATTGGCGTAAGCCGTTGTATGAAAGTAGGCGGCTCTATTAGTCGATTATTATACAACCCCGATGATCCATTTTGTTTAAACCGAGAAGCTGACGATAAAAAGTACACCCTAGATCATTTTTTTATTAAATTACTGCATATTGCCCAGAGTATGAATACTCCTTCTGCAAAAGCCGAAGCACAAAGACGCACTGCATACATGCACGACTTTTTAGCTCAGCTTAAGTCTGAAATTGGTGAACAACGCGATGACACCTAAACTTTCGGGAATTGATCATTGTCATTTAAATGTTCAAAGCCTCAACCAAGCTATTGAGTGGTATGAAAAGGTGCTTGGTTTTACCGTAGTAGAGGAGTTAGCCTTTTGGAATGAAGAGGGAAAAGGTCCTTTAACACTTGAAGATGAAAGCGCTACTACACGATTGGCTTTATTTGAAGGCGATGGGCGTAGTAAAGGAATCGCTTTTGCTGCAACTGGGGAGCAATTTGTTATTTGGCTTAAGCATCTTAAGCAGCATCAAGTGAAAACCATATTGGCTGATCATGGCGTGACTTTTTCTATGTATTTTAAAGACAATAGTGGTAATAGCCATGAAATCACTTCTCATGATTATAATGTCATAAAAGTGCAACTCGAGAGCTAGCGGCTTTGTTTAGTAAAACTTCAACAGTTAAAATAGCCAAGGGTAGATTTATGATCCATCGTTTAGCCTATTTAGTATCGAGCAATATTAAAACGATACCTACTAACTGGTTTTTTCTCCTACGAATTAACTTATTAAGCTAATAGAGAAAGTTTTATTTTATAATAACTTATAGGCACTTTAGATTGTTAGATTATACGTTAAGAAGAAGCCGTCGGCGAAAAACAGTGGCTATTAAAGTCGCACAACGAGAACTTACTGTGTATGCGCCCCATTTTGTAACGAAAACACAAATTAACGAATGGCTGTTGAGTAAACAGGGCTGGATTGATGCTCAGTTACATAAGCAACAAATTCAAGCCGATACACGACAGTTTCCACTTAAAACCAATAGCATTAAATTATTTAATGAAGCTGTTAATGTGCAATTTGAAAACGCAGCACGCACTCAATGGCAGCAGCACAATGAAAGCCAAACACTGTTACTGAGTCTTTCTTCACGTGTGAAGCATCGAACGCAAATGTATCAAAGTTTGCTAGAGCAGTTTTTGCATGAGAAATTAGAAAGCTATATTGAAATGCGAGTTAACTACTATTGTCAGCTGATGGGTGAAAAGCTACCGAGTAATATTCGTATTCAATTGTATAAGCGTCGCTGGGGCAGTTGTAACCGCAGGCGTGAGCTTACCTTTAATTTACACCTTGCAAGCGCACCCACCTGGGTAATTGACTACGTGATTGTGCATGAGTTAGCGCATTTAAAGTATTTAAATCACAGTGCACAATTTTGGCATCGTGTAGGTTTATTTTATTCAGAATACAAAAAAGCAAGCGCTTGGTTAAATAAGCATGGGATGAGTTTACAATGGGTTTTTGAATAATTAGAACATAAAACGAGGTAGTAAAGAGAAGTGGTGGAGGGAGCTGGATTCGAACCAGCGAAGGCTGAGCCGTCAGATTTACAGTCTGATCCCTTTGGCCGCTCGGGAACCCCTCCACACTAATTTTTATTGCATTTGGCCCCACTTAACTTAGCCTAAGAAAAGTGGTGGAGGGAGCTGGATTCGAACCAGCGAAGGCTGAGCCGTCAGATTTACAGTCTGATCCCTTTGGCCGCTCGGGAACCCCTCCAATGCAACGCGGCAGATAATAGCAAACTTCTTATTTAAGTAAAGAAAAAAGCTAAAGAAAATTCAAATTTAGCCGATAAATACTTATTAATTAGTTAAATAGGCTAAAGTCTATGCAGATTGGTGATTTGTTAATCACAGAGAGTCAATTAAAAACACGACTCAATAAAAGTGTGCATGAAAGCCGTCGGGGTGAATTTGCTCTTTTATTAGCAATGCTATCTCATGATGCGCTCGATTTTAGTGAGTTTCACTTACCTAAAAGTGATGCAAGTGGTTATCAAGCTGATGAAGAGACCTTGCGTAAACACTTAGGTGCGGGCCCAAAGCAGCCATTGGCGCCTGAGAGTTTTAATATGTTAATTGGCAAAAATAACACGGAACTTTTAGCAAAAATGGGAAGCGCCGAAGGGATGAGTGAGATAAAGTTAACTCAGTGCTTAAAACCTGAGCCATTTAATATTCGTGATGATAAAAACCACATTCCACTTAACGTAATTGATAACTGTGAATTAGCGGTACGTCGACGAATTCAAAATACCAACACCGAGCTATCAAACCCTCAAATGGATGCGGTGGCATTTTATGATGATTTACAAAATGATGCCCTCCACCAGCCATTACATTTGTTTAGTGCCTAATTGAATTTTATTAAATGCTATTTTTTAGGCGCCATTGGATTGTAATAAACCGTGTTTATATTAGTGGTTTTATAGGTGCTTTATGTTAATAACAGATTTAATATAAAAAAAGCATCCAAAATTTAAATGCAATTGCTATAATGGCGCAAATGGTATGACATTAAATGCCATTATCATTAAACCAAGGTAATTAGGAACGTAATGAAGAAAACATTCACGCTGAATCATGAGAAAATCAAATACCCTCGTATGGTTGATGCTGCAAAGCATGAAGTGAAAAAATATTTGAAAAGAGAACGTAATAAAACTTTACCTGTTGATGCCGACTACTGGGCATTCGATTGTAAGTTTGGTAACACGGCTGAAGAAGCCCAAGTTGTTCACGTTGCTGAAATTAACAATCACATCAGTGAAATTGAAAAGCAAGGTTTAACCTCTTTCTACTTAGAGATTTTAGCAAGACCTGCACAGCGTCAAGACTTCGATGAAGATGATGACGAATAAAGCGCTAAGTTGCGTTTAGTGTAGTTTTTGAAAATGGGCCAAGTGGCCCATTTTTTGTGGTTGTTACTTATACACTATGACACTTTTTATACTTTTTATTACTGCCGCAAGGACAAGTATCATTGCGTTTCACTTTGATATCAGCAACCGGTGTGATCTCACCATCAAGGTATCGCCACTGTTCATCTTCTTTAATAAATCTTGAATGCTCAGCCAGCTCGCAATACAAGTCTTGGTAAAAGTAATGGGCTTTAAACTTTACAAACCCTGTTTCATCATTATAACCAGAATCTAATACGGTTAAGTTTATAAAGCGGCAACTAGTTGCAAAGTCCTTAATTTCTGATAGTGAGTTTTCAGCTTGCTTTTCTTTTGCGTAACTTTCACGAACAAAAGCCGCTTTTTTAACCGCATATGCACTGTAGCGAGCACGCATAAGTTGCTCAGGTGTTTGTGGCTGTTTGGTTTTTAAATGAAAAGGTTCACAGCAATCAGCATAAAGTTGCTGACTGCCACAAAAACATAGTAGGGCGTTAGAGGTCATAATAAATGTACTGTGTATTAAAACGCTAGTTTACCAAGCTTATTGCGTTAGTGAAATCTCAGCTTGAGCGCTTTTTTTGCTAAAGCAATACAGCTTAGTGCGTGTATGGCTCAGGTTTAATGATAACTGTGATAGTTGCTGATTATTTATTATGTCGGTCCAGGTGATCACCGCTGCAAAATTTCCATTGTGAAGTGCAGAACTTAAAACATACTCTATATTAACTAAATGTTTTTGGCGTATAACTAATAATTTACTGGTATCAATTGAACATGAATCAAGTAACGCTTTACTAGGTACATGGTCTGGCGCAATTAAAAGTGTCCATGCATTTAAGCTATTGTATTGGTGTAATACTTTTAATAATTCAAACGTCGCTGAAATCTCATCTTCAATTTGTACAACGTTAACACAATCAGATTGGTCATCTTGTTGGTAGCTCTTAACTGTTCTTACGGTAATAGGCTGTAACATAATCGTCTCACTCACTGGGTTTTTATACAGTACATGTATACAGTAGTTTATACAGTTGTTTGGTGCAAGTGTTTTTTGCTATTTTTTTGTACAGTTATTCAGCTGAGCACGATAATGAAACTATTTAAAAATAAATAGTTCATATATAACAATAGATTATAATTTTTGGGGATGAATACTTTTGACGGTAGCTTTTTAATCTATAACTAAATAAATCTTGAAATGCATGAGGTATACAGTAGTTTAAAAAATTAAGCGTTGTTGCATTTAACTTATAAAACGCTTAATTAATTTACAGATGGAATGAGTTACTAGGTAGTAAAACTATTTTTCGTGACTTATAGGGATCAAATGTGAAAATTGTAACTGATGAATTTGTTCATATAAGCTGGCGGCATAACACTGGGCGTCTTTAAGTCGTTTGGTACTAATGTGTTTGCGTATATCGCTCATTGCCTCTATTGCTGGCTCATATCCTTGGCTACTAGCTAAGCTGAGCCACGCAGCCCCATGAAATACACTTTGTGGCACACCTTGGCCTTTAATGAAAAATAGCCCTAAGTAAAACTGTGCACGATAGTTTCCTGCCATTGCTGCTAAACGCATCCATTTTGCGGCTAAGGCGCCTTGTTCATTTTTAAGGTAATAAAGAGCTTTATTTAATGTGTCTTGATCGGTGTTTTTAGAGCTCGCAGGGGGATTTGCATCGCTTGGTTGCGTTACAAAAGAAAGAATGTTGTCTAATTGTTGCTCTAAGTCTTGGCCACTTGGTGTCGTTTTGATCATGCTACTTCGTTTGTTATTTTAATCACTTAGCTAGTTTAGTATATAGCAAGGTAAAATGTCCTGTAAAAAGTTATTTTTATGCTAAAATCTCGCCACTTTTTACAACCACAAGTTTATTATGCTCGAAGCCTTATTCAAAATCCGTGCAAATGATTCTTCGGTTCGCCGTGAATGTATTGCCGGTATGACTACATTTATTACGATGGTTTATATCGTATTCGTTAACCCAGCTATGCTTGCAGAAGCAGGCATGGACCAAGGTGCTGCCTTTGTTGCAACCTGTATTGCCGCTGCAATAGGGTGTTTTATTATGGGGTTGTGGGCCAATTATCCATTGGCATTGGCACCGGGTATGGGATTAAATGCATTTTTTACCTATGGCGTGGTGTTAGGTATGGGCTATAGCTGGCAAGCAGCGCTGGGCGCGGTGTTTATGTCAGGGTGTATATTTTTAATATTAAGCTTATTTAAGGTGCGAGAGTGGATTATTAATGCAATCCCCCTGGTGCTCAAACAAGCAATAGCAACCGGTATTGGTGCATTTTTAGCGCTTATTGCACTAAAAAGTGCTGGTATTATTGTATCAAGCCCAGCAACACTTGTGCAGCTAGGCGATATAACGTCACCGGGTCCGCTATTAGCTATTTTTAGTTTTTTTATTATTGCGGCATTACTTTATCGCGATTTTAAAAGCGGTGTATTAATTAGTATTTTACTCGTTACCGCGATTGCAGTGTCGATGGGGTTAGTTGAATATCATGGTGTTGTTGCAATGCCACCTTCAATAATGCCAACTTTTATGCAACTTGATTTTAGTGCTGCTTTTGAACTGTCTATGTTGAGTGTTATTTTTGCGTTTCTATTTGTTGATTTATTTGATACCTCAGGTACGTTGGTAGCGGTTACTCAAAAAGCGGGCCTAGCAGATAAAAACGGCAATATGCCGCGCTTGGGTCGCGCATTAAGCGCTGACAGCACTGCAACCATTGCCGGTGCAATGCTAGGTACTTCAACAACAACGTCTTACATAGAATCTGTAGCAGGGGTATCAGTGGGGGGGCGAACGGGCTTAACGGCTGTAGTTGTAGGTTGCTGCTTTTTATTAATGATGTTTTTTGCACCTTTGGCACAAATGGTACCAGCATACGCAACAGCAGGGGCAATCTTATATGTATCTGTTCTAATGCTACAAAACTTAAAGTTTGTAAACTGGGATGATATGACCGATGCAATTCCAGTGAGTGTTGTATTGTTAATGACTCCATTGACCTTTTCAATTGCACACGGTATTGCACTGGGTTTTATTTCTTATACAGCAGTTAAAGTACTGTGTGGTAAAAAAGATCAGGTAAGTATTAGTGTTTGGATTTTAACGGCACTGTTTATTATTAAGTTTGCATTTTTATCTTAATGCTTTTGTTAAATAGCTAGATTTAGTTTGGGTATGTAAATTTATATAGTGACTAAATTTCAGTTATAAAAAAGCCCATACAGTTGTATGGGCTTTTTTATTAGATAATGAATTACCATTTCTTTTTCGGTGCAAACAGTACGTCTAAATCATCTTGCTCTTGTTCGTTCTTTTTCTTCAATGATGTAGCGTTTGATGCCTTTAATTCAGTGCTTATTGTTTCTAGATAGCCTTCAACTTCAACTCGTTTTGCAGTAATGTAATCATCATTAAATGACACACTGTTTAGCGTCGTCGATGCTTTTTCAAAGTACTGCCTAGCAGAGCCAACCATACCGGCTGTTTGAGCTGCTAGACCACGTTTTATCTGGCTTTCAATGTTGATTCTTAGTTGTAGCTTCTCAAGGCGTTTGTCTTCTGCAATAAACGCTTGGCTGTCAACTTTCCCCTTGTTGTGCTCAGAACGGATAATAGTACGGAGCTTTTTTATACCCTGTATTAGTGATATCAGTTGCTTGTCATTACCTGGCAAAACAAAACCATCCGAGCCGTCTTGAATCGGATTTTGTAGTCGCTCTTTTGCTTCTTTTAAGCGGTTTTTTAGTCCGCTACCACCGCTTGAAATAGACACCATATTACTTAGCGCATCATGAATACGACGTTGTAATATTCGCTGAGTTGCTTCTGAAAGAGGGATATTTGCGCTATTCATTAACGCCTCTTCAGTTTCTTCAATGATAGCTTTTTGTTTTGTTAGCTCTTTACGTCGTTCAGCTTCTTGTTTTTCTTTGTGTTGTTGAACAGCACTAACCCACAGTGCAATGACGATAAGCGCAACAATTAATACAATTATAATGGAAACGATCATGTTATAATTCTCAAATTCTTAACCTTATTATCTAATCTTACATTAAATATATAAAAGGTGGGAAACTTTGCGCCGATTAACTAAAAAAAACACCATGCATAAAGCGTTTAAATCTTAATGTGTTATGTTTTGTTTGCTGATAATCATTGCTATCTCAACTTTATTTATTGTGTTAACCTGAAATTTCAATAAATTAATTGTTACATTGTGTAACCTTAATCAGCCTTTATATAGTTACCTATTAATTAGGGTGCGCTTTTATCTGTCAATGTGAATTATAACGAAACTACATAGCCATGAAATTACAACAACTTAGATATATCGTAGAAGTTCAAAATCATAAATTAAATGTTTCAGCTACCGCTGAGAGTTTATTTACCTCCCAGCCTGGTATTTCTAAGCAAGTACGTATGTTAGAAGATGAACTAGGTGTACAAATTTTTGGCCGTAGTGGTAAACATTTAACTCACGTTACAGGTGCTGGCGAAGAAATCATTAACATATCGCGAGAAATACTCTCAAAAGTTGAGGGCATTAAAGCGGTTGCTAATGAACATACGCTGCCCGATCAAGGTAAACTTAATATTGCGACTACGCACACCCAAGCACGTTATGCGTTACCAAGCGTAATTCAAGGCTTTACCCAAAAATACCCAGCAGTGTCACTGCATATGCACCAAGGTACGCCGCAGCAAATATCGGATGCAGCTGCGCGCGGTGATGCAGATTTTGCGATTGCTACTGAAGCACTGCACTTATATTCAGATTTAGTTATGTTGCCTTGTTATCACTGGAATCGCAGTATTGTGGTTGCTAAAGATCACCCCCTTGCGAAAAAAGTCGATAACTTAACGGTGGCAGATATAGCGCAGTATCCTTTGATCACTTATGTATTTGGTTTTACTGGTCGCTCAGAGCTTGATAAAGCATTTAACGCCTATGGGCTTGAGCCGCATATTGTATTTACCGCCACCGATGCCGATGTTATTAAAACGTATGTGCGCCTGGGATTAGGTGTCGGTGTGGTTGCATCTATGGCAATTGACCAGGTAAACGACAGCGACTTAGTGTGCATTGATGCTAGCCATTTATTTGAAGCAAGCACCACTAAGATTGGTTTTAGAAAAGGTAGCTTTTTACGTACCTACATGTATGACTTTATCGAACGTTTTGCACCGCATTTAACCAAAGAGCGAGTAGAGCGAGCAAGTTTGCTGCGTAATCAAGACGATGTTGATAAATTATTTGCTGATATCGAATTGCCAGTTAAATAACCGCCATAAACAGTAATGAAAAAGCCGCTTAGTTTTGCAACTAAGCGGCTTTTTTTATGCTATCTAATTAGCACTCGATAATGTTAACCGCTAATCCACCGCGAGCGGTTTCTTTGTATTTTGTTTTCATATCGTTACCGGTATCGAGCATGGTTTTAATTACTTTATCAAGCGATACTTTTTGTTCTCCACTACCGCGAATAGCAAGACGAGAAGCATTAATTGCTTTAATAGCGCCCATTGCATTACGCTCAATACAAGGTACCTGCACTAAGCCGCCCACTGGATCGCAGGTCAATCCTAAGTTATGTTCCATGCCAATTTCAGCGGCATTTTCTACGTGTACCACGTTACCACCAACAATTTCAGTCAGCGCACCAGCAGCCATTGAACAGGCAACACCAACTTCACCTTGGCAACCCACTTCAGCACCTGAAATAGAGGCATTTTTTTTGTATAAAATACCAATAGCGGCCGCGGTTAATAAATACCGAGTAGCAATGTCGCGATCAACTTCTTTGATAAAAGTATGATAGTACATTAATACGGCTGGTAGGATACCAGCTGCACCATTTGTTGGTGCAGTAACCACACGACCGCCTGCTGCATTTTCTTCATTCACTGCTAATGCGAATAAATCAACCCAATCCATAGCACGAAGTGGATCGTTACTCACTTCTACATTGAGCTTTAAATATAAGCTTGGTGCACGGCGTTTTACTTTCAAACCACCAGGTAAAATACCTTCGGTACGCATACCACGTTCAATACAGGCTTTCATTACTTGCCAAATATTAAATAATTCATCTTTTATGGCTTCTTCACTGCGTAAGGTTTTTTCGTTTTTCATCATTAACGTTGATACGCTGTAACCCGACTCTTTACACATTTCGAGTAATTCTTTAGCCGTTCCAAACGGGAACGGGGCAGGGTTTTCTTCGCGAATATCTAAGGCCGCTTGTTTTTCTTTTTCAAACTCTTCATCTGTAACAATAAACCCGCCACCAATAGAGTAGTAAACTTTGCTATATACTTTTTCGCCATTGTTATAGGCAATAATTTCCATTGCGTTGGAATGTTTAGGGAGTGTTTTTCTACGATGAAAAACAATAGCGCCTTGTTTAGGGAATTTAGCTTTATGAGTTTGGTTTAGATAAATAACCTGCTCATTTTCTATTTTTGCTAAAATATCGTCCACTAAATCGGCATCAATGGTTTCAGGGTCATAACCGGCTAGGCCAAGGATCACTGCTTTTCCCGAACCATGACCAACACCTGTTTGCCCCAGTGAGCCGTAAAGCTCTACTTTTACATCGGTTACATTTGCTAATAGTTGTTGCTCATCTAGGTCATTAACAAATAAGCGTGATGCACGCATTGGGCCGACGGTATGTGACGATGAGGGGCCAATACCAATGCTAAACATGTCAAATGCACTGATCATAATGTGTGTCTCTACTTAGTTTTCTCAGCATTAAGCTGTTCTTTGAACGGTCGACTATAATAACGTGGAAATGCAGGTGTGTAACCCTTATTAGCAAAGATTTAAACTGGTATGGCGAGTTGTTTTGTAAAGTTTTTAATAATGCTGGCTGTGGCACCCCACAAAAGCCCGTGAGGAGTGATAAAGCCATTTAAAGTTAGGGCTTTTCCATTACGTTCAAAGGGGATTGGTTGCCAATTAGCTTCGTTGTTCAGTGCTTTTATAGAGAGTAAAAAGCTGGCTTGTACTTCGTTATGATCGTTCTCCCATACCGTTTCTTTTTTAATTAAGCCCACAAAAGGACGTATAGTAAATCCAGTAAGGGTAGAGTATTCCGGCAGCTGGCCTAAAACTTGAACATTATGCGGGGGAATGTTTAGCTCCTCATGTAATTCACGCAGTGCCGTAGTGCGCAGGTTAACATCATTAATTTCAAATTTACCACCCGGTAAACAAATCTCCCCAGGGTGGTGATGTAAATAGGTTGGCCGCTTACACAATAAAACATGTGCTTCGTTATCTATATCAATCAAAGGTAGCATCACTGCACTGGCGCGCTTTTTTTTATTATCTTTGAGCTGATCCACGGCTAAACTGCGGTTTAATTGAAAACGAGCCGAAATGGTTTCACTATTCAAAGCGACCTTCATTTAATATAGGGAGTATTTTATTTACTTTATCGTATGTTTCTTGATATTCCAATTCGACTTTTGAATCAGCAACAATGCCACCGCCAGCCCAACAATGTATTTGCTGATGATGAGTAACTAAAGTTCGAATGGTAATACTGGTATCCATATTACCGCAGGCGCTAATATAGCCAATAGAGCCACAATAAATACTGCGTCTGTGTGGCTCCAGCTCTTCTATTATTTCCATTGCGCGCACTTTTGGTGCCCCGGTAATAGACCCTCCAGGGAATGCAGCTTCAAGTTGATCGACTGCTGTTTTTCCTTCATCAAGGATGGATGTAACTGTACTTACCAAATGGTGTACTGCCGGAAAGCTTTCAATAGCAAATAAAGAAGGTACAACAACAGAGCCCGGTTTTGCGACTTTACCTAAATCATTTCGTAGCAGGTCTACTATCATTACATTTTCAGCGCGGTCTTTACTGGAATTTTCCAGAAGTGTGGCTTGTTTTGCATCTTCTAAAGCATCGGCTTTACGTGGTAGCGTGCCTTTAATAGGTTTTGTTTCTACCTTGTTGTCGTGCACTGCAATAAAACGCTCGGGTGATATTGATAAAATAGCGCCTTGCGGATGATTTATAAAACTAGAAAAAGGCGCTTTATTGGCCTGCGTTAATTTAACATAAGCCGCCCAAGGAGACCCTTGGTAATGTGCGCTAAAACGCTGCGCTAGGTTAATTTGATAACAATCACCACTTTTTAAGTATTCTTCAATCGCTGCAAACTTTTCGCTATAACTCCTCTGACTCATATTTGACTGCCACTGTGATGTAAGCGAAAAGCTTTCGTGCTTAGGTGGTTGCGTTAAATATTGCTGATACAACCAGAGACGATTTACATTGGGCTGCGAAACATAAAACCAAGTATCCAGTTGTTTATCGTAAATCAGTGCATCAAGGTAAAGTCCAACGGCCATTTGTGGTAAATCAATATCGTTTAAAGCACTGCTTGGCAGTTGCTCTATGGTACGCCCTAAGTCATAACCAAAATAACCAAGCCAGCCACCGTTAAAGGGTAAATTGTGGGCGGCTTTTGTTGTATCAAGCTTAGCTAATTCATCGTTCATTATTTCAAAGCAGCTTTTAGCACTCGCTTGGTTATTAAAAACGGTTAGATTATTTTTAACTTCCAGAGTGCTTTGAGGCTCAATAGCAATTATGTCAAAACGACTGTTAATGTGATCGCTATCACCCGAATCTAGCAAAATGGCGTAGGGCAAATGAGCAAAATGCGAAAATACCTCTATACAATTTTGTGATATGGCTAATTCAACACAATTTTTTTTATTGTTTAGCATTTAGTATCCCTTTAAGAACTGGCTCGAAACGGGCTGGGAGGGTATCATAAGTCAAATTTATTTGGCAGCGTTTAGTGAGCGCTGTGGTTGAAAACAGTTCGAACCACCGTCACGGGTTTGATATCGCTTACGTGCAGCGTGCGTAACAACAACTTAAGGAACCACTATGAGTACAATTCGTCAGCAAGACTTTATTGATAGCATTGAAGATGCCTTGCAATACATCTCGTTTTATCATCCTCTTGATTTTGTTCAAGCGCTAGAAAAAGCGTATAACAAAGAGCAAAGCAAAGCCGCTAAAGATGCGATTGCACAAATCTTAATTAACTCGCGTATGTCGGCAGAAGGTAAGCGCCCGCTGTGTCAGGATACTGGGATCATCACCTGTTTCGTAAAAGTAGGTATGGATGTTAATTGGGATAAAACCGACTTAACAGTACAACAAATGGTAGATGAGGGGACGCGTCGTGCGTACTTAAATCCAGATAACCCATTGCGTGCATCGATTGTTGCCGACCCTGCGGGAACACGTAAAAATACTAAAGATAATACGCCATCAGTTGTACACATTGACTTAGTTGCAGGCGATAAAGTTGAGGTGATGGTGGCTGCTAAGGGTGGTGGCTCAGAGAACAAAAGTAAAATGGTGATGTTAAACCCATCTGACGATGTGGCCGAGTGGGTAGAAAAAACGTTACCAACAATGGGGGCGGGTTGGTGTCCACCAGGTATGCTAGGCATAGGTATTGGTGGCACTGCAGAAAAAGCAGCGGTAATGGCGAAAGAATCATTAATGGATCCGGTTGATATTCATGAACTCATTGAGCGCGGCGCAGAAACAACAGAAGAAAAGCTGCGTTTAGAAATTTTTGAACGTGCGAATAAATTAGGTATTGGTGCGCAAGGTCTTGGCGGTTTAACCACGGTTGTTGATATTAAAATTAAAACGGCGCCAACTCACGCGGCTTCAAAGCCAGTGGTTATGATCCCAAATTGTGCTGCTACGCGCCACGTTCACTTTACGCTTGATGGTTCAGGCCCTGCGAATTTAAAAGCACCTAAATTAGAAGACTGGCCAGAAGTGACTTTCGAAGTCGGTGAGGGCACACGCCGTGTTAATTTAGATACCCTGACTAAAGAAGACACTAAAGAATGGAAAATGGGTGAAACCGTTTTACTCTCAGGTACTATTTTAACGGGTCGAGATGCTGCTCATAAGCGTCTGCAAGATATGATCAACTCAGGGGAAGGTTTACCTGAAGGTGTTGATTTTGATAACAAGTTTATTTACTACGTTGGTCCTGTGGATGCAGTAGGCGATGAAGCAGTAGGTCCTGCAGGCCCGACAACGGCTACTCGTATGGACAAATTTACTGACATGATGTTAGAAAAAACAGGCATCGTGGGAATGATTGGTAAAGCTGAACGTGGCCCTGCAACGGTTGAGTCTATTAAAAAGCATCAGTCAGTGTATTTAATGGCTGTAGGCGGTGCGGCTTATCTAGTATCTAAAGCAATTAAAAAAGCACGTGTTGTTGCCTTTGAAGATTTAGGTATGGAAGCTATCTACGAATTTGAAGTAGAAGATATGCCAGTAACGGTAGCCGTTGACAGCGAAGGTGAAAATGCTCACACCCAAGGTCCTGCAATTTGGAAAGCAAAAATTGAAGAACTAGACAGTAAAATGAAGTAAGTTTTCTGTATAAACAGCAATCATAAAAGCGAGCACCCCGTGCTCGTTTTTTTATTTTTAAAATTTGCAGATACTTAAACACCTCAGACCAGTTTATACTGCGCAGACAGATATTATATAACCCATTGTATTTTATGATGTAGTGTTCTTTTTCAAGATGTACTATTAAGTTTACATATAAATTCAAAGTGACGTTCACGTAAGCGTAAACTTTAATCGCGATGACGTTTTTAGCTTTTATACTTAATAATATAATTATTATTAAATTTTTTATGCTTATTTATCGCGATAAACCGTTTTATTTTTCTATTGAGTGCGGTTTATTTGGTTTATCTACTCATAGTGTGGCGAACCATCAACTGAAGTGATAAAGTCTCGTCAATTTGTAGCGTGCTTGCCCAAAAGGGCCCATTATTTTCGGAGTATTTAAAGTGGTTGTATTTAATCAAGTTGAATTTGATAACCATGAACAAGTGGTTTTTTGTTCAGACAAAGCGTCTGGTTTAAAGGCTATTATTGCGGTACATAACACAAATTTAGGCCCAGCTGTAGGTGGTTGTAGAATGTGGGATTATTCCAACGATGAGGATGCAGTTTACGACGTATTGCGCTTATCAAAAGGGATGACCTATAAAAATGCTGTGGCACGCTTGCCATTTGGTGGTGGTAAGTCAGTTATTATTGGCAATGCAAAAGAGATCAAGTCTGAACAGTTATTCCGTGCATTTGGTCGTCAATTAGAGCGTTTAAATGGCAGTTACTACTCAGCAGAAGACGTAAACATCACCTGTGATGATGTTGCTTTGATGAACAAAGAAACAAATTACGTGCTAGGCCTTGAAGGCAAAAGTGGTAACCCATCGCCATTTACAGCTTACGGCACATTTTTAGGTATGAAAGCAGCACTTCATCACCAACGCGGCATTCAAGATTTTTCAGGCATTAAAGTAGCTGTGCAAGGATTAGGTGCAGTAGCTTATGGATTATGTAAGCATTTGGCTGAAGCTGGTGCACAATTATTTGTTACTGATATTAACCAAGCTGCAGTTGAGCGTGTAGTCAACGATTTTGGTGCAACAGCGGTTGGTATTGATGAAATATACGACTTAGATGTTGATGTATATGCGCCTTGTGCGTTAGGTGCCACTATTAATGACACAACAATCCCTCGCTTAAAAGCGACTATTGTTGCAGGTTGTGCAAATAATCAGCTTGCAGAATCACGCCATGGTGAAATTATACGTGAAAAAGGTATTTTATACGCACCAGATTATGTAATAAATGCAGGCGGTATTATTAACGTGTATTACGAAACAGCGCCTGAAGGTTACAGTAAAGAGGCGTCTAATAAACACGTAGAGAAAATTTTCGATACATTAAGCGAAATATTTACCCGTAGTGAAAAAGAACAAAAATCAACGCATTTAATTGCTGATGAACTTGCTCAAGAAATTATTGAAAACGGACTTTAAGTTTTTTATTTAGTTCAACTAAGGAGCGACTATCGCTCCTTTTTTTATGCCTATATAAGACTTTGGTATAACTACACCCAAAGCATCATTTTAATTAATGCGAATACAGGCAAAGCGAGGTAAAATTTTACTTTTGCTCTGTGTATACTTTATGTCTTCTGCCGATTTATCTCTTCGGGCTATTGATTTTGATCAGTGGCCGCGCAAACAACATTTTGAATTGTTTCAAAACTTCACTCAGCCTTATTTTAATGTTTGTGTAAAGCTCAGTGCTAAAAAGTTATATACCGCGTGTAAACAAACTAATCGTGCTTTTTTTCATGGTTATGTTTATTGCTTATTAAAAGCATGTCATGAGTATGAGCCGATGATGCTGCGTATTGTTAATCAAAAACCTTATTATTTAAACACCACGCGCGCGAGTGTGGTTGAGCTTGCCGATGATGACTCGTTTCGCTTTAGTTATTTTAAACAGCAAAACTCGTTAAATGAGTTTGCTAATAAAGCAAAAGCGATTAGTCATGAAGCAAGGTTAAACCCGCTGTTTTCTGATGCCTTTGCAGCAACTGAAGGACAAGCTGATTTAATTCACGTTTCTGTTTTACCTTGGTTAAACTTTAGCAGCTTTTCGCATGCGTTTACCCAGGGCCAAAGCTGTGGCATCCCTAAATTTGTGTTTGGTCAATACAACCCCGATACAGGCGAAATGCCACTATCAATTGATGTCCATCATGCGTTATTAGATGGACTACATGTGGCTAAGTTCATCCAACGATTGCAACATACATTTGATAGTTTGAGTGATAATACTTAATGAAAAAGTTGTAAATCTTATGTTATTATTTGTTGGTGATGTTTTCTAATTAAATTTTCACCTTGAATTTACTCAAATATAAAAACTAATAATTATAAAGGCAGTGTCTGATGAATCGCTTGGTGATTTTATGTTTCTTGTTGGTGATTTTTACTGTTAATGCTCAGCAACAGACTCGGCTGCCGTTGCGCGATTATTTTTTTGAAACGTGGAATACCCGTTCGGGCCTTCCTCACAATAGCATTAATAGCCTTGCACAAACACAAGATGGCTATTTATGGGTGGCTACTTGGGAAGGGCTTGCCCGCTTTAACGGTCAAGAATTTAAACTATTTACCCGCTCAGAAATTACTGATTTGCCCGATTCAGGCGTACGTGCGCTTACTCCTACATCCGATGGCGGCTTACTCATAGCCGGAGCGCGCGGCGGTATTAGTTTATATCAGCACCGACAATGGGACACTCAACCTAACGCCCAAGCAATGGTTAATCACGTATTTAAGAGTAAAAACGAGGATTTGTGGTTAGCACTTGAAAATGATGGTGTGTTTTATCGACCTGCCAAAAGCACTCAAGATATCCCAATAATACAAAACGTCAGTGCTTACAGAATAATTGAAGATAAGCAGGGCATTATATGGGCGGCAACCAGTGATGGGCTGTATAAAATAGTTAATTACACGCCTACATTGATGACTCCACATCATGGTTTGCCAGATGCACCTGTATATACTCTATTGATTACCCGTGAAGGACGCCTTGTTATTGGAAGTGAAAGAGGTGCGCGAGTATTAAATGGCAATGTGTTTGAGTCACCCCATCCACAGCTTAATGCAGAGTCTATTTCTAGTTTATTAGAAGATAACCATGGTGATTTGTGGTTTGGCACTATTAATAAAGGGGTATTTAGACTCAGTGTTGATGGCATAGAGCAATTAGATGCTAAAAATGGCTTACCTGCAAACCGCATATTGTCGTTATTACAAGACAGAGAAAACAGTATTTGGGTAGGGACCAACGCGGGTGTATTTAGGTTAAGAGAAGCCCCGTTTTCATCGTGGGGAAAAAAGCGAGGCTTATCTAGCGATTATGTACGCACGGTACTGTCACATTCTGATGGCAGTTTATGGATAGGCGGGAGTACAGGCTTAGATCGGCTGCAAAACAATAAAATTACCCATCTTAAAGGTACTAAGCAAGGCTCTCCTTATTCAGTATTGAGCTTACTTGAACAAAGCCAAGGTGATGTTTGGGTCGGTACATACACTTCAGGTGTGTTGAAGGTGGTTAATAACGAGCTTGTACCTTACTTAAATCGTGATAATGGCCTTGGTAGTAATGAAGTACGATCGTTACTTTTTGATTCAAAAAATCGTTTATGGGTAGGTTCAGCCATGGGGTTAACGCGAGTTAATACCGACGGCAGCTTAGACCAATTTACTAATGAGAAAGAGTTGCCGAGTGGCTTTATTCTAGCTTTGAGTGAAGATAAGAGGGCAAATATTTGGATAGGAACTGGCAATGGCGTAGTAGTTTATAATACCAATACGGAGAAATTTCAACCAATTCAGTTCCCTGAAGCGTTTTTGGCTAAATATGCGTTTGGCTTTTATATTGACGATAAATATACCTGGATGGCGACCGATAGAGGTTTATTGCGTTATCAACATTCAAATGGCCATATGACTATTTTAGGGAGGGAGTTAGGATTACCGGTTGATAAGCTTTTTCAAATTGTGCCCTTTAAAGATTCACTTTGGCTATCAAGTAACCGTGGCATTATTGAAGTTAATTATAAGCAGGTTAATCAGCTGCTAGATTCAGCTACAAAAGGTAGTCAGACGCTAGCTTTTCAATTATACGATGAGGGCGATGGCATGCTCAGTGCGCAAGCCAATGGAGGGTCAACGCCTTCGGCTACAGCGCATTCAGATGGTACTATTTGGTTTGCCACCGCAAAAGGGGTGAGTACGGTTAAACCCGCACGATTAAAAGAAGCCACCGAGATACCGTTACCAACTATTGTAGAAAGTTTTTCTGTAGATGGTAAACCCATGTTATTGCCTGTTGATGGTGACACACTTGTTTTGCCACCTGGAGTTACACGACTGTCGTTCCATTATGCGGGCTTAAGTTTTATCATGCCGCAGCGATTAAACTTTCAAACAAAAATGAAAGGCTTTAACGATGAATGGGTTGATCGTTTTCATATTGCAACAGCTGAATATACTAATTTACCCGCGGGTAAATATTCATTTGCAGTGCGTTCTGCCTATCCTAATACCGATTGGCAGCAAAATGACAAAGTGATTCATTTTGAAATTCAATCGCATTTTTGGCAAAAAACCAGCTTTAAGCTAGTGGTGTTTTTTATTTTTGTGGTTGTCATATATAGTGCATATCGTTATCGCTTGTATCGCTATAAGCAAGTAGAAAAAGAGCTAACTAGCCGAGTGGTGAAGCAAACCCAAGCACTGCAAGAGCAAGCTAGTGCCTTTGCTTATCAAGCTACCCATGATCAGCTCACCGACTTACCGAATCGCCGTGCATTTGATGGTTGGCTGGCCGACAACTTTACAGATTTTAAAGCGCGTAATACTCCGCTTGCGATTGCCATTATGGATATTGACCACTTTAAACGCATTAATGATGGTTGGTCTCATTTGATTGGCGATCAGGTTATATGTGAAGTCGCCAATATTCTTAAAGCGCATTGTGAAGGCGAGCAAGAAGTGGCTCGTTGGGGCGGTGAAGAATTCACATTTGTATTTCCTGACATGAATACTGTGCAAGCACAGAAATTATGTGAACAATTACGCAAAGAAATTGAAAATAAAGACTTTTCGTCTATTGCCCAAGGGCTTAGCGTAACCGTGAGCTTTGGTGTTTCTGACTCAGATAACGTCGATGATTATGATCGGTTATTATCTCGTGCTGATCAAGCTTTATACAAGGCAAAAAACAATGGCCGAAATAGGGTTGAGTGCATAGCTTCCTAAAAAGAGCTGCTTTAATGCGTTAAATCGTTTTTTCCGACAGCTTTTATCATATAGAGAATTTCAACTTCTTTATTATTTGTGTAGGTTAAGTTAATTCATTAAGTAATTATATGTAAGCATAAGTAATATTAATTAACTTTATTTTAATTTGGGTGCTATACCTTGTGTACCCATTAGGGGTTTTTTTGCTTTTTACTTAAGGAATATAAGATGAAAAACAAGATAATTAATATTACATTCGCAAGTCTTCTAGGGGCCTCACCCGTGGTATTAGCAGAAGGCGATAAGCATGATGACTTTTTGTTTACTAAACAGGCTTTAGCATCACTCAAGCTTAACTCTTTACTGACTATTGATGATACGCAATTTGTGTTTAATGACTCATTATTAAACGAAGATTGGGATAACTTTTTTTCTTTGCATGCGTCAGCAATTGAAGATAAAAAAGAGCTCATTTTACACTGGGCAGGTTATACCAGTATTAATCCAAAAGTAATTTTAGCGCTGATAGAGCAACAAAGTGGCTTACTTTCAAACCCAAATGCTGATATTGAGAACCCTTTAGCTGGTATAACAGACAAGCATGGTTTTGATGCGCAAGTAAAAGACGTAGTGATGAAATTAAGTCAACGCTTTTATGCATATAAGCAGTGGCAAGAGTCACAAGATAAGTTAAAAAAACGCAATCAGGCAACCCAAACTACGAGTAGCACAGCTGCAACTGCGGCTCTAGTAAGTCTGTTTGCAGATAGCGATAGACTGGCATCAAACTCTAAAAATAATCAACAGACTTTGACTGAGTTTTTAGCTACGTTTGACCGTGTATTTCCTAGTAACACTAGTCAATTGCAACGTTCATTGAATAGTGTAGATCAAAATAATGAAAAGCAACTTTTAGCCGCTAGTTTTGAAATGAATTTACCGTGGCCGTCTGGCTATTGGTACAGTGGTGGCGCTCACTCAAATACAGGTTCTGGCTACCCATACTCATCACTTGATTTTAACAATGGCTCTGGTGGCTGGGGCGCTAATACTCCGTTTGTTCAAGCTGCGCATGGCGGAACGGTAACTCGCTTTTCTTCCTGCAATATTCGAGTAACACACGCCAGTGGCTATTCAACCAACTACTACCACATGTCAAACCTTCAATATAGCAGTGGTGATTATGTTCAACCTGGTGCATGGTTAGGTCGCTATGCAAATAATTATAATCAAGCATTGTGTGAGGGCGGCCAATCATCAGGTCCTCATGTCCACTTTACTTTATTGTATAATGGGCAACAGGTTTCTCTGCATAATAAATATATAAGTGAGCATCGCATTGATGTTGGCTCAAGTAATTATGACACCAACTGTAATCGTTTCTATTTTGAACGATATGGCTATCGTACATGTGCATGGCAGCCTTTGTATCGCTAGAATGATATAAATAAACAGTTCACTTGTTAAAGAAAAGGCCACGCTCTAACAGATGTGTGGCTTTTTATTTAGTGTTAAATAATTGAATTCTAGTTTTATGGACCAATTAATACTGTATAGATAATTATAGGGCTATTAAATGGTAAACGGATTATTGATTTTCTTACTTTTTGCGTTTGTCGTTATTTTTTGGCGTTGGCCTGATATTCAAAATACTCTGTGGCGCCGTAAATACAGTCATTTATCATTAAGCCCACAACAGCATGCGCTGTTGCTGCGGGCTATGCCAATTTATAACAAAATGACTGATGCAGATCGAGCCAAGTTGGCTCGTCATATTGTGTGGTTTTTAAATGAAAAGCGCTTTGTTGGCTGTGATGGGTTGCAACTAACTGAAGCAATGAAACTCATTATTGCCGCCGATGCTTGCCTGCTGGTACTAAATAAACCTTGGCCTTTGTATAAAAACGTGAAGGAAATTTTACTCTATCCCAGCGCCTATTATGCGCCTCAATCAAGTCGCGATAACGCAGGACTTGTTAGTTTTCATAATACCGTAAGGCAAGGTGAGTCATGGCCAGGAGGCACACTGGTGCTGAGCTGGCATGATGTGCTTGAGGGTAACCGCTTACCCAGTGACGGGCATAATTTAGTGTTTCATGAGTTTGCGCATCAACTTGATCAAGAGACCGGTAAAACCACCGGCACGCCATTACTTACATCACAGACTCACTATCAACAATGGGGCAAGGTATTTAGCCGAGCGTTTTCGCAGTTAAAAACACACGTTGCTTATAACATGCCGCATGTTATTCATAGCTACGGAGCCACAAATGAGGCAGAATTTTTTGCGGTGATCACCGAAACGTTCTTAGAAAAACCCGCAGATTTACGCCGCGATGACCCTGAAATTTACCGTTTGCTGGTAGATTTTTATCAATTTGATCCTATTGTTTGGCATTAATTTTATGCACTTCATCCTATTACGCTGGTAACTTGCTAGCGTTTTTGTTGCAATCATGTAATAGAGCAACACACAGCAACAATAATAAGTGAGATAAGCATGAAGAAAATGCTGCAAACAGCGCTTGCGTTATCAGTTTCATTGGCATTGGGTCAAGTACACGCAGAGCAAACAGATGAAAAAAAATGGCAAGTTGATTCACCAAAAGGGCAATTTGTAGATGCTTCTATTAGTGTAGAGCAAGGCACATGGATGAATGTAGATATAAGCCCTGATGGAGAAACCTTAGTATTTGACTTACTGGGCGATATTTACACTATGCCAATGAGTGGTGGTAAAGCCACTCAAATAACCTCAGATATCGCATGGCAAATGCAGCCGCGTTTTAGCCCAGATGGTAAACATATCGCATTTACCTCAGATCAGGGGGGCGGTGATAATATTTGGGTTATGGACGTTAATGGCGAGAATCAAACTGCAGTAACGGACGAAACGTTTCGTTTACTTAATAGCCCGGCATGGAGCCCTGATGGCGATTATTTAGTTGCACGTAAGCACTTTACCGCCAGTCGTTCTTTGGGCGCGGGTGAAGTTTGGCTTTATCACAAAGCGGGTGGTAAAGGGGTACAACTGACTAAACGTGAAAACGATCAAAAAGATTTAGGTGAGCCGATGTTTTCACCTGATGGCCGTTATGTTTATTTTTCTCATGATGCCACCCCAGGTAAAACCTTTCATTACTCAAAAGATTCGGTTGCGGGTATTTATAAAATTAAGCGCTATGATCGTGAAACCGGTGAAATAGAAACGATTATTAGTGGTATGGGTGGGGCAATCAGACCAACTCCGTCACCTGATGGTAAAAAACTTGCCTATGTAAAGCGTGATGACTTTCAAACTAGCTTGTACTTATACGATTTAACCAGCGGTGAGCATACCAAGCTATATGACAAGCTAGAGCGCGATATGCAAGAAACATGGGCTATTCATGGGGTATACCCAACAATTGCGTGGACACCAGATAATGAAGAGTTAGTATTTTGGGCTGGTGGCACCATTCATAAACTCAATGTCGATGATAAATCTGTCAGCGATATTGCATTCAAAATAGACACCACGAAAAAAATTCAAAAAGCGGTGCGCTTTACTCAAAATATCGATACTGAAGAATTTGATGTAAAAATGCTGCGAAATGTACAAATTAGCCCAGATGGTGAAACGGCATTGTTTGAAGCACTGGGTCATATTTATAAACGCGATTTAGACTCAGGAAAAATCAAACGTTTAACCAAGCAAACCGATCATTATGAGTTATTTCCACAGTACTCGCGTGATGGTAAAAAAATTGTCTACACCACGTGGGACGATAACGAACAAGGCACAGTGCGCGTTGTCTCTGCACGAAGTGGTCGCGGCGATACGATTACCGATGAACCGGGTAAATATGTAGAGCCTACCTTTAGCCCTGATGGCAAAACTGTAGTTTATCGTAAAGCCAGTGGTGGCAGTATTTTAAATCCTAAATGGTCACTGCACCCTGGGGTTTACAGTGTCAGTGCTAAAGGCGGTAAGAGTGAACTAATTTCTAAAAGTGGTTATCAACCGCAGTTTGGTAGTGCCAATGACCGTGTTTATATTATGAGCCCATGGCCTAAACCAACGTTAAGTGTGGTTGAGCTTGAAAGTAAAAAAGTGCGCAAACTCTATGAATCAGAGCATGCCACTGAATTTAGGGTATCGCCTGATGGTGAGTACTTAGCATTTGCAGAGCGCTTTAAAGTGTTTGTAACACCGTTTGTTGAGCGTGGTAAGACCATTAATATTGGGCCTAAAGACAGCCAATTTCCAATTGAGCAATTATCTGTTCGTGCTGGTGAAAATATTAGCTGGAGTGCCAACAGCAATAAACTCTATTGGACACTTGGCCCTGAGCTATACCATGCCAGTTTAGAGGGAATGTTTGCTATTAATAAAGCCGATGACCAAGGGGTTAAAGTCAAAAGCGGGACTAACATTGGTTTTAGCAAAAAAATGGCTGAACCAGAAGGCATGATTGCCTTAACTGGCGCAAAAATTATTACCATGGACGGCGAAAAAGTCATTGAAAATGGCGTTATTGTTACCGATGGTAAACATATTAAAGCTATTGGCTCTGCTGCAGATATTAGCATTCCAAAAAATGCTGAGATTGTTGATGTAACAGGCAAAACAATTATGCCTGGTATGGTTGATGCACATGCACATGGCTCACAAGCAAGCGATGAAATTATCCCACAACAAAACTGGAAAAACTTTGCAGGCCTTGCGCTAGGTGTTACCACCATCCACGATCCATCAAACGACACCACTGAAATATTCACTGCCAGTGAAATGCAAAAAGCCGGTATGATTGTCGGCCCGCGTATTTTTTCTACTGGTACTATTTTATATGGCGCGAATATGCCTGGTTATACTTCGCATATTGATTCATTAGATGATGCTAAATTTCATTTAGAACGCTTGAAAAAAGTAGGGGCGTTTAGTGTTAAGTCTTATAACCAACCTCGCAGAGAGCAGCGTCAGCAAGTGATTGAGGCTGGTCGTGAACTTGAAATGATGGTAGTGCCAGAAGGGGGCTCATTATTACAACATAACTTGAGTATGGTGGTTGATGGGCATACAGGGATTGAGCATTCCATTCCGGTTGAACATATTTATGATGATATTAAGCAGTTGTGGTCACAAAGTGATGTAGGTTATACGCCTACATTGGTGGTTGCCTATGGCGGTATTTGGGGTGAAAACTACTGGTACGATAAAACTGATGTGTGGAATCATCCTCGATTGAGCAAGTTTGTGCCAAAAAATCAATTATTACCACGTTCAATGCGTCGTGTTAAAGCGCCTGATCATCACTATAACCACTTTAACAATGCACGTGTGGCAGCTGAACTACAAGATTTAGGTGTACTGGTTAATTTAGGTGCACATGGTCAGCGTGAAGGTTTAGGTGCGCACTGGGAAATGTGGATGTTTGCTCAAGGTGGTATGACGCCGCTTGAGGCTATTCGAGCATCAACGCTCGATCCTGCTAAATACCTAGGTTTAGATAAAAACGTAGGCTCATTAGAAGTCGGTAAACTGGCAGATTTAATGGTTATTGATGGCGACCCACTGAAAAACATCCGCGATTCAGACAAAATTGATTACACCATGATCAACGGCCGCTTGTTCGACGCAGCAACGATGAACGAAGTTGGTAAAAAACAACGTGCCCCATTATTTTTTGAATAATGTATAGGCTTACTGATAAAAAAGCGGCTAGTCGGTCGCTTTTTTTATGCTGTATTTATCTAAACAGCTAGAGCTCAGATTAATTATTATGTAGTTAATAACAAGTGACGGGCATAAAAAAAACCGCTTAACGCGGTTTCTTTTAAACTGAGCACTCAGTAAATTACACTACACCGCGCGGTAGGCGACAGTCGTGATCTTTACGAGCAAGCTCTACTATCCAAAGCTCTTCTGCTGTGTAACCTTCTTCGTTCTCAGTGATCACGGTGAAAGGCGCTTTTTTCTGTGCTTTTACAGGAGCAGCTTTTTTAGTTTTTTTAGCGGGTGCTTTTACTGCAGCTTTTTTTGTAGACTTTCCAGAGCTTAATTCTTTAGTCAGCTCTGCTACATCAGCTAGGCGCATATTCTTGCCACCATCAACGCTGTACCAGCCAGGTTTAGTTGTTATTTCAGGTTTTTTACCGTTGGCAGCTTCATATGCAGCTTCAAAGGCAGATAACACTTCTGTTTTGTCTAGTTTGCTCATCAGAGACCCTATACGTTGTTTTCACAGATAAAGAAGAGGTATTTATACCTATTTTAGAACTGTTTTTCAATTTTTTGCGATTTTCCTTTCATTTTTAGCGCATAACCGCCAAAATTTGTACAAAATTCAGTGCAAAGTAAGGTAAGTAGTATGCAACGTAGAGAATTTAATCAACTGTTAAACACGTTATTGAAACCAGAAACCATTAACGATTTTTGTCCAAACGGGCTTCAGGTAGAAGGTAAAGATGAGATACGCACCATAGTAACCGGTGTTACAGCAAGCCAAGCACTTATTGATGCCGCCATTGAAAAAAATGCCGATGCTATTTTGGTACACCATGGCTATTTTTGGAAAGGTGAGTCGCAACCAATTACTGGCATGAAAAAACGTCGTGTGGCTGCGCTTTTAGCTAACGACATTAATTTATTTGCTTATCATTTGCCATTAGATATTCACCCTGAAATTGGCAATAACGCTCAACTAGCGCAATTACTGGATATTGAAATTGAGGTGGGTTTAGAGCCAATTAACAACAGTGTCGCAATGAGAGGACGGTTAAAAACGCCGATAACGGGGTGCGAATTTGCTAAAAAAATAGGCCAAGTACTCAATCGCGAGCCACTGACAAGTTTAGTGCGTAATGATAAAATTGAAACCATTGCGCTGTGCACTGGTGGTGGGCAAGGGTATATTGACTTAGCAGCCGAGCAGGGGTTAGATGCTTACTTAACCGGTGAGGCATCAGAGCAAACTATTCACAGTTCACGTGAACAAAATATCGACTTTTTTGCTGCAGGCCACCATGCCACTGAGCGATACGGTATTAAAGCGCTGGGAGAGCTTCTCGCAGAGCAATATAGTTTTGACGTAACATTTATTGATATAGATAACCCAGTGTAAACGCTTGCTGTAAAAGCAATGTCATTAATATAACCTACTCATCATTTATCCTGAGTAGGTTATTTAAAATATTCAAAAAAAACTAACTACTTTATCAAGCCAAAGGAAGCTTCTATTGCATTGGTACATAACAGATCTTTCGCTGCAATTATCCCGTTTAAATTAAAATGTTATTTTCTCGCCGCCAGGCAATTCAACATAAAGGTATAAAATGGAAGGCATGTTGGATTTAATACAGCAATATGGGTTGTTGGTTTATTTGTTACTTTTTGGTTATTGTGCTTTAAAAAGTGGGTGGTTACCCTTATTTGCAGGCTATGCTGCACATACCGGTGCACTTGATGTTGGTTATGTTGCTCTGGTAGCTTTTACGGGCGGATATTTGGGGGATGAATTACGATTTGCTCTCGCAAGAACATATGGCACTACATGGCTTGAAAAGCCAAACCGACTAGGTCGGTTATTTAAAAGAGCCACTGAGCTTGCAAATCGTTATGGCACTGCCTACATTTTTTTATATCGGTATCCAAAAGGGCTTCGTACTATTGGTGCTCTACCGATTGGGCTCACCTCGATTAGTTGGCGCCGTTTTAGCCTATTAAACGCATGCTCTGCACTGGTTTGGGTCGTTGTTTTAGTTGGTGGAGGCTTTACTTTTGGCGCTACCTTTGATTCTTTAGGGGTTGAGAACCTAACAGCCCTCAGTTTATTATTTCTTTGTGTATTCTTGCTCACACTGTATCGTCTTTGGAACCAGGCTGCAGAGGTTAAAACCCATCAACAATAACAAATATAGGCTTGTTTATAGCTAATCGTGTTTTTTATTTTTTAATACCCCCTGTTAATAAACTAATTACCGCAGTTTTTCAGGGGGATAATATATTTAGCTAAATAAAGATTTAATAAATCAAAGAGCTTCCGGATTTATTGTACGACGTATTTTTATCCATGCATCACCGACAACTTCATGGGCAAATTGAGTTACCACTAATAATGCTTTTGCGTTGGGTATGAGTTGCTTGTACCGCGGGTAAGCGGCAAAGTTGTGGTAGTCAGTTGCTGCTGGGATTGCTGCGACACCTTGTGCATTGAATAAATTTATTGCTCTGGGCATATGACTTACAGAGGTAACTAAAGCGGTATTATAGTCGACAAGTTTTGAGGCTAAAAATGCGGCTTCTTGCGCTGTGTCCATTGCGTTTGGATTTTGTACAATACGATTTTTATTAATACCCAAGCTAATTGCCGTTTTATACATGAGTGCGCTGTTGGTGATTTTTTCATAACCCCCACCCGATACAATTAGCTGAGCTCGCGGATATATATTTGCGAGCCTAATGCCTTCCACTAAACGTGTTAATGCACAATTTCCTAGCTGACTGTTAGCGCTGAGTGCCGGGTTAGGGTTTATATCACAGCCAAGCACCACAATTTTGTCTATTTTGGGGTGCTTAAGGAAATTAAAAGCCAATGAAGTAGGTTGATTATGTTTAATCAATAAGTTGGCAAACCAAGGCGTGCTGGCAAGTAATAAGGTTGCGAGACTCAAAAAAGATAAGGTAATAACACGCTTTCGTTGTTTGAGTGCAAAAATAAGTAGTATCAGACTAAGCAAGCCCAGTAAAGGTAACGGCATAAGTAAGCCGCCCAGTATTTTTTTAAGTTCAAACATAATGAGTAACACAGTTGAATATATTTACCAATATGTTACTCATAAGCTTAAGATTTATCGACCGTTATTTAATTTACAGGTGTTTAAAAAGTGACGGTAAACTGGATTGTCTTTCATCTCTTTTTTCATCGCTAAGTACATCGGGCGGGTTAAACCCAGTGCGCCCAATGGAATTGACTTAATTAACCCCTGGCTTTCATAAGGGGTAACTAGCCAGTCGGGTAGGGCCGCTACCCCCATACCTGCACTGACTAATTGAAATATAAGTAAGCCTTGATCAACTGTTTTAAGCGTGCCGTCAAAACGTGCATTTTGAATAAAATGCTTAAATATATCTTGGCGCTCACGCGGAATAGGGTAAGAAATAATAGTTTCGTTTTTTAAATCAAGCGCAGTTACGTAGGCTTTTTTAGCTAAGTCATGATCCGGCGCCACTATTAGCTTAAGTTTAAAGTCAAATAGGTGGGCGTATTCTAGTTTGTCGGGTTCACGCACATCTGATGTAAGCACTAGGTCTAATTCATCATTTAATAAATCTGGGATGGCGTCGTAACTAAAACCACGCTCGTAATCAATCTTTATGTCAGGCCAGAAATTATTAAATTCTTTAATAGTAGGCAATAACCAGTGAAAGCATGCATGGCATTCAACACTTAGACGCAGTTGTGAGATTGGCTGATTTAAACTTTCCTTTAATCGGCATTTAGTTGCTTCTAACTTAGGTAATATTTCGTGTGCCAATTCAAGTAATAACATACCTTGAGGTGTAAATCGGACTGGTTGAGTTTTTCGTTCGAACAACTGGCAATCTAATTTATTTTCTAAATCTTTAATCTGATGCGATAAAGCTGACTGAGTTAAAAATAGCTCGCGGGCTGTATTAACTAACGATCCCGTTTCTTTGAGGGTCGCTATAGTTTTTAGGTGTTTAATGTCAATCATCTTTAATAAATCTCATGGCTGTGGTGAGTATTGCTTAGATTAACTACATACTACGCCTATCTAAAAATCGTTTCAACGTCTAGATGGCTATAACAATTAGATTTGGTGTGTTTTTTACTGCAAACATTAAATTTATTAACTTTACACAGTCAGATGATGTTTTGTTATTTGTTTGTTGTTGAATTTAGCTCATGTTAAATTAAGGTGTTAAATGGGTGCTTGTCGATGATTGTGAAATCAATAGGCCCTAATATTATCTAAAAATTTGTAATGAATTTTTATATCGGTGAATTATATAAATTAGGTTGAATAGTTAAACAGAAATTAAAAACAGAGTAGGGTGAGTTTGGTTATGGAATAAGTTATGTGTTTAACAATTACTGTGTTGTTGTAAAACATTTTGTTAAGGTTAGCATCAAGGCTTAATTGGTACGCTCTTACAAACCGGGTTAAATTATTTAAGAGTATTAGAGCGAGTAAGCACAGCGGTCAGTTTAATCCTGAATACTTGAGATTGTAAATTCCAGCTGTGCTTAGCCTATTAAAGAGGGGTGTGTATTAGTGAAATAGCCTCTTTTGCTGTAACCGGTTTTGATTTTAAAAAGCCTTGCCCATAATCACATTGGGTTTTTTGTAAAATAGTAAGTTGTTCAGCGGTTTCTATTCCCTCGGCTATAACAATAAGATCTAAAGAAATAGCCAAGGTTAAAATAGCATCTATTAACGGGTTAGCAGTAGCTTTTAAATTATCAATAAAGCTTTTATCAATTTTTAGCACATGAATAGGCAGTTGATGCAAGTAACCTAAGGCAGAGTAGCCAGTGCCAAAATCGTCTAGGCAAAGCAATACTTTTAAAGGCGATAATCCCTGTATAATTTGCGTCGCTAATTCTAAATTTTCAATTAACCCCGACTCTGTTATTTCAAGACACAATGAGCCTAATGGTAGTTGGTATTTTTTATAAATTTCATGGAGCTGCTCTAGAAACTCTAAGCTGGCAAAGTGTCGAGACGATACATTAACCGTGACACGTAAAAAGCGATGACCTTGTTGTTGCCACAAAGCAATATGTTGCGCTGCGAGGTCGAGTAAATGCAAGTCTAAGTTAGTAATTTGCCCGGTCTTTTCTGCAATTGGAATAAAGTCGCTCGGTGATACAAACCCTTTCTTTGGATGATGCCAACGTACAAGAGCTTCAAACCCTATAACTTCACTACTGTTAATAGTAAATATAGGCTGAAAATACAGTTCAAATTCATTATGCTCAATACCGTGCTGTAAGTCGTTTTCAAGATCTGCACGCGTTTTTAGCTTATTACGCATCACATTATTAAAAAACTTAACTTGACCACGTCCTGATGATTTTGCCTCATACATAGCCGCATCGGATTGTTGTAATAATACAAATGCTTCATCATTTACGTTGTCACTAAATGCTACGCCAATGCTGGTGGACGGTTGCAGTAAATGGCCATCAATATTAACGGGTTCAGATAGTGCCGTTTTAATACGAGTCAGGGCAACGTTTACTTGATCACGATGACTAAGATTTTCCATGAAAATAGCAAACTCATCGCCACCTAAGCGAGAGAAAGTATCGGTATTGCGAACGGTTTTAGTAATAAGCTTACATATAGCAATTAAAAAGTGATCGCCTACTTCATGGCCTAATGAATCATTAATACTTTTAAAGCGGTCAAAATCCAGATAGAGCAGGGCATGAAAAGTGCCTTTTTTTGCGCGATTTAGGCGTAAAATTGCATGCTTCATCCTTTCTATTAATAGCGACCGGTTTGCAAGCCCAGTTAGCTCATCGTGCAGCGCTTTGTGCTCAAGCTCTTGACGAGCTAAATGCCGATCTATAACCATGCTTATTTGTCGACTTACATAGGTTAGCAACGAGCTATCATGTTCATTGTAATAATGTTGATTGTCATAGCTTTGCACGACAATAACGCCACTCATGCGCTCATTAACTTTAAAAGGCACGCCTAGCCATGAATCCGCTTGTTCACCTACTAGCTTAAAATGGCCTTGTGCAATATGTTCAAAGTATTGCTGTTTATTGAGTAACAGTGGGCGTTCATTAATCAGCAAATAGTAAGAGGCTGTTTCTTTTAGTTGCTCTTTTGAAATAACTTTGTGGGTATTTGTTTGTACACCGCCTTCAACAGTATAAACAAAGTCGAGCGCGTCTTCTTTTTTGTCGTACAGCGCAATAAAAAAGTTACTCGCAGTCAATAAGCTGTCAATAATCGCATGCAAAGATTGAAAGAAGGTGTCTAAATTTTGTGCTTTATAAGTTAAATTAGCTATTTGCAATAGGCTGCTTTCTAATTTTTGTGCATTGTTTAGCTGCATAACAGTGTCTTGCAAGCTATTAACGGTATTCACTTGATTGATTTTTGCACTTAGTAAGTGAGCTACGGTGGTTAAAATCTCTAAATGTGAACTAGTAAAGTAATTTTTTATTGGGTGCTCACAATCTATAACCCCTAGGACACGATCTTTGTATATCAAGGGTACGCATATTTCTGATTGAGCCGGGCGCTCATCAGCTATGTAACGGTTGTCTTTAGTTACATCGCCAATTATTAAAGCTTGGCCTGTAGATGCTGCATAACCTGTAATGCCTTCGCTAAAGCGAATGATTTTTCGCTCAGATTGATAACTGATATGCCCGTTTTTAATACCCATAGAAGCTACTTGATTTAGCAAAGACTGACTGTCATCTGCTAAGTAGATAACACAATCTACAAACCCAAGTCGATTAACAACTTGTGTGGTGACGTAACTAAAAAGCGCTTCTAACGTATTCAGTTGCAATAAACTTGATGAGAACTGATTGATTATACTCAACTGATCCGTTTTAGTTTCGAGCGCTTTAGTGGTATCGATAGTATTCGACATAGGCAGCTTTGGGAGG
Source organism: Pseudoalteromonas sp. Scap06 (assembly GCF_013394165.1). Taxonomy (NCBI): domain Bacteria; kingdom Pseudomonadati; phylum Pseudomonadota; class Gammaproteobacteria; order Alteromonadales; family Pseudoalteromonadaceae; genus Pseudoalteromonas; species Pseudoalteromonas sp. Scap06. Next base: position 2,029,833 of record NZ_CP041330.1, on the reverse strand, counting down.
CCTTATAATTATTAAAGGTACATACGTTAACCTAATATTAACGTTTCTACAAAATAAAACGTTAAATGAGAATCATGAAGTGTAAAGTTAACTTTAAATGTAGTATCTAAGGATTATTTCTAATAAGCCCTTTACTCGAAATCACCATATGCCTATGATCAGTTAACTTAAGCATTAGGACTTTACGATGACGAGCAAAATGACAACTTTAACGATTACTAGACCCGATGATTGGCATGTTCATTTACGTGATGGAGATCAGTTAAAAGATACGGTGCGTGATATTAGCCGCTATATGGGCCGCGCGATTATTATGCCAAATTTAGTTCCGCCAGCAACGTGTACAGAAACCGCATTATCGTATCGAGAGCGAATTATGGCTGCAAAACCTCAAGGGCAGTTTGAACCTTTAATGGTGCTTTACCTTACCGACAAAACGACGCCTGATGAAATAAAAAAAGCAAAAGCGACAGGTAAAATTTTTGCAGCTAAACTCTACCCAGCGGGCGCAACAACTAACTCAGATTCTGGTGTAACATCAGTAAAAAATATTTATCCAGTATTAAAAGCAATGCAAGAAGTTGGCATGCTTTTACTCGTACATGGTGAAGTTACTGACTCTTCTATTGATATATTCGATCGTGAAAAAGTGTTTTTAGATACTATTTTAGGCGACGTTGTCGCAGATTTTCCTGAGCTTAAAATTGTCCTTGAACATATAACAACAAAAGATGCGGTAGAGTTTGTTGAAAATGCTTCGGCTAATGTAGCAGCTACAATTACTGCTCATCATTTGTTATATAACCGCAACCATATGCTAGCAGGGGGTATACGCCCACATTATTATTGCTTACCTATATTAAAGCGTAATATTCATCAACAAGCGCTCATGGCGGCAGCTACAAGTGGTAGTAAAAAATTCTTTTTAGGCACGGATTCAGCCCCGCATTACAAAGACAAAAAAGAGGCAGCATGTGGCTGTGCGGGTGCTTATACTGCGCACGCAGCTATTGAACTTTATGCTGAAGCTTTTGAAGAGGCAGGGGCGCTTGATAAGTTAGAGGGCTTTGCAAGTCACTTCGGCCCAGATTTTTATGGTCTAGCGCGTAATAAAGACACTATTACCTTAGAGAAAGCACCTTGGACAGTGCCAGCAAGTTATTCGCTAGGGGACTCAGAAGTTGTACCAATCAAAGCAGATAGTGTTATTGACTGGCAAGTTAAATAATTAGAATTTAAAACCACCTAAAACTAAGGTGGTTTTTTTATTTTAAGTTAGCAAAAAGCTGTGCAGATCGGCAATATTTTAAAAAAATACACTCTGTTTATAAAAAACACAAATTATGAACTGTTTATCCCGTTAAAAATTAGAAACTTACAAAGAAAGTAATAAATCGATGAATCTTCAAAAATAAATCCCAATTAATAGAGCTAAAAAAATATTAATGTGTTAACCTTAATTGGCTTTGAGTTTTTGCGTATTGAATTACGGTATTGTGCTGCGTTTAAGGTTACCGGTTTGGTTATTACTTCTTCCTGTACTATCACCTCCAGTTTTTTGGGCATTGACTCAGGGAGGATATTGCCATAATAATATGGCTGAATTTTAATTATTGACTTACAGGAAAATTTAGTATGTCGGTTACTGGTAAAGTAAAATTTTTCAACGAAGCTAAAGGCTTTGGTTTCATTGAACAAGAAAATGGTCCTGACGTGTTTGTACATTTCAGCGCAATCACTGGTTCTGGTTTTCGCACTCTTAGCGAAGGTCAAGCAGTGACTTTCAGCATCAAGCAAGGTCAAAAAGGCCCAGAAGCTGAGAACGTAGAAGTAGCATAATTTATTATGTGAACCTAAGTTCATCGTGGTGAAGCACTAACCTGTTTCACCATAATTCATTAAAATGTGCAAAACTTTTTGAACTTTCTAAACCATTCCTTTTTATATCTTTCTTCAGTCAAACTTCTATCTATCTATCTATCTATCTATCTATCTATCTATCTATCTATCTATCTATCTAATTAATTTAAACCTTGATGATTTAAATATTCTATCGGGCATTAAAGATTCTTTATTTAATCTTACGATTAGTCTATCTGACTCTAATCCTTCAGAGATGATATAACTGCTTAAGGTTGAGGTTGGGGCTTGGAAAAATATTAAAAATGGATAAGGCCTTTAGGCTAATAAAGATAAAAAACACAGGTGTTAATAAAAATGATTTTTTGTAATCACCTTCCCCTCCTTTGTATTGCTTTTTATTAAATCTGCACGTCATTATTATTATGCGATGAATAACCTAATAATAACGATTAGCTGTATTTTTTGTGTAAAAAGCGTTAAAAAACCTTCGAAATGAATATTCGGGACAGAAAATTAGCTTATTTTTAATTTTTTTTCAGCAACGATTAAGTTAATTTTAAATGTTATATTTTTGTTTACATTAACAGTGGTGGTTATCGTTATTCTTACTATATCAGGGCTTGCAGAAATTGTGTTTATCACGTTAGTTATAATAATGTTAATTTTTTTGTTCAAGCCCAGTAAATATCTTACAAACAAGCTGATTTATTTATAGGTTATGCTAAACATGAAGTTGACATGACATGATGCATTTAGCATTATTGGTAAGTTGATATCTATTAAAAGATATCAGGGTTGTCTTCCCCTTAGCGGGTTGATAATTAAATTATAAAAGTAACATTACTTAATTGGTTGGGAACTATGTCTGTTAAAATCAGAAAGAGTCTTGTAGCAACTGCGTTGGTTGGCGCTTTTGCATTTGCAAGCAGCAATGTGATTGCAGATCCTTTGAATGACGTGCAAAAAGCAGGTCAAACAATTCAAAAGGCTGCGGTTAAGTCTCAAACTAAAATTGACAATGTATATGGTCAAACTCAGGAGCTAATCGCTGAGTACCGTAGCATCGTTGATGAGACTGAACTTATGAAAGTGTACAACGATCACGTAGCACGTTTGGTCGCAGACCAAAACGCGTCTATCGCATCGTTCGATCGTCAAATCGCGACTATCGATAACACTAAACAAAACGTTGTGCCTTTGATGTATCGCATGATCGATACGCTTGAGCAATTCATCAAAGCGGACGTTCCATTTAACCTTGAAACTCGTCTTGGACGCGTTGAAAGATTACGTGAGATCATGGCATCTGCATCTGTAACAACGTCTGAAAAGTTCCGTCAGGTTCTTGAAGCGTACACTGTTGAAACAGCATACAGCTCAGCTGTAACTGCTTCTCAAGGTACTTTAGATGTTGATGGTCGTAGCATTAACGTAGATATCGGTCGTTTAGGTCGTATTACTTACGTAGCGCAATCATTCGATCTAAAACACGCTTGGGTGTGGGATAACAACACTAAACAGTGGAAAGAATTAGGTGAAGAATACCTAAAACCTGTTAAAGAAGTGATCCGTATGGCACGTAAGCAAGCGACACTAGAACTTGTTAAACTACCAATTTTTGGCGCGGAGTAATCAATAATGAAGAAACTATTTAAAGGTTTTGCTGTTGCAGCAGTACTGTCTGTTTCTGCCGGTACCGCGCTTAATGCACATGCAAATACTGACGCTTTAGATAAAATTCTTGAGCAAGTAAAGCAAGAGCGTATCTCTGAAGGAAAAATCAATAAGCAACGTGAACAAGAGTTCTTGTCAGATCGTGCTGATAAGCAAGCGTTACTTAACAAAGCGAAAAGCCAACTAGCTGCTGAAAAAGCACGTGGTGATCGTCTTAGCAAAGAATATGCACAAAACGAAAATACTCTAGCGGAAAAAGAGCAAGCTCTTCAAAACGCTCAAGGTACGTTAGGTGAAATGTTTGGTGTTGTTCGTCGTGCAGCAGCTGACGCGATTGGTTCAATTGAAGCATCTTTAGTAAGTGCTGAAAAACCAGGTCGTGCTGAAGTACTTCGTTCATTAGCAGCAGCTAAAGAACTTCCAACTGTTCGTGAACTAGAAGAACTTTGGATTTCACTTCAAACAGAAATGACTGAATCAGCAAAAGTTTCAACGTTTGAAACTGAAGTTGCTGGTCTTGACGGTAACCCGTCTATGAAAAAAGTAACACGTATCGGTAACTTCAACTTAGTTACAGACGACGGATACTTAATCTACTCACCAGAGACTAAATCTATTCAGCCTCTAGGTAAGCAACCTGACAGCTATATCCTTAAAGGTATTTCTGATTTAGAAGGTACTTCAGCTGATAACTATGCTGGCGTGTACGTGGATCCTACACGTGGTGCAATTTTACGTATTAACACTCAGAAAAAGTCTCTTATGGAGTACTACGAGCAAGGTGCTGAAGTTGGTTACATCATCACAGTATTACTTGTTGTAGGTCTTTTAATCTTCTTAGTACGTTTCGTTGATTTAGCGCTTACTACTTCTAAGATCAAAGGTCAGCTTAAGAACTTGTCTACACCGAATACAAATAACCCACTGGGTCGTATTCTTAAAGTGTACTCTGACAACAAAAACCAAGATGTTGAAAACCTTGAGCTTAAACTGGATGAAGCGATTCTTCGTGAAACGCCACGCATCGAAGCGGGTATTAACATCATCAAGATCCTTGCTGCTATCGCACCATTACTAGGTCTACTAGGTACGGTAATCGGTATGATCCTAACGTTCCAAACAATCACATTGTTCGGTACGGGCGATCCGAAGATCATGGCTGGTAACATCTCTCTAGCACTTGTAACTACAGCGCTAGGTCTAATTGCAGCTCTACCACTTATCCTACTTCATTCTATTGTTGCAGGTCGTAGTAAGTCGGTATTACACATCCTTGATGAGCAAAGCGCGGGTATCATCGCGACTCACGCGGAGAAGGAGAAAGCCTAATGCTAGTCCTGATGGAGATCTGGGAATCTATCAGGGATTTTGTTGGCACAGGCGGCCAGGTTTTATACGTGGTCGCGATAGCACTCTTTCTTATGTGGGTTTTAATGATTGAGCGCTATTGGTTCCTACTTGCTGAATTTCCTCGTTTAACGAAGGATATTGTAGCCAAGTGGGATGCCCGCCAAGACACTACGTCTTGGTACGCACACAGAATCCGTGAAGCATGGATTTCTGAAGCGTCTGAAAAATTAGATCAGCGTATGTTGTTGATTAAAACATTAGTAGCTGTATGTCCTTTAATAGGCTTACTTGGCACTGTTACGGGTATGATCGCGGTTTTTGAAACCATGGCAACCCAAGGTACAGGTAATGCACGTTTAATGGCATCAGGCATATCAATGGCAACAATCCCAACAATGGCTGGAATGGTTGCGGCACTATCTGGGGTATTCTTTAGCTCACGCCTTGAGGCAAGAGCGAGAATGGTGAAAGCCAAACTTGTAGATAGTATGCCTCATCACTAGAGAGAGAATTAAATATGGCACGTAAACAACGTTTTCGTGAAGAAGAAGAAGCAGCGGTAGATATGACGCCAATGCTTGACATCGTATTTATCATGCTTATTTTCTTTATCGTAACTACATCGTTCGTTAAAGAGGCTGGTATCGAGGTCAATAAACCAAAAGCTGCCCAAGCTACGAAGCAAAAAAATGCTAATATTTTTATTGCTATTCGTAATGACGGTGCAATCTGGATTGATAAACAGCAAGTTGATGTTGAACGTGTTTCAGCAAAAATTGAAAGTTTATTAGCAGAACAACCTACAGATGTTGTAATTTTGCAAGCTGACAAAGAAGCAAAACATGGCACAGTGGTTAAAGTTATGGACCAGATTAAAGCGACAGGTGATAACCTGAGAATTTCAATAGCTGGAGATCAGTAATGATTCGTTTTCTGTTTTCACTGATTGCAGGTGGGGCAGTTACTTTCGGCTTGTTCTACTTCATGGCATACCTCATCTCTGGTGGGGCTGACCGTAATACGGAACAAAAAGAGCAGATCATAGTCGAAATTATGACGAATCCGCCTGAATCTAAGGTGCAGGAGAGGAAGCGTGTACCGCCTCCGCCTCCGCCACCGCCAAAGCAGCCGCCTAAACCGCAGCCGCCACAGCCGGAAAATAGCAACCCAAGTACGAGTTTGTCGTTTAATATGCCAAGCATCGATGTGGGAAGCACGGCTGGTGGACTGAGTGGTCCAGGTGCATTTGGACGAGATGGTGATGCGACACCGATCGTTCGTATTGAACCAAAATATCCAACACAAGCAGCACGTGATGGTAAAGAAGGTTGGGTTCAACTTTCATTCACAATTGATGAGTTAGGTGGTGTGACTGACGTTGATGTAATCGACGCAGATCCAAAACGTATCTTTGACCGTGAAGCTAAACGTGCATTGCGCAAGTGGAAATACCGTCCTAAGATCATTGACGGCAAACCACAAAAGCAAGTTGGTTTACAAGTTCAACTAGACTTTAAACTTAACCAAGGCAACTAAGGAGGCGAGTAATGAGAAATTTTTCTAAAGTAACTGCACTTGCAATTCTTATGTCTGTGTCAGGTGCAGCATTAACTGCACCTGTTTTAGCGGCGCCAGATTACGCGAAAATTGAAGAGCGTAAGAAAGCAAAAACTAAAATCATGGGCGAACGTACTGGTAAAAAAGTAATTAAAGCGTTTGATTTGTATAATGAAGATGATGTTGATGGTGCAATTGCTTTATTAAAAGAGTTAGATCCGTCTAACGACTTTGACAAAGCAACTGTTAATCGTTACTTAGGCAGCATGTATGCTCAAAAAGAGCAGTACAAAGTCGCTATTAAGTATATGAAAGCAGCGATTGCACCAGATGTATTAAACTTTGCCGATCAGGCTCAAGGTTTAAAAACCTTAGGTGACATGTATGCAGGTACTGAACAGTACAATGCCGCAAAGCAAGCATATTCTGATTGGATGGACTTTACAGGCGAAGAAGACCCAAAAGTTTACACTCGTATTGCGCAAGCAAGCTATGAGCTTAAACAGTTTAATGAGGTTCTCGAGCCGGCAAACAAAGCAATTAAGTTAGCAAAAGAGCCTAATAAAGCTCCTTATCAACTTAAATTAGCTGCCTATTTTGAGCAAAAGCAATATCAAAATATGGTTAAAGTCGCTGAAGAAATCGTTCGTGTATGGCCTGAAGACAAAAAGTCTTGGGTAGGCTTAGGTAAGTATTATTTACAAACCGAAGAATACAAAAAAGGCCTAGCAACTATGGAAGTTGCTTACAAGAACGGTTACTTTGAAAACGAAGTTGAATACAAAGTTCTAGCTAATTTCTATTCTTTAAATGAAATTCCTTATAAAGCAGCTGTAACGCTTGAAAAGGCCGTTAAAGAAGAAAAAGTTAAACGCACTAAGCAAAACATGAGTGCGATTGCTAGTAACTACCATCGTTCGAAAGATATAGAGAAGGCTGCTAAGTACTACGAAGAAGCTGCTAAATTTGATAATGACGCTGAGCTTTATCGCAAAGCCGGTTCATTACTTCTACAATCTGAAAAATTTAGTGCTGCCGTTGTTCGTTTGAACAAAGCGTTAGAGCTTGGCTCTGACAAAAAAGGTACTATATATTCAGATCTAGCTGAAGCGTTTTACTACCAAGGCAAGTATAAGCAAGCACATGCCGCTATTACTAAAGCTATGGACGATCCAACCACACGTAGATTTGCAAAAGGTTGGGCTACATATATTAAAGATAAAGCCGCTCGCAACGGTGTTAAAATTTAATATTTAATGTACTCTAGTATTTTTAAAAAGCCCCATTGGGGCTTTTTTTATTGGAATTAACATGAACAGAACGCCTATTATTTCATTGCTCTTTTGTTTGCTTTTAGCATCATGCTCAAAGCCAGCTGATTTGTTTTCATCTTATGAAGAGGCACAAAGCGCGTTAATATCACTTAATACGGCTTTAAGTGCACAAAAGAACTTAAACAGTACAGGGCTCAGTAACGAACAACTGCCTTTTACTGATTCATATTTAGCGCGTCGCCACGCTATTTACCAGCAGCTAATGCAAATGAAGTTATCTTCTGCGCAAACCCATCAAGTAAATTATTTGGTGATTGCTGAGCGGTTTCCAGAGCGTTATTTTGCATGGCCTGCACACACTGATGTGTTATCAAACATGCTTTCGATAGTTAAAAATGATGCTCAGTATAAAAACATTGAGCAGTGGCTGATATTTGTTAAATCACAGCTACAAGCCGCTGAGCAAAGTAACTTAAAGCTTAATAAAATAGAGCATAATTATTTAAAGCACTATGTGCAGCAAGCAATTAATAGTACTGACACACCTATTGAGCTTAATGAGTCTCTGAGTGTATTAAATAATTACTTAACGCAGTATAAGCCCAGAGGCAGCATTGGGTTGTCTGGTCTTGCAAATGGCAGCCAGTGGTACCAAAGTAAACTAAATTATTTTGCAAATGATGTACTTTCGCCGCTTGAGTGGCTAAGCCTTATAGATAGTAAATTTAAAACAATGCAAAGCTCAACCGAGCTAATAACGGTGGGTATCTCTGATGTATCGCAGCTTAGCGAAACATTTTTAAAAAAAACGCAAGTATTAGGTTTAGATTGGTCAACGGGTTACATGCTATTACCTCAACGTGCTAACAATAAGCAATTAACGGCTGCAAATAAGCGGCTCTATTTAGCGATGATGGAAACTGATCTTGGGGTGCATTACCACGCGTGGACATTATCGCAAGCGCGCTTAAATTTACTAAAACGTTTAAATATTAGTGAAGAAGATGCGAGGATATTAGTTGAGGATATTATTTTTTATCCAGGGCAATCATTTAGTTTTGCACCGCAATTACTCAATTAAACTTAAGTGCGCTACTACTTAGCGCACTTATCACACCGCTGAGCAGCAGGGTCTCTTTCTAAGCGCTGCTCTGATATTTTCTCTTCACAGTCACAGCAGTAGCCATATTGACCAATATCTATTTGACTAATTGCTGCTTCAAGCTTGTTCATTCGTTCAATTAACGGATTATACTCATTACCTAATTGTTGAGCTGCTAAATCAAGCCACTCTTCATTAGATGTTTGGGTTAGGATGCAGAACAAGTTTTGATGTGTAGGGTGAGTTGATTGTGACAACAAACCTAATATCGTTGCTTTAACACTTTCTATTTCATCGTTTAGTCGTTGCTGATGATGCATTAGCAGTATAACCCTTAAGTTAATTTGTAGTGATACTGCTATTATCTATTTAGATTTGTTTAGGTGTTATGATTTGCATCAAATTGTGGCGCTTTCGCATATTTCTTTAATACTTCGGCTACCTCATCCTTTGCTTTTAAACGACGAATTTCATCAAATAATAGCCCAGCTTGTGGATATTGGCGTTTTAAATAACCAAGCCATTGCTTTGTTCGAGATGCAAAATATTTATTATCTTTGCTAGCTGTTTGGTGCATAGATGAATGAATAATATGGTGTAAAATATTCTCCCAAGTGAGCTCGTTGTAGCTTTCGTTATTAACTTGCGCTTTAATTTTTCTTGCGAGATCAGGATGTGAAAGGGCGCCACGACCAATCATCAAATCACGACAACCACTGCGTTTTTGGCATAAAAGAGCATCTTCTATTTGCCAAATTTCGCCATTGGCGACCACTGCAATTTTTTTATCTTTGACCAAAGGGGGAATTTTTTCCCAATAGGCGGGTGGATTGTAGCCATCGCGTTTAGTTCTTGCATGTATTGCAATGCTGTTAGCACCAGCGCTAACAACGGCATCGACAATTTCTTGGCTATTACTATCATCATCAAAACCTAAGCGAATTTTAGCACTTACCTCATACTCATCATCAACGGCATCCCTTACCGTTTTTATAATCGAGTACATATGTTCTGGATCTTTGAGTAATACAGCACCGCCTTTGCTTTTATTGACTGTTTTTGCGGGGCAACCAAAGTTTAAATCAACGCCATGAGAGCCTAAGCCAATTGCTTTTACAGCATTTTCTGCTAACACGTCGGCTACTTGGCCTAATAACTGAATACGAACCGGAGTACCGCTACGAGTGAGTCCCGCATTTTTAAGTTCAGGGCAATAACGGTGGAATACTTTATCTGGAAGGCAAGTATCTACAACACGGATAAATTCGGTCACACAAAGATCGAAGCCGCCTATGTCGGTGAGGAGTTGCCGCATTTTAAAGTCAACGACACCTTCCATGGGTGCTAAAATAAGTTTCATAGTGTGATTAATGTATTACTAAAAAAGGAGCGCCAGTTTACCTGTAAATCATAAATTCATAAAACGCTTATTAGCGTTCATAGAGAGTTAAATAACTTATTTGCAAAAAAAATAGAAAATTTGAAAGTTTTTAGTTTAATACCGGTCTACTTTTATAATGATGTTCAACAAGTTTAAAAGGTAATTAAAAATGAATACAATAAAGAAAAACTCAATTGCATTAACATTAGGCGCAGTGGTTGTTGGCAGCGCAAGTATGGCGAGTACTGATGTTCAAGCTAATCCATTTGAGTTTCAACAAATGGTAGCTGGTTATCAATTAGACGCTGGTGAAGGCAAGTGCGGCGAAGGAAAATGTGGCGGCGACGCTAAAGCGAAAAAAGAAGGCAAGTGTGGCGGCGACGCTAAAGCGAAAAAAGAAGGCAAGTGCGGCGAAGGTAAATGCGGCGGTGATGCTAAGGCCAAAAAAGAAGGCAAGTGCGGCGAAGGTAAATGTGGTGGCGATGCTAAGGCCAAAAAAGAAGGCAAATGCGGCGAAGGTAAATGCGGCGGTGATGCTAAGGCCAAAAAAGAAGGCAAGTGCGGCGAAGGTAAATGTGGTGGTGATGCTAAGGCCAAAAAAGAAGGCAAGTGCGGCGAAGGTAAATGTGGTGGTAGCCACTAAACTTTTCTTTTTCAGATAAGCGAGAGGGCCATTAGGCCCTTTTTATTTAATATGAGGTTTTATTATGGCTCAAAATCAAACGCCTAACTTTGGCATGGTCGGTTTAGGCTTGCGAAGAGAAATGCTAGATGAGCTTGAGCATGCTATACCAAAACAAATTGAGTTTATGGAAGTGGCTCCAGAGAACTGGTTAAAGCTAGGTGGGCGCTTTGAAAAGCAATTTAAACAGTTAACTAATAATAATCACTTTGTTTGTCATGGTTTGTCACTTTCTATTGGATCGCCTGAGCCGCTTGATATTGAATTTATAAAGTCGTTAAAATCTTTCTTTGATAACCACGATATTAAAGCTTATAGCGAACATTTAAGCTATTGCTCAGGTAAAGGCCATATGTATGACTTAATGCCAATTCCTTTTACTGAAGAAGCGATAAAACATGTCGTTTCTCGGGTTAAGCAGGTACAAGATATATTAGAGCGACCACTTGTGCTGGAAAATGTGTCTTATTATGGTGCCCCTGGTCAGCAGCTATCAGAGCTTGAATTTACCAATGCTATTTTAGAAGACGCAGACTGCCAGCTGCTATTAGATGTTAATAATATCTATGTGAACTCGATTAATCATGGTTATGATGCACAAGCGTTTTTAAGTGGGCTACCAACTAATAAAATTGCCTATTGCCATGTTGCAGGTCACTACAATGAAGCTGATGACCTAATTATTGATACTCATGGTGCTGATGTTATCGACCCTGTCTGGCAATTGCTCGATAGCGCATATCAAGCACATGGTGTTTTTCCCACACTGCTAGAGCGAGATTTTAATATTCCGCCTATTAATGTGTTAACCAAAGAGCTGGATATAATCCATCAATTACAGGCAAAGCACCTTAAGTTGTTATCAACAGCACAAAGTGCTTAGCTGTTTGAATTTAATAAGTACTTGCTATTTTAGGGTTTTATAAGAGTCGTTATTATGAGTTTTATCGATGTGCAAAATGAGTTTATGGCCCATATTCGAGAGCCTAATAAGCAGCCGTGTCCAACCGATGTTGAAGACAGACGAATGGCTATTTACCGAGATCTGTTTTTTAATAATATTAATGGCTTTGTTTCATCGGCATTTCCAGTTTTAAAAACACTCTATAGTGATCAACAGTGGCTATTACTGGTTCGTCAATTTTTTAGTGAGCATGATTGCCAATCTCCTTATTTTTTAGATATAGGTGAAGAATTTATTACCTATTTAATGACAAGCTATGTACCTAGAGAGTCTGATCCGATATTTATGCTGGCGCTAGCCCATTATGAATGGATTGAGCTTGACGTGTCTGTAATGAAGGCTGACCCCCGTGAGCTCCCTCTAAGCGCTAATAAGCTTACTCACTCTCCTTTGTATTTATCTAAAACAGCGCGTAACTTAAGCTACGACTATCCAGTGCAACATATTAGTGAAGAGTTTCAACCTCAACAGCCTTCAGAGCAGCCGTATTTCTTTGTTGTTTACCGCGATGAGAGTGATGAGGTGCAATTTTTGGCCACAAATGCCATGACCGCCATGCTACTGTCTATTATTGAAAATGAAGCGGGAAGTACGTTTGAGCAGGTTTGCCAACAGGTTAGTGAAAATGCACCACAATTTAATCTTGAGCAAATAACACAAGGGGCACTGAGTACCTTAACAGCTATGGCACAGCGGCAAATTATAGTGACAAAAAATCAAGACTAAGCTCTTTATTGATTATTTCACATCGTCTATTATAGCGCCTTTATTTGTTGTGCTTAATAAAAGGTTGTACCCATGTCAGATGATAAAGACTTTAAAGACCCGTTCAATGCGGCTTACTTTTTTGCATTCTTAGCCGTATTTGCTGGAATAGGGTGTTTAAATGCCATTTTAGGTTGGATCACCAGCTTAACTTAATCAGGTTTTATTTTAAGGCTGTTGTTTTTCATCAGCCTTACATTTTTATCACTTCCCTCTCCCGACACTTTATAATTATCGCAAACTCGCAATTTACGACCACTTAAGGTTATAATCACCTGCTTTGTAATATTAATCATTGAGCAGTTAAAATTATGACTCAAGTAACACCAGCAATTATCAAAAACAGCATTACTACAATTGCTGATTATCCTAAAGCGGGCATTATGTTTCGCGATGTAACAACCCTAATGGCAAACCCTGAAGCGTTTAAAGCAACCATAGATGCATTTATTGACGCTTATAAAGACCAAGGTTTTACTAAAATTATCGGCACTGAATCGCGTGGCTTTATTTTTGGTGCTCCGCTATCTTATGCTTTGGGAATTCCTTTTATCCCTGTTCGTAAACCAGGTAAATTACCGCGCGAAGTTATTCGCCAAGATTACCAACTCGAATATGGCGAAGATACATTAGAGCTTCATACTGATGCGATTGTAGCCGGTGATAAAGTCTTGTTAGTTGACGACTTGTTGGCGACCGGTGGTACAATTGAAGCAACAGCCAAGTTGGTTGCAAAATTAGGCGGAAACGCCACAGATGCTGCCTTTGTTGTATCACTTCCAGAGCTTGGTGGTGAGCAACGCATTGAGAAAATGGGCATCAATATTTTAAAATTGGTTGAATTCGAAGGCGAATAATCGATGAGTTATCAGGTTCTAGCGAGAAAATGGCGTCCTCAAACCTTTCATGAATTGGTTGGGCAGTCTCATGTAAAACAGGCGTTGGTAAACGCGCTGACTCAAAATAGACTGCATCACGCTTATTTATTCACTGGAACCCGTGGTGTAGGTAAAACCACCATTGCCCGTATTTTTGCTAAAAGCTTAAATTGTGATGAAGGTATATCTGCCACACCATGTGGTCAATGTAGTAGCTGTGTTGATATAGAGGCAGGGCGCTACATTGATTTACTCGAAATAGATGCGGCCTCACGCACTAAGGTTGAGGATACGCGTGAGATACTTGATAACGTTCAATATGCGCCAACGCGCGGACGTTACAAAGTATATCTAATCGATGAAGTACACATGTTGTCAAAGCACAGCTTTAATGCGTTATTAAAAACGCTTGAAGAGCCGCCTGAGCATGTGAAATTTTTGCTCGCAACCACTGATCCTCAAAAATTACCAGTGACTATTTTATCTCGCTGTTTACAGTTTAATCTGAACGCATTGTCGCAAGCTGAGATTAAGCAACAGCTTGAGCATGTGCTTACCCATGAGCAGCTTAACTTCGATAATGATGCGCTAAGTATTATTGCCAAAGCGGCCGATGGTAGTATGCGAGATGCATTAAGTCTGACCGATCAGGCGATTGCTCAAACAAATGGTGATATTAAAAATCAAGCTGTACAAGACATGCTTGGTTTAATGGACACCCATTACAGTCAGAGCTTACTTGCGGCATTATTAGCGCAAGATGGCACAGCACTGATGAATGAAGTTGCACAAGTCGCTAGCCGAAATCCAAATTACATTGCGCTGCTTGATGACTTAATTGCGCTAACGCATGTGATTCAATTGAGTCAATTAGTCCCTGAAGCAGCAGCGCTTGATAGCAATAACGCCGATTACATTGAGCATGTTGCAGCGCATACCCATGCTCAACAAATGCAAGTGTATTACCAGCTATTACTTAACGGCAAAAAAGATTTACAATGGGCACCTGAGCCTCGTTTAGGGTTCGAAATGATTATGCTCAGGTTATTGGCATTTGAACCTACGCAGTTGCAAACCAATCAACCTGAACCTAGCTCACAAGCTGCGCCAGAGCAAAATAGTGCTGGGCGTGCTAATGCACTGCGTGATATTTTAAATAAAAATAAACCAGCGCAGAGTAATACACCTCAAACGCAGCCAACAAAAGCCGCTGAGCCTGAGGTTTCACAGCCTGATAATAGCCAAACACAACTTGAGCAAAGTTCGGTACAAAGTCAGCCTCAAATTGTCGATACCCCCGTAATAAGTGATGAACAAGCGCAGCGTCAAAGCGAAGATGATGCTTACATGCAGCACAGTGATGTAGAACAAACCATTGCCGCACAATACGATGATGTAATGAGTAGCGCTGTTGATCAAGGGTTTAATCCTGAGTTAGCAAATGCCACTAGTAACGCAGAACAGTCTGCGTCATCAATGGGTGAGCAAGAAGCGCGAGCACAGTCAGCAATAGCGCGTATTTTACGCGATAGAAACATTTCGGGTGCCGGTAAGCTTTCAAGTGCCGCTATTGAAAAGCCAACTGAAGAAAAACCAGTACCGACAAAATCCGAATTTAGTCGCCCGGTGAGCAATGAAGCGCAAACTGTATCGCAGCAGCCACCGCCATGGGATAATGAGGTGAGCGATGACCTGCAAAAAAAGCCTCAGCTCCCAGCACAGGGGAGCCGAGCTCAGGTAGCAAATAAGCCAGCGAGTAAAGTTGACTTTAAAGCAAAGCATCAAACGATTACTGAAAATTTAGCACCGGAGCTATTAGAGCAAATTAACCCGCAAAAACCAGCACCTGTTGTTGAGCAAGAGCCTAGTATTCCCGTACCAGATGATTTTCAAAGCCCAATTAGTGAAATTAGATTTGCTCATCAACAAGACGAGTGGGCCTATTTAATAAAGCGTATGGGACTTGGCGGACGCATGCGCCAGTTTGCATTGCATTCAATTTTTACCAAACAAGACAATCATTTCCATATTGAAGTGGATGAATCGCAAAAGCACTTAGATACGCCAATGTTACGTCAAAAGTTAAATGTGGCGTTATCAAGTATTTATGGACACAACGTTGAGCTTAATATTGATTTTGCTAGCGGGGTGATTGACTCACCTTATTTGATTCAACAAAAAATTGATGCAGGTCGTCACCAGCAAGCGATTGATGTGATCACCAGCGATGAAAATATAGTACAATTTCAACAGCTATTTAGCGCTGAAATTGACGAAAACAGTATTCAGGCATTGTAATTAACGACCAGTGCCCTTATTTATACTCCAGTTAATGTATTAAAAGAAAGAGAGACGATTATGTTTAAAGGTGGAATGGGTAACATGATGAAGCAAGCGCAGCAAATGCAAGAGCGCATGCAAAAAGCCCAAGAAGAAATCGCAACAATGGAAGTCGTTGGTGAAGCTGGTGCCGGTTTAGTTAAAGTAACCATGCTTGGTAACCACAACGTGCGCCGTGTTGAGCTTGATGAAAGCTTAATGGAAGACGACAAAGACATGATTGAAGATTTATTAGCTGCAGCATGTAACGATGCTGTGCGCCGTGTTGCCGATGAAACGCAAGAACGCATGGGTAAAGTGACAGGCGGTATGCAGTTACCACCTGGTATGAAAATGCCGTTCTAAGCAACTATGCAACTTTCAGATAGTTTAACATCGCTGATAGAAGCACTTCGTTGTCAGCCAGGTATTGGCCCGAAGTCTGCCCAGCGTATTGCATTTCATTTATTAGAGCGCGACCGTAAAGGCGGTGCTCAACTTGGTAATGCCTTGACTAAAGCAATGAGCGCTGTAGGTCATTGCCAATCGTGCCGCACATTTACCGAGCAGGCGCAGTGTGATATTTGCTTAAGCACTAAACGCCAAGACAGTGGTATTTTATGTGTTGTTGAATCGCCAACGGATGTACTGGCCATTGAGCAAACAGGTCAATACAAAGGGCTTTACTTTGTATTAATGGGGCATTTATCACCGATTGATGGCATAGGGCCTAAAGAAATTGGCCTTGATGTACTCGAGCAAAAGCTCGCGCAAGGCGGTATTAATGAAGTCATTTTGGCCACAAATCCTTCGGTTGAAGGCGAAACAACGGCGCATTATATTGCTCAGCTTTGCCACAAAAACAATGTGGGTGCATCGCGTATTGCTCATGGTATTCCTGTTGGTGGTGAGCTTGATTTAGTCGATGGAATGACGCTTATGCATGCATTTAGCGGTAGGCGCTTAGTCAGCCATGAATAGTTTATTTTAAGCTTAACTATTTGAACTTACTTTAAAAGCCTACATACATGCTGTAGGCTTTTTTGTTGGCTTTAATTGCAATATAAACAAAAGTTTAAGGATGGTATGGCTGCAATAACCCAAAGTGCTAATGTGATTGTTGATGACTTTATCGCACCTGTTTGCCATGAACACATAAAAATTATTTATCAAGATGAGGCGCTTTTAGTGATCAATAAACCTAGCGGTTTATTGAGTTTGTCGGGTAAAAACCCACTAAATTGGGATTCCGTTCATTATCGCTTAGTCAATGGTCAACAGGGTAAAACAGCTGCCTTTGCAGAAGCAAAGTTACCTCATCGATTAGATTTTGGTACCTCAGGGATTATGCTGGTGGCACTCAATAGTGACTCGGCAAAAAACCTCAATCAACAATTTCAAAGTCACACCATAAGCAAACGCTATGTCGCTATGTTACAAGGAAAAGTGTGCGATAACCACGGACAAATAAATTACCCGATTGCTAAAGACAAACTCTATTTTCCTCGTGTTAAGTTATGTAACACCACAGGCAAAGCGGCCTTAACACACTACACAGTACTTAAGCGTTTTATTCAACCAATAAAGACGTTAGTGCAATTTACCCCCGTTACTGGTCGAACGCATCAATTACGTATTCATAGTCATGCAATTGGGCATCCTATTTTAGGCTGCGATTTGTATAAAAGTGAACAGAGTGAGCAGATGGCGTCGCGTTTGCAGTTACATGCCAGCGATATATACTTTCATCATCCAAGCACTCAAAAGCCGATGCATTTACACTGTGCTAGCCCATTTTGAACAGATATTGTTTTTTATAATATTGTTGTTTTTTGCTGGCAGCTTTTTTTACTTTTTTCCCTTGAAGTTCTGACACCTCCCCCCATATTAAGTGCATAACGCAGACACTTTGCAAATTGGAGATACATAAATGACTGCAGCACAAAAAGAAACATTAGGCTTTCAAACAGAAGTAAAACAACTATTAAACTTAATGATTCACTCGCTTTATTCAAATAAAGAAATCTTTTTACGCGAGCTTGTATCAAATGCATCTGACGCAGCCGATAAACTACGCTTTTTAGCCCTTTCAAACGGTGACCTTTATCAAGGTGATGCAGATTTACGCGTACGTATAAGCGCAGATAAAGACGCTAACACAGTGACCATTTCTGATAATGGTATTGGTATGAGGCGTGATGAAGTGATCAGCTCATTAGGCACAATTGCTAAGTCGGGTACGGCTGAATTTTTCAAAAACTTAACTGGTGATCAAAGTAAAGACTCACAGCTTATTGGTCAATTTGGTGTTGGTTTTTACTCAGCATTTATTGTTGCTGATGAAGTGACTGTTCGTACTCGTAAAGCAGGAGAGACTACAGCGGTTGAATGGCAGTCAAAAGGTGAAGGCGAGTACACGCTACAAGAAATCGAAAAAGAAGGCCGTGGTACAGACATTATTTTACATCTTCGTGAAGAAGAAAGTGAATATGCAGATGAGTGGCGTCTTCGCAGTATCGTAACTAAATACTCTGATCATATTTCTACACCAGTACAGATGTACAAGGCAGAAGTACCTGAGTCTGAAGGTGAAGATGGTGAAAAAATTCCAGCTGTTCCTGGTGAATGGGAAAGCATTAACCGTGCAACAGCATTGTGGACACGTGACAAATCAGAAATCTCTGAGGACGAATACAAAGAGTTTTATAAGCATGTAAGCCACGACTGGGAAGATCCGCTTAGCTGGGGACACAATAAAGTTGAAGGTAAAACTGAATACACCAGTTTGTTATACATTCCTAAAAAAGCACCCTTTGATTTATGGAACCGTGAGCGCCAAAGTGGTTTAAAACTTTATGTTCAACGCGTGTTTATTATGGATGACGCTGAACAGTTTATGCCAAGCTACCTGCGTTTCGTTAAAGGTTTATTAGATTCAAATGATTTACCACTAAACGTATCGCGTGAAATACTTCAAGATAACAAAGTGACCCAAGCTATCCGCAAGGGGTGTACGTCGCGTATTATTAAAATGCTTGAGCGTATGGCGAAAAACAAAGCCGATGATTACCAAACGTTTTGGAATGAATTTGGTCAAGTAATGAAAGAAGGCCCAGCAGAAGATGCGGCTAACAAAGAGAGCATTGCTAAGCTATTACGTTTTGCTTCAACGCATACCGATTCAGACACTCAAGATGTATCGCTTGAACAATACATTGAGCGTATGAAAGACAGCCAAGATAAAATTTACTATGTTGTTGCTGACTCATTTATTGCAGCTAAAAACTCACCGCATTTAGAAATTTTCCGCAAAAAAGGCATTGAAGTTTTACTACTAAGTGACCGTGTTGATGAGTGGATGATGAGCCATTTAACGGAATTTGGCGAAAAGCAATTTCAGTCAATTACCCGTGGTGATTTAGACTTAGGTAAATTAGATGACGAAGAAACTAAAAAAGCACAAGAAGAGTCTGAAAAAGAAGTTGCAGGTTTAGTTGAGCGCATTAAAACTTCATTAGGTGATGATGTTAAAGATGTACGCTTCACTCACCGCTTAACTGACTCACCAGCGTGTGTAGTGAGCGATGACAACGACATGAGCTCGCAAATGCAAAAGCTAATGGAGTCAGTAGGTCAAGCTGTTCCAGAGGCTAAGCCTGTGTTTGAATTAAACCCAGAGCACCAACTGGTTAAGCACTTAAATGATGAGCAAGACGAAGATAAGTTTGCACAGTGGTCACATGTACTACTAGACCAAGCCTTACTTGCAGAGCGCGGTACGCTTAAAGATCCGACTGGATTTGTAACTCGCTTAAATAAACTTATGCTTGATTTAAGCAAATAAGTATTAAAAATCAATGATTGAGTCAAAAGGGAACGTTTGTTCCCTTTTTTATGCGCTGCTGTATAGACAATTAGTATAAGTTACTTGAGTATCTGCAGCGCTTATGGAAGAATTCAGACTTTAAAATAAACTCTCATATTAGGGGACAATGATATGCGCATTATTCTTTTGGGCGCACCGGGTGCAGGTAAAGGTACTCAAGCTCAGTTTTTAATGGATAGATACGGTATTCCACAAATTTCTACCGGTGATATGCTACGAGCTGCAATTAAAGAGGGCACACCACTTGGCCTAGAAGCAAAAAAAGTAATGGACGCAGGTCAGCTTATTTCAGACGATATTATTATTGGCCTTGTTAAAGAGCGTATTGCAAAACCAGATTGTGAGAAAGGCTTCTTACTCGATGGTTTCCCACGTACAATTCCACAAGCAGATGCTATGAAAGAAAATGGCGTAGTGGTTGATCACGTTATTGAATTTGATGTTGCTGATGAAGTTATTGTTGAGCGTATGGGCGGACGTCGTGTTCATCCAGGTTCTGGTCGCGTTTACCATGTTGTTTACAATCCACCAAAAGAGGAAGGTAAAGACAACGAAACAGGTGAAGAACTTATTATTCGTGCAGATGATACCGAAGAGACAGTTCGTAAGCGCTTAGGCATTTACCATGAGCAAACAATGCCATTGGTTGACTACTACCAAGCAGAAGCGAAAGCGGGTAACACGCAGTACCATAAACTAGACGGTACACAAGCGGTTGAAGCAGTAAGCAAGCAACTAGCTGAGCTTTTAGGTTAACTTGTAGCTAAAACTAAAAGCATAATTAAAAAAACCGCTTTATAGCGGTTTTTTATTATTTGAAATTCGACCCTTAAAGCGTTTTAAGCTTTTCAATAACGCTATCGTATTCAGGCTCAGTTGATAAACTACTAACTAATTGCTTATAAATAACTTTATGGCTTTTATCTAAAATAAATACCGCGCGGGTAAGTAAGCCCATATCTTTAATTATTAAGCCATACTTTTGGCCAAAATCACGCCATACAGAATCAGAAAGCGTCGTCACTTTATCGATATTTTCGGCCTTGCAAAAACGTTTTTGCGCAAACGGTAAATCGGCACTAATGGTGAGCATGGCCACGCCTGGAAATTGTTGGGCGACTTTTTCATTAAAGTGCTTAGTTTGTAAGCTACAAATACCGGTATCTAAGCTCGGTACAACACTAATTAATACAGCTTGGCCTTTATAGTTTTCTAATGTAACTGCAGTGAAACGCTCATCAACTACTTTAAAATTAGGGGCATCTTCACCGACAGTAAGGCCTTTCCCTAATAAGGTCACTGGCTTACCTTGTGCGGTTACTCTTCCTGCATCGAGTTTGTTTTCGGGTAAATCTGCGGCAAAACTTGCACAGCAAAATAGGCTTAATGCAAAAGCTAATGTACGACGCATGGAATTTTTTCCTTTTAAATTAACGTAATAATTGTGAGTGTATTATAATGTAGATAAGTTACCAAGCAGAATAATCCATAGCTTTATTTTTGCCTAAAATTGTAAATAGGCGATACATTGATTACTATATACGTATAGGAAATAGGTATTGTTTTTTTATGTACCTGTGGCTTGTTCTAAACGCTTAAAATTGCACCCCGTTTTAAAATAGTGAGATTGTATGTCAACATCGGTTTTAATATGTGATGATTCAAAATTAGCACGACGCCAGTTAGCTCGCTCCTTGCCCGATGATTGGGATATTAAAATTGAATTTGCATGTGACGGTGTAGACTGCATAAAACAAATAACCAAAGCCCAACCTGAAATTCTTTTTCTTGATTTAAATATGCCAGAGATGGACGGTTATGGCGTACTGGCAGCAATGAAAGATCAGGGGCTAGACGTACTTACTGTGGTGGTATCGGGCGATATTCAACCTAGCGCACATCAGCGTGTACTTGAGCTTGGCGCCATCGATTTTATTCAAAAACCATGTTCCCCCGAAAAGCTCGCTGCCATTATAGAACACCATGGTATACGAGATAGAGCACTGCGTGAACGCTTATCTCATTCTTTAGGTGAACAAGTTGACCCTGATGTTCGTGATATATATCAAGAGTTGACTAATGTCGCTATGGGCCAAGCTGGGGATCTACTCGCAAGACTGCTTAATGTATTTGTTAAGTTACCCATTCCTAATGTTAATGTTTTAGAAGTCAGTGAGCTTAACATGGCCTTAAGCTCTGTTGATACCAATGACACTACATCAGGTATTTGCCAAGGCTTTATAGGCGGCGGGGTATCTGGTGAGGCGTTATTACTTTTAAATGATTCTAGTTTTAAAGAAATAGCCTCACTAATGAATTACGAAGGTGAATTAAACGACAAGGTGGAGTTAGAGTTGCTAATGGATGTGAGTAACATCTTAATTGGCGCTATATTAACAGGCTTGTCCAAACAGCTCGATATGACCTTTAGTCAAGGCCACCCCATTGTATTGGGCCAGCATCGTGATGTTTCTGAACTTGTTCAGTCTAATAAGTCGCGTTGGCAACGAACACTTGCCATAGAAATTAGTTACGGTATTGAAAATCATGATATTAGTTGTGATTTAATGTTGCTCTTTACTGAAGATTCACTTAAAACTTTGAAATATAAAGTTGCTTATCTACTGGAAGATTAAATATTTATGCCAGCTGATTTAGATTTAAATGAAATCCATTGGTTAATGGACATGTTCAATACTGTTGATGTAGGCCTTGTGGTGCTTGATAGAGACTACAAGGTGTGCGTTTGGAATGGTTTTATGGAAAACCATTCTGGGTTATTACCTAGTGCAGTAAAAGATAAAGACTTGTTTGATCTATTCCCAGCCATAGATGAAAAATGGTTTAGAAGTAAAGCTGAGTCAGTGTTTGTATTAAAAAATCGCTCATTTACTATCTGGGAACAGCAGCCGTATATTTTTCGTTTTAAAAATTATCGGCCGATAACAGGTAAAGCTGATTATATGTATCAAAACGCCACGTTTATTCCACTTACGAATGTACGAGGCGAAGTTGAGCATATTTGTATTATTATCTACGATGTAACAGATATTGCAGTTAACAAAAAAGAGCTTGAAGAGTTAAACAAAAAATTAGAGCAAGTAAGCCAAACTGACAGCCTTACCCAGCTTGCAAACCGAGGACATTGGGAGCATTTACTACATCAAGAATTTTTACGCACTAAGCGTAGTGAAGGTTGTTGCTCGTTATTAATTTTTGATATCGACCACTTTAAAAAGGTAAACGATGACTTTGGTCATAGTGCGGGAGATGAAGCTCTTCGTCATATAGCGAGTTTACTTAAAACTGCATTGCGTGAAACTGATATTGCTGGGCGATACGGCGGTGAAGAGTTTGTTGTTACTTTATTAGATACCGATAAACAAGGGGCTATCGTATTTGCTGAGCGCTTACGCCAATTAATCGAAACCTCACCAGCGAAATACAAAGAGCACACTATGCATATGGCCATTAGTGTGGGTATTGCCTGCTTTGACAACGAATTTAAAGATCATGAGCGTTGGATTGAAGCTGCCGATAAAGCACTTTACCATTCAAAAGAAACCGGTCGAAATAAAGTGTCGGTATATGCTGATATAAAAAATGATGCGTAAGCATCATTTTTTAATTGGGAGTTAAAATAACTAAATCAACGTTGAACAAACGCATTATTTTTTCTGCAGTATTACCAATGAGCTTAGCTTTAATCCCTATATTTCCTACAGAGCCTATAATCACTAAATCAGCATTAATCTTAGCCGCTAAGCTTGAGATCACCTCCTCGGGTAACCCCCGCTTTAATATGAAGCTTATCGCGTAAGTTATTATCAGTTATAAGGGCCTGCTGCTATTGTGGTCGTTTCTCAAACGCATTAACGAGCTGTTCCTTAGAAAAAACCAAGCCTAAATCTCTTAATATTGGAGAAATATAGACAGTGTAACTTACATAAAACTCACAATCGGTTCGCTCTGCATTTTTTTACTCTGTTGTATGGCGTGAATCATCCATTGGGCATTGACCAATGGTTGAAATATCACCAGAATTTGACTCCTGTTCAAGTTTTACCCTAAAGCCCCATAGTCTGTAAAGGTGTTTTAATACCTCCTCATGGGAGTTGGCCAGTGGAATGGCGTTGTGAGGAATATATCGCAAGGTTAATGAGCGATCGCCACGTAAGTCTACATCGTAAACTTGTATGTTAGGTTCATGATTACTAAGGTTATATTGTGCAGAAAGTGCCTCTCTAACCGCTTTGTAGCCATTATCGTCATGAATAGCGCCTATTTCTAAATGTGGGTTGCTGGTGTGGTCGACGATAGTGAACAATTTAAAGTCTCTAATTAGTTTAGGTGATAAAAATTGGCTAATAAAACTTTCATCTTTAAAGTTTTGCATTGCAAAGTGAAGAGTTTCAAGCCAGTCACTACCAGCATGTTCAGGAAACCAGCGTTTATCTTCTTCTGTCGGGTTTTCACAAATTCGGCGTATATCTACCATCATATTAAAACCCAGCGCATAGGGGTTAATACCTGAGTAATAATCGCTATTATAAGGGGGTTGATACACAACATTTGTATGGCTTTGTAAAAACTCTAACATAAATGAGTCGGTTAGTTTTCCCTCATCATATAAGTGGTTCAAAATAGTGTAGTGCCAAAAAGTGGCCCAACCTTCATTCATAACCTGTGTTTGTTTTTGCGGATAAAAGTACTGCGATATTTTTCGCACAATACGCACGATTTCTCGTTGCCATGGCTCAAGTAAAGGAGCATTTTTTTCAATAAAATACAGAATGTTTTCCTGCGGCTCTTGCGGAAAGTGGCGCTCAGGCTTTTTCGATTCTTGCTGCTGAGAGGGAATGGTACGCCATAGTTCATTAACTTGTGATTGTAAGTACTCAGCCCGTTCTTGCTGGCGTTTTTGTTCTTCAAATAACGAAATACGCTGCGGACGTTTATACCTGTCAACACCATAACTCATTAACGCATGGCAAGAGTCGAGTATGCTTTCTACTTCAGAAATACCGTATTTCTCTTCACAGCGGCTAATATAATTTTTAGCAAACAATAAATAGTCAATTATAGAACCGGCATCAGTCCATGTTTTAAATAAATAATTCCCCTTAAAAAAAGAGTTATGCCCGTAACACGCATGTGCCATAACCAATGCCTGCATCGGCAGCGTATTTTCTTCCATTAAATAAGCTATACATGGATTGGAGTTAATCACAATTTCATATGCAAGGCCCATTTGACCTCGTTTATAATTTTGTTCTGTTTGGATAAACTTTTTACCGTAAGACCAGTGAGTATAGCCAATAGGCATGCCTACACTGGAGTAAGCATCCATCATTTGCTCAGCAGTGATCACTTCAATTTGGTTAGGGTATGTGTCTAGTTTATAATGCTCAGCAACACGTGCAATTTCATCTTGATATTGCTGAAGTAACTCAAAGGTCCAATCGGGCCCATCACTGATTCGCTCGTTATTCATATTGCTACCTCGCTTTGGCTATGCAGCCCCTTGCTGTTGACGGCCTTTTTTAAATAGCTCCCTAAATATAGGGTAAATGTCTTCAACACCTTGAATATGTTGGATGGCAAAATTACTGTGAGTTTGGCTTATGCTTTGGTACTCGCGCCATAAACTTTGGTGGGCGCGGGTAGTAATTTCTATATAGGCAAAATATCGCACTGCGCTTAACAGTTTGTTACGTAAAATATGCCCACATTGCGGGGTATCATCTGCCCAGTTATCACCATCAGAGGCTTGTGCTGCGTATATATTCCATTCATCAGCATTATAGCGCTCTGCTATTATTTCATTCATCAGCTTAAGCGCACTTGAAACGATAGTACCGCCCGTTTCTTGGGAGTAAAAAAACTCTTGTTCATCAACTTCTTTAGCTTGAGTATGATGACGAATATACACAACCTCAATGTCTTTATAGCTGCGAGTTAAAAACTGATAAAGCAAAATATAAAAGCGTTTTGCCATGTCTTTGGTGGCTTGATCCATTGAACCGGATACATCCATTATACAAAACATTACTGCTTTGCTGGTTGGGTGCGGTTGTTTATTGTAGTTACGAAAACGCAAATCGTAGTTATCAATAAAGGGTACCGATTTAATTTGCTGCTTTAGAATGTCGATTTCTTGTTGCAACAATGTCACAGCGGCTTTGTCGCAGTGTGGTTGTTCAAGCAGTAGCGCGAGTTGACCCTCAAGTTCACTAAGGCGGCGCTTTTTTCCTGCGGTCATTGCAATTCTACGAGCTAAAGAGCCTTGTAATGAGCGCACTACGTCAATATTACTGGGCATACCGTCGCTGCAAAACCCAGCGCGATGGGTTTTCATTTGTACGAGCTTATCGAGCTGGTTTTCTTGTAAATTAGGGAGTTCTAAATCTTCAAATAACAAATCAAGATATTCGTCTTTAGAAATTGAGAAAACAAAATCATCTTGGCCTTCGCCAGAATCACTCGCTTTACCTTCGCCCGCGCCACCGCCTTGTCCACCTTTAGGTCGCTCAATTTTATCACCAGTAGAGAACTGATCGTTCCCTGGATGTATTTGCTCTCTATTACCGCCTCTACCTTGATGAAAAGTAGGTTCACTAATATCACGCTGTGGAATAGATATACTCTCTCCAGAGCTAGAGTCGGTGACGCTGCGTTTATTTATCGCATCAGACACCGCTTCTTTTATCTGCTTTTTATAACGCCTAATAAAACGCTGGCGGTTAACTGTGCTTTTGTTTTTGCCATTTAAACGCCTGTCGATAAAATGCGCCATAATGACCTCCTAAAAACTGCAATTATGAAGGTTATTGCGATTTTCTAACCCGTAAATACCACTCAGATAGCAAACGCACTTGTTTTTTCGTGTAGCCTTTTTCAACCATACGGTTAACAAAGTCCTCATGCTTTTGCTGATCCTCAGCCGATGTTTTAGCATTGAATGAAATGACAGGGAGTAAGTCTTCGGTGTTTGAGAACATTTTTTTCTCAATAACAGTGCGTAGTTTCTCATAACTCGTCCATAGCGGATTCTTGCCATTATTGTGAGCGCGAGCACGTAGTACAAAGTTAACAATTTCATTTCTGAAATCTTTAGGATTTGAAATACCTGCCGGTTTCTCAATTTTTTCGAGCTCAGCATTAAGCGCATCACGGTCAAACAATTGCCCTGTATCAGGGTCGCGATATTCTTGATCTTGAATCCAAAAATCAGCATAAATAACGTAGCGGTCAAAAATATTTTGTCCGTATTCCGAGTACGATTCTAGATAGGCGGTTTGCAGCTCTTTACCTATAAACTCAACATATTGTGGAATTAAATAGCCTTTTAAAAAGCTTAAATAACGCTCTTCAACCTCGGCACTAAATTGTTCTCGTTCAATTTGTTGCTCAAGTACATAAAACAAATGTACTGGGTTGGCGGCCACTTCGGTGGTATCAAAGTTGAATACGCGAGATAAAATTTTAAACGCAAAACGAGTTGAAAGACCGTTCATGCCCTCATCGACACCAGCGTAATCACGATATTCTTGGTATGACTTAGCTTTTGGATCGGTATCTTTGAGTGTTTCACCATCGTAGACCCGCATTTTAGAGTAAATGCTAGAGTTTTCTGGCTCTTTTAAGCGCGAGAGAGTGGTAAATTGAGCTAAAATTTTAAGTGTTCCTGGCGCACATGGAGCATTATAAAGCTCACTGTGTTCAATCAGCTTATCGTAAATTTTAATTTCTTCGGTCACTCTTAAGCAATAGGGGACTTTAACAATATAAACACGGTCTAAAAAAGCTTCGTTGTTTTTATTGTTTTTAAAGGTTTGCCATTCTGACTCGTTGGAGTGGGCGAGTATCATACCGTTAAATGGCAGGGCGCTTATGCCTTCTGTGCCGTTATAGTTGCCTTCTTGTGTGGCTGTTAAAAGCGGGTGTAGCACTTTTATCGGTGCTTTGAACATTTCCACAAACTCCATTAAGCCTTGGTTAGCTAAACATAATGCGCCTGAATAAGCGTACGCATCAGGATCATTTTGCGCAAAGTGTTCAAGCTGGCGGATATCTACTTTACCTACAAGAGCCGAAATATCTTGGTTGTTTTCATCGCCGGGCTCTGTTTTAGCAATCGCTACTTGATTTAAAATTGATGGGAAGCGTTTAACCACTCTAAATTGGCTAATATCACCATTAAATTCTTGTAAGCGTTTTGCGGCCCATGGCGACATCACTGTTTTAAGGTAGCGTGACTTAATTCCATATTCTTTTTCGAGCAGGTTTGCATCTTCAATGGGGTCAAATAATGCCAGCGGATGGTCATTAACTGGTGAGCCTTTAATGGAGTAGATAGGCACTTGTTGCATTAAATACTTTAATTTTTCGGCAATTGATGACTTACCACCACCCACAGGGCCGAGTAAATAAAGTACTTGTTTACACTCCTCTAAGCCTTGTGCTGCATGTTTTAGATAAGACACAATTTGTTCAATAGCGTCTTCCATGCCATAAAAGTCAGCAAATGCTGGGTAACGTGCAACAACACGATTTGAAAATAAGCGACTTAGGCGAGTATCGGTAGCAGTATCTACCATTTTAGGCTCGCCAATGGCCATCAGTAACCTTTCAGGTGCACTGGCATAAGCAGACTTATCGGTTTTACAAATTTCGAGGAATTCAGCAACACTGTACTCTTCTTCTTGTGTTGATTCATAACGTGCTTGGTAGTGATCAAAAATAGTCATAATGACCTCCGAAACCTACTTTGAAGATGTATTCACTATTTAAAGTCTAGTCACGAATTTCATTTTTTGTGCAATAAAATTAAAAATTTATATGAAAAATGATCAAGATGCGCTTTTATAAAACAACCTACGTACAACCATAATCAAATAAAGTAGCGGGCATAAAAAAAGACGCCTAAGCGTCTTTTTAAAACTAATATTAAACTAATTATGCGAAGTTAGCGTTCGCGAATTCCCAGTTAACTAGTGACCAGAAACCTTTAAGGTAATCTGGACGCACGTTACGGTAATCAATGTAGTATGCGTGTTCCCATAAATCCACAGTTAGGATTGGAGTAACACCTGCATCTGTTAGTGGTGTAGCAGCGTTAGATGTATTAACGATGTCTAGTGAACCATCAGCTAGTTTAACTAACCAAGTCCAGCTTGAACCAAAGTTATTTACTGCTTTGTCGTTTAACGCGTCTTTAAATGCGTCAAATGAGCCCCATTTCGCGTTAATTGCATCAGCAATTGCACCTGTTGGAGCGCCACCGCCATTTGGAGATAGGCTGTTCCAGTAGAAAGTGTGGTTCCAGATTTGAGCAGCGTTATTAAATACACCGCCTTCTGAAGAACATACGATTTCTTCAAGTGACTTACCTTCAAACTCAGTGCCTGGGATTAAACCGTTAAGTTTAGTCACATAAGTGTTGTGGTGTTTACCATGGTGAAACTCTAGCGTTTCTTGTGAAATATGTGGCTCAAGTGCATCAATTGCATACGGTAGTGACGGTAGTTCAAATGCCATTTTTTATCTCCATCTTCTTTTGGTTGATAGTCTATTTAGTAATACGTAATGCCTGCGCAAACAGGGCACTTATCTATACCAAACAGGAATATAGTGTTACTATAATTGTTGAGTATTTTACTCAAGTTTTAGCAAACAGCAATGCTCTTGCTAAAGCTAATTAAGATTGAGGCTTTAATTGCCTATTTTAATCTATATATCTGAGGCCACAGTGAAACTTTTTCAAGGCCTAATGTGTTCGCTATCGTCATTTTGAGGTTGTAAATGGAAACCATCGATAAAATTAAACAGCAAATTGCTGAAAACCCAATCATCTTATACATGAAAGGATCACCAAAACTGCCTAATTGTGGTTTTTCTTCACAAGCATCACAAGCGTTAATGTCGTGTGGTGAACCGTTTGCTTATGTAGATATTTTACTTAATCCAGACATTCGTGCAGAGCTTCCTGCGTATGCTAACTGGCCTACTTTCCCACAACTTTGGGTTGAAGGTGAGTTAATTGGTGGCTGTGACATTATCATTGAAATGTTTCAACGTGGTGAATTACAACCACTGATCACTGAAACAGCTGCAAAGCATAAACCTGCAGACGCTGAATAAGTGTTTAGGTAAAAAAAAGCTGCAATTTGCAGCTTTTTTTATATCTATAGACAAGTTACTCGTTTTTTCGTAGCTTACAAAGCCGCAAACTTCAGAGCGCGATTTAATCGCCCATAAATTGGACAAGTTTTCATTCTTAAATAAGCAGTTATCAGGGTAAACTTACAAAAACACTGATCCCGCCGATTTCACGATTATGCAGGCTAATTTGCCCATGATGGGCTTCAACAATTTCTCGACACAGTGCCAACCCTAATCCACTTCCAGCTGCCTTGGTAGAATAAAAAGGGATGAGAGCACTGGCCATAACCGTTTCACTCATGCCTTTTCCTTGATCGCTCACATTAATATGAGTGCCGAGGTTATCTTGTGTTATTTTTAAACTAATATGCTCTGCTAGCGACTCTGATTCATGTGCGTTTTTCAACAGGTTAATGAGCAATTGTTCTATTTGGGTTTGATCGGCTCGTGTGATGATATCTTTTTGAAGGTCGAAATTAAATTGCCATTGGCTTTGTAATTGATCGAGTAATGAATGCCAATCAACCGTTGTTATTTTAGGTGGTGGTAGTTTAGCAAACTTTCCATAGCCTTGAACGAACTCGTTTAAATGCTTTATTCGCTCTTCAATGGTAGTGAAAACGCGTTGTAAACGAGGTTCATCCACTTTTTGCGTTAACAGCTGTGCACTATGTAACATGGATGACATTGGACCTAGTGAGTTATTGAGTTCATGGCTAATGATCCTAATAACCTTTTTCCAAACTTCAACTTCTTGGCGGCTCAATTCGCGGGTCAATTGTTTAAATACAAACAACCTGTGGTGTTGGTTGTTAAGCAATAAGCGACCCATTGAAAGATGCCATGTTTGCGGTTCTTGTTCTGCTTTATCGAGAATAAATAAACCATCTACGCCTTTATTAACGGCATTAATTATTTGCTGTGGGGCTTTAGACAATAATGGTGATATTTTTTCGCCTTCTAGGGCTGTACTTGCATTAAAAAAATCTCTCGCACTATGGTTACTATAAACAATAAAATCATTGTCATTTACCAATAATACAGCTTGAGGGGCGTTTTGTAATACCTTATCAAGCATCAACTCTCGTTGGTAAACCCATTGTTTTTCTTGTCTTAATTGCTTTGCAGTTTTGTTGTAAAGCTGGCACAAATGACCTAATTCATCATTATGGTTATAGGCCAGTAAAGTCGATAGTTCCCCATCTTTAAAATTTAATAAGCCAGTTTCTAATGAAGTAATACCTTGGACCAGTTTACCGCTGAGTCGATGAGCCAATAAGCTACTTAGCGCGGCTGTGAAAATGACACTTACTGTTGTTTT
Source organism: Pseudoalteromonas sp. Scap06 (assembly GCF_013394165.1). Classification (NCBI taxonomy): domain Bacteria; kingdom Pseudomonadati; phylum Pseudomonadota; class Gammaproteobacteria; order Alteromonadales; family Pseudoalteromonadaceae; genus Pseudoalteromonas; species Pseudoalteromonas sp. Scap06. The sequence goes on along the minus strand of NZ_CP041330.1, from coordinate 1,998,653 downwards.
TATAGCGTCAACACCCAGCAGCCAACAACAGATAAAAACAGGGATCACAGAGGAAAATACACATACTAAAATCACTTTAGAAGTTAAAGAGAAGCGGTATCTTGATTTTTTCATCAGTAGGCAATCTCAAACTTATCAAGACGACGGTAGAGTGCTTGTCGGCTGAGGCCAAACTCACGTGCTACTTTGGCAATCACCCCTTTATGTAAACGCATGGCATCCTCAATTTGTTGTTTGTTAGGCTCTACTTTTTGAGTGTGTGTTTGAGGCGTAATAGGAGTTAAACCAAAGTCGTCGATGCTTATCTCACCGCTGGGTTTGAGCACACTGACACGTTTACATGCATTTTCAAGTTCACGAACATTACCGGGCCATGAATGGGCTAAAAGTAGGTTTTCGCATTGTAAGTCCAGCTCACGTTCTACTAAAAAATGATGAATAAGAGGAAGTATGTCATCCGGTCGCTGATTAAGACTTGGCAGGTTAAGTTCAATTACATTTAAGCGGTAGTATAAGTCTTCTCTAAACAGCCCTTTGCTGATTGCATCTGTTAGGTTTTCATTGGTCGCTGATATTACACGGACATTAACTTTTCGGGTCTGGGTTGAACCTAAGCGCTCGAATTCTCCCGTTTGTAAAATCCGTAGGAGCTTCATTTGTCCTGATAAAGGGAGATTACCTATTTCATCTAAAAATAATGTGCCACCATCAGCCGCTTCAAATCGACCAATCCTTTGTTTTGTGATCCCTGTAAAAGCACCTGCTTCTGCACCAAATAATTCTGCTTCTATTAGTTGATGGGGAAGGGCACCTGCATTGACCGTAATAAACGCAGCATTTTGGCGAGGTGAGTTTGCTTGAATAATTTGTGCTATGCGCTCTTTACCACTGCCATTTGGGCCTGTTATTAATACAGAGACATCAGATTTGGCGACTTGTAATGCCATTTTAACTAATTGCTCCATCGCCGTACTGCGATAAATTAAACCTACTAAATTAGCATTTTCTATAGATGCCTCACGCTCTTGCTGGTGGCGCAATAAGGTTTGATTTTGTTTTTTTGTCTTTCCTAGTTCAATTAGGTTATTAACACAGGTAAGAAGCTTGGCATCATCCCATGGTTTTGGTAAATAATCAGCCGCACCGGCTTTGACAAGTTCAACGGCTGTTTCAAGCTCAGTCCATGCAGTGATCAGAATAATGGGCAGATGGGGATTTAGCTCTCTAAGTTGATAAAAGAGTAACTTTCCCTCTTCTCCTGAAGTTGTGTCGTTACTAAAGTTCATATCTTGAAGTACAAGTGCAATACGCTGGTATTGCACAATTTGAATAGCTTCAAATGGGCTATTTGCAGTAACCACTTTATAGTCGTGAATCTCTAGCAATAATGACAAAGCATCTAAAATTGCAGGATTATCATCAACGATAAGTATTTTTTCCATGTTAATTTAATCGCTGTTTATTATTATTTAAATATTGAAAATGCTACACCGCGTTTAGCCAGTGTAGCATAGGTTGGGAGCTGTGCTATATGGTTCGGGTTGCGATACTCGGCGAAATATTTGCCGCGCGTTTAGCTGGGCCAAATACAGCCAAAAGACTCATTGTAAACACCATGACTGCCGTGACAGCAATATAACTTGATGGTAATGCCGCTATTGAAAAATGTTGCATTAATAACTGACCGAGTAAAAGTGCTGAAATAGCACCTAAAAATAAGCCAGCAATGCAAATCAGCGCATTTTCAACTAAAAAATAATTAACAATTGCAGATTTACGAGCGCCTAAAGCACGACGGGTTCCAATTTGCTTGGTACGTTTGTTTATATTAAATAGCGTCAAACCAAAAATGCCCAGTGCGGTTACCAATACCAGTATGGTTATGAGCACAATTAACATACGCATCATAAGTTTATCTGCAGCCATATATTGATCTTTAAGTTCATCAAGACCTTTAATATTGTTGATCACCCGCTTGCTATAATTATTTAGCATCGCATTTTCGATTTGTTTCATTACAGCTGCGCGTTGTCCTGGCTTTGTTCTTACAGCAAATTGTGCGTAAGTTTTGCCTTGAATATACGGAATAAGCGCGACATTATTGGGGTGACTATCTTTTAGCCAAGGGCCTTTCATTGGCGCTGTGATCCCAATAATTTGTAGGGGTAAGTCACCAAAATAAACGGTCTTACCAAGGCCATTGCCCTCAGGGAAAAGCTCATTGGCTAACGCCTCAGTAACGACAGTGACATTAGTTGTTCTATCTGTCGGTGAATTTGTAATGAGTACTTCAGCCTCAGTAAAATTACGCCCAGCAATTAATTTTACGCCATATGTGTCTAGGCCGTGCTCATCAATAAAAAAGTAAGCAGTGCGCACATTTTTGCTTTCTTGTGGTGCAGGTTTTAAATTAAAGCCGGAAGCGCTGCCACTACCAGATAACGGAATACTGCTACTTTGCGCTGCACTCTCAACCCCTGGTAGGGCTCTTAACATGGCTTCATCTAGTTCAAACTGCTGGCTAGCATCAACGTCTTTCCCAAAGGTCATCACATTGAACTTAAACAAGTCTTGCTCTGGATAGCCGGTTTCTTGGTTTAAAAAAGCGATTCTATCTTGAATGATAAACGCCGCATTGCTGACAATGGCTGTCGTAATTGCAATTTGAATTAAAAGTAATATTGCGCCTACCTTTGAGCGGCAAAGGGCATGAAATATCGGTTTTATTTCTAACATGATTAGCTCCTCATTGGCTCTTCAGGTAAATGGCAGGGTTGGTTTTACACACTAGCCAAGCAGGGTAAAGCCCAGCAATAATGCAAGTAGTTATTGCGATAACTGGGGCACTTAATAACATGGCTAAATCCATCGTGGCTATGTTTTTGTAATATTCGTAACTTTGCCTTACCCCGAGAAGGCCAATTTGTGCAAGTACAATACCGAGCAACCCGCCGATAAAACCAAGCATGGCTACTTCTACTAAATGCTGTAGAAAGACTTGTCGCTTACTTGCCCCGAGTGCTCGACGCACGCCGACTTCTGGAGCACGGCGTAAAAACTTTGCTAGTAATAATCCTAAAATATTAGCTAAACACACCGCTAAAAACATAAAGCTTAAACTAACCAGTATTTTGTTATCTTCACTAACGACATTGTTGTATTCCATCCATTGGTTTACATCACGTAGGCTATATTCAGGTTTCTCTCGCGTGAAGCGGCCACGTTTTTTTTGCTCTTCAATGTAAGAGGTGAGGTAATCACCGTAAGCGGTTTTTTGCTCTGGTGTATCAAGCTGAGCCCAAAATTGGATCCACACTATTTCCGATTGCAATCTATCGGCATAGGTATTTATATTTTCATGTTTCCAGCCATTGCTATTGCCCCAGCTGGTGAGCTCTTTTGCTTTAATTAAACTAAAGGGTAAAAATAGGTCTGCTATTTTATCAAAAGCGCCGTTATTTAAATCGTAATATTTAAGGTTGAGGGGCCAGTCATCAATAACACCGACAATTTGGTAGCTATCGTCATCCAAATAGACTAGTTTGCCGATGGAGTTTTCACCCGCAAACAACTTATCGTTCAGCTCTTTTGAAATCACCAAAACAGGGGCTGCAGATTGCTCTTGTTGTACACTCCACACACCGCCATAAATAAATGGCACATCAAACATGCTAAAAAAATCGGGTGTGGTCATGCGTGCTTCACCAGTAAACGGCTTAACTTTATCTGAGTCTAAATACACCGAGAAGCCAGTGCGCATCATGGCCACTTTTTTATCTGGAGTAGGCGCATTATGTAAATTTACGGCATCTTGATAAGTCAATTGCATGGGGATATCGTCACCCGTCCACCACGTGTGACCTTCATCCATGGTTTGTAATTGTACGTTATACAATTGACTGCTCTTATGTGGGATAGGGTCTGCCGACATCATATGATAAACGCTTAAACTGGTCATGGTTACACCAATCCCAATGGCAATCGCCAGCACCATTAAGAAACTCACCAGAGGAGTGCGCTTAAAGCTACGCCAACTTAAATCTAGGTAATGTAATAGCATGGCTTACGCTCCAGCAACATTTTTAAGGTTTTGTGCACCTTGGTACAAGGTGAAATCAGCAAGTTGACCGTCGACAACTTGAATGTTTCGAGGGGCACGCCGAGCAAGTTCTGCATCATGGGTGACCATGACAATGGTTGCGCCATCGCGATTGATTTGTTCAAGCAGCTCCATTACTTGACGAGCCATAAGGCTGTCGAGATTACCGGTAGGTTCATCGGCTAATAAAAATCGTGGCTCGCCAGCAAGCGCGCGTGCTATGGCCACTCGTTGTTGCTGTCCGCCAGAGAGTTGCTGTGGCAAATGTTTTGCCCGAGAGGCAAGACCAACTTGTTCTAAACATTTTTCAATGCGACGTTTACGCTCTGCGGCTTTAATACCTCTATAACGTAGCGGTACTTCAATATTTTCATATAAGTTTAAGTCAGGTATTAAATTGAACCCTTGGAAGATAAAGCCTATTTTTTGATTTCGACAATCTGCGCGCTGGTTATCGTTTAACTTACCTACATCAATTCCATCAAGTAAATATTCACCTGCAGAGAAGGGTTCTAACATTCCAGCTATATTTAAAAAGGTCGTTTTTCCTGACCCGCTAGGGCCTGTAACAGCAATAAATTCGCCTTCATCAACGTGTAGATTAAAATCACGTAATGCATGGGTTTGAACCATTTCTGTTTGATATACTTTACTTATATTATTCATCTTTAACATGCTTTTTCCTTTTGTTGTTTGGTTCTACGCGATTGTTAGCGAAGTAATAATGTGTGTGTGTGTTTGAAACTGTTATAGCTTGAAATAATCAATTCATCGCCAGCTTGAACCCCTGAAATTAACTCAACCGCATCAATGCTGGTTGCACCAATTGAAATATCAATGAGCTGAGCTGTATCACCGGTAATTTTATAAACCTGTGTACCGCCTTGTTGTAAAAATGCCCCACGCTTAACTTGTAAAACATCGTCACGATTTTCTAATAAAATACGGGCTGTTAATCGTTGGTTTTGTCTGATACCCGTCATGTCTTTGTCAAAACGTACACGCGTTGTGACTTCTCTATTATTTACTTCTGGTGAAATGGCAGAGAGGGCGCCCATCACTTTGCTAGCGCCCATTGTTATCTCTACGTCCATACCTAAACCAAGCTCATTTGCATAACTTTCAGGGACTTGTAGCTCTGCTTCAAAATTACTCAAATCAACTAAAGTCATTAATGGTTGGCTTTGTGTTACCGCTTCTCTTTGTTGAACTAGTAAGTTACCTACAATCCCTGACACAGTGGCTTTAATTGTTAAGTTATTAACTTTACGAAGTAGATCATCGACAATCAGTTGTTGACGAGTGACATCTCGTTTAGCGGCCTGTAGTTCAAAAGCAAGTGTATCTTTGGACAATTCAACTTCTTGCTCTGCATGTTTATAAGAGAGTTTTGCACGGGCAAGCTCATCAATGGCTTTTTCGTGATCAATTTGACTGATCACATTTTTTTGCATTGATAAGGCCGCTCTGCGATTTTCTCTATCGGCAGCGTTTAACTCTACTTGTGCTAGATCAAGTGCTTTATTTAAGCTTAATGATTGGCGGCGTGCCTCAAGGTGTTTACGTTGTAGCTCGCCCTCAAGACGAGCTAAAACAGACTGTTGCTGCTTTAATTCGTTTGTGAGCTCAGGACTATCAACCATGGCTATTACATCATGCAGTTTTACTGAGTCACCAGCATTAACCTTCAATGAAACAAAGCCTCGTTCAGGGCTGTAAACTTTTGGTGCTCTGGCGGCCACAATTTTACCGCTGGCTGCAACATCGCGTATTAGCGATTGGCGCACCACCGTGGCTATTTGTAGGCTTACTCTATCAACCGAGATAGTACCTTCTTGATCAGCATTTAATAGTGCATATACACATAGAGCAACTAGGCCCACAATAAATATAAACAGCCTGATGTATTTTTTAAAATTTATAGGTCGTGAGATTTGCGTGTCTTGCCCGCTAGTGTCTTTAATCATTATTCATTCTCTTAGTGTTTTTCAAACACAGTAATCATTAGCGAGGCAATAAATAGAATAATTGGTGAAATTAAAAATAAGCCAATAGTAAACATTCGAACATCCTCAAAATTTATATAGTTATGCTGTATTCGAATAGCATGCCATTTTTTATCTTATTGAATTTATTCGGTTTTTAACTTTACCCTTGTTGTTTTACATGTCCGCGGACATAAAAAGTGTCCGCTGCGGGCACTTTTTTGATTTGTCTATGGGATGAGGTTATCTCAACGTAAAGCAAAGCAAGTTGTTAATTAATGCATAACATGAGGGGAGCGTTTAAATCTATTGAATAAACTATGCGCTAATAGAAGCCGCTGTAATTAAATGTCGTGTTCAGATGAATTACTAATACAGCACAAAAGAGGAAATAGCCCATAATGAATAGTTATTCATTTTGGGCTCACCTTACGTTTACGTAAACTGCTAGTCGCACATGCTTTTTGTTTACAAGTTTTTAAAAATAACACCGGTGTCAATCTATTTTTCGATTCGATATCTATGCAAATGTTAATGGGTGGCATTATTTTATGATTTTTAATTAAGTTGAAATATATTCAATATAATGAATATGTATTCATAAAAATATTGACTCAAGGGTGGAATAACGCTAATTTTGTTCGTCTGTTAGCAAATCGTCGAGCCGTTCATCCACGTTAACAGCGCAGCAAGGGGAGGGGTCCATGTTATATGACTCAAAACTAGAAAAAGATAATTGTGGCTTTGGCTTAATAGCCCAAGTTAATAACCAAGCGAGTCACCGACTCATTCGTACGGCGATCACCGGTTTAGATCGCATGCAGCACCGCGGTGGTATTTCTGCTGATGGTAAAACGGGTGATGGTTGTGGCTTGTTATTACAAAAACCAGACAGCTTCTTTCGGGCTATTGCTGCCGAGAATAATTGGCATTTAGGTAAAAATTACGCCGTTGGGATGATTTTCCTCAATGCTGATCCGGTACTAGCACAAGCAGCCAAAGATGTTTTAAGCGAAGAACTAGAAAAAGAAACGCTAAATATTTTGGGCTGGCGTGTGGTTCCAACTGATCCATCAATGTTAGGACCTATTGCTCTAAAACAATTGCCAGGTTTTGAACAAATTTTTATTAGTGCGCCAGAAGGTTGGCGTTCTAAAGATTTAGAACGCCGCTTGTATGTTGCACGTCGTCGTGCAGAAAAGCGTCTAATGGACGATGAATCATTTTATATTGCGAGCTTATCTGGGTTAGTCACAATATATAAAGGCTTAATGATGCCTGCTGACTTGCCTAATTTTTACCTTGATCTTGCGGATATTCGCATGACCAGTGCTATTTGTGTTTTTCATCAACGCTTCTCTACAAACACACAGCCTCGCTGGCCTTTAGCGCAACCATTTCGTTATTTAGCACATAATGGTGAAATTAATACTATTGAAGGTAACCGCCAATGGGCACGTGCCCGTTCTTATAAATTTGCTTCGCCACTTATTCCTGATTTACAAAGCGCAGCGCCGTTTGTTAATGAGACAGGGTCTGACTCATCTAGCCTCGATAATATGCTGGAGCTATTTTTAGCTGGTGGTATGGATTTATTCCGTGCGATGCGCATGCTAGTGCCGCCAGCATGGCAAAAAAATCGAGCTATGGATGACGACTTACGTGCGTTCTATGATTTTAACTCTATGCATATGGAACCGTGGGATGGCCCTGCAGGCATCGTTATGTCTGATGGGCGCTTTGCAGCCTGTAACCTAGACCGTAATGGTCTGCGCCCTGCGCGTTATATTATTACTCAAGATGGCTTTATTACTTTAGCTTCTGAGGTGGGAATTTGGGATTACACCGCTGATGAGGTGGTAGAAAAAGGACGTGTTGGCCCAGGCGAGCTACTGGTTATTGATACCAAACTCGGAAAAATTTGGCATTCAGATGAAATTGACCAAGATTTAAAATCACGCCACCCTTATAAATCGTGGTTAGAAGAAAACGTTAAACGCTTAACACCTTTTGAAGCACTGACTGAGCAAGATGCAGGTAATCGCTCATTCGATGATGCAACTCTAGCCAAATATCAAAAGATGTTTGGCTATACTAATGAAGAGCTAGACAGTGTTATTCGTGTTATGGGTGAAAATGGTCAAGAAGCTACCGGTTCAATGGGTGACGATACGCCGTTTGCCGTCCTAAGCGAAGGGCATCGTTCACTTTACGATTATTTCCGCCAGAAGTTTGCCCAAGTGACTAATCCGCCAATCGATCCGTTACGTGAAAACCATGTAATGTCGTTGGCAACGTGTATTGGCAGTGAACAAAACGTATTTAATGAAACGACAGGGCATGCTAAACGCCTGCAATTTGATACCCCTATTTTAATGTATGCTGACATGCAGCAGCTACTCAATGCCGATGAAGCACACTACAGTTACTGTAAGATTGACATTACTTACACCATAGAAGAAGGACTTGAAAACGCCGTTAAGCGTGTTTGTGATGAAGCACAAGAAAAAGCAGCATCAGGCTGCATTATGCTGGTATTAACGGATCGTAACTTTGATGACAATCAATTACCTATTCCTGCAGCTATGGCGGTGGGTGCGGTACAAAAACGCTTGGTAGATAATAACTTACGCTGTGAGTCTAACATCATTATTGAAACCGGTAGCGTTCGTGACGCGCATCAATTTGCTGTTCTACTTGGCTTCGGTGCAACCGCAATCTACCCGTATTTAGCGTATGAGTCACTTGTGGCCATGAGCGATAGCAAGGTAATTAATAAGTCATACTGCGAAGTGACACTGGCTTATCGTCAAGCAATTAATAAAGGCTTGTACAAAATCATGTCGAAAATGGGTATTAGCACCGTGGCTTCATATCGTTGTTCGATGTTGTTTGAAGCGGTTGGTCTATCTGACGCGATTGTTGAGATGTGTTTTAAGGGCGTTGCAAGTCGCATAAAAGGGGCGTGTTTTAGCGACTTTGATGACGATCAGCAAAGCTTGCACAAACTAGCGCTTAGTAAACGTAAATTACTAAGCCATGGTGGCTTATTTAAGTACGTACACGGCGGCGAGTATCATGCTTACAACCCTGATGTGATTCAAACGTTACAAAAAGCAGTACGAAGCGGTCAGTACAGTGATTACAGCGAATACGCAAAGCTAGTTAATCACCGTCCAGTCGCGACTTTGCGCGATATGTTGGCTTTAAAACTGCCAGAAAAGGGTATAAGCATTGATGAGGTAGAGCCTGCCACTGAGCTTTATAAACGTTTTGATTCTGCAGCGATGAGTATTGGTGCATTATCACCAGAGGCGCATGAAGCACTAGCCATTGCCATGAATCGTTTAGGTGGTTGCTCAAATTCTGGCGAAGGTGGCGAAGATAAACTTCGTTACGGTACAGAAAAAAATTCACGGATTAAACAAGTGGCCTCAGGTCGATTTGGTGTAACACCTCATTATTTACGCAGTGCGGATGTCATTCAAATAAAAGTGGCTCAAGGCGCTAAGCCAGGAGAAGGCGGGCAGTTACCGGGTGAAAAAGTAACGCCTTATATTGCTAAGCTTCGTTACTCTGTACCAGGCGTGACACTAATTTCACCGCCGCCGCATCACGATATTTACTCTATTGAAGATTTAGCCCAGCTTATTTTTGATTTAAAGCAAGTAAATCCAAAGGCACTGATTTCGGTAAAACTGGTGTCTGAACCGGGCGTAGGAACAATTGCAACCGGTGTTGCAAAAGCGTATGCCGATCTAATTACTATCTCAGGCTACGATGGTGGCACAGGTGCAAGTCCCTTAACCTCGGTTAAATATGCAGGCAGCCCATGGGAGCTTGGCCTTGCAGAAACGCAACAAGCACTTGTCGAAAATGGCCTTCGTCATCGTATTCGCCTGCAAACAGATGGGGGGTTAAAAACCGGGCTTGATATCATCAAAGCAGCCATTTTAGGCGCTGAAAGTTTTGGTTTTGGTACCGGGCCTATGGTGGCGTTAGGCTGTAAATACTTACGAATTTGTCACTTAAATAACTGTGCTACCGGTGTAGCAACTCAAGACGATACATTGCGTCAAAAGCACTATCATGGCTTACCAGAAATGGCGATGAACTACTTTAAGTTTATAGCTCAAGAAGCGCGTGAAATTATGGCAAGTTTAGGTGTTGCAAACCTAACCGATTTGATTGGTCGCTTAGATTTACTCGAAGCCATTGAAGGCAAAACAGCCAAGCAGCAAAAAATAGATTTATCAGCGGTTATCGCTCAGCCAAACAACCCTACGGGTGAAACATTGTTTTGCAGTACACCAAATAGCTCGCACTATTTAGGTGAGTTAAATGAGAGCTTACTCGGCAAGGCACAAGAGGCAATTGATAACTCAAGCGGCATTTCATTAGTGAGCCGTATATGTAATACCGATAGATCTGTTGGCGCAATGCTTTCTGGTTATATTGCTGATAAGCACGGTAATCAAGGTATGGCAGCAGATCCCGTAGTGATTGAGCTTCATGGTACCGCTGGCCAGTCATTCGGGGTATGGAACGCTGGCGGCCTTGAAATGACTTTAGTTGGTGATGCCAACGATTACGTTGGTAAAGGAATGGCGGGCGGTAAGCTAGTCGTTCGCCCACCACTGGGTTCGTCATTTGAAAGTCACAAAGCAACCATCGTAGGTAATACCTGTTTATATGGTGCCACTGGCGGTAAATTGTTTGCAGCCGGATGTGCTGGTGAGCGTTTTGCTGTGCGTAATTCGGGTGTGCAAGCTGTTGTTGAAGGTGTTGGTGATAATGGTTGTGAATATATGACCGGTGGTGTGGTATGTGTACTTGGTAATGTAGGGGTTAACTTTGGTGCAGGTATGACCGGTGGTTTTGCTTATATTTTAGATGAACGAGGTGATTTTGAGAAACGCATTAACCCAGAGTTGGTTGAAGTGGTTACTTTAGATGATTTGAGTTCACATCAAGAGCATTTACGCGGCTTAATTGCTGATCATTTAGAACTAACAGGCTCATGTAGAGCAGAAACTATTTTAGCTAATTTTGAACTTTATTTACCGATGTTCAAATTAGTAAAACCTAAATCAAGTGACGTAAAAAGTTTACTCGGGCATCGTGCTCGCAGTAGCGCCGAACTTCGTGTTCAGGCGCAATAAGGGGGCAGTATGAGCGAAAATGTATATCAATTTATAGACGTGCAGCGTGTAGACCCACGCAAAAAACCAATCTCGTCACGTAAAAAATCGTTCGTAGAAATTTATGAACCCTTTTCAGAAAATCAGGTTAATTCACAGGCAGATCGTTGTCTTGATTGCGGTAATCCTTATTGTGAGTGGAAATGTCCAGTACATAACTATATTCCACAATGGTTAAAACTGATCCGTACAGGGCGCATTTTAGAGGCGGCTGAGCTTTCGCACCGTACTAACAGTTTGCCTGAAGTGTGTGGTCGAGTATGCCCGCAAGATCGCTTATGTGAAGGCTCATGTACATTAGATGAAGAATTTGGTGCGGTAACAATTGGTAATATTGAAAAGTACATCACCGATACCGCGTTCAAAATGGGCTGGAAGCCAGACATGTCCTATGTGACATGGACTGATAAAAAAGTTGCCATTATCGGCGCAGGACCCGCAGGGTTAGGCTGTGCTGATATTTTAGTACGCAACGGCGTTAAGCCTGTGGTCTTTGACCGTCACCCAGAAATTGGTGGACTGTTAACTTTTGGTATACCTTCTTTTAAATTAGAAAAAGAAGTCATGCAAAAACGTCGCGAAATATTTACTGAAATGGGTGTTGAATTTAAGCTTAATGTTGAAGTGGGTAAAGACATTAGCATGGATGAAATACTTAATGAGTATGACGCCGTATTTTTGGGAGTGGGGACTTATCAGAGTATGCGTGCGGGGCTTGAAAACGAAGATGCTCCGGGTGTGCATGATGCCCTGCCATTCTTAATTGGTAACACTAATCGTGTTATGGGTTACGATGAGTCTAAACAAGCTTGCATTGATATGGCAAACCAAAAAGTAGTGGTACTAGGTGGTGGTGATACAGCAATGGACTGTGTGCGTACCTCCATTCGTCATAACGCGTTAAAAGTAACGTGTGCTTATCGTCGTGATGAAGAGAACATGCCTGGTTCAAAACGCGAAGTAAAAAATGCAAAAGAAGAGGGCGTAATTTTTACTTATAACGTTCAGCCTAAAGGGATTGTACTTGATGACAAAGGTGCTGTAGCCGGCGTTAAAATGGTAAAAACTCAGCTTGGCGAGGCAGATGAAAATGGCCGTCGTCGCGCTGAGGAAGTACCCGGATCAGAGCACATTATTGAAGCTACACAAGTGATTATGGCATTTGGCTTTAAGCCTCATAAAATGGACTGGTTAGAACAGTACGATGTAGAAATTAACCACTGGGGCGGTATTAATGCACCTGAACAAGGTGAATTTACTCATCAAACTACCAACCCTAAAATATTTGCTGGTGGTGATATTGTTCGTGGTTCAGACTTAGTGGTTACTGCTATATTTGAGGGGCGTAATGCTGCAGAAGGCATTATGGATTATTTAAAAGTGTAAATAATTCTTTTGTTAGAATGGAGTCAAAAGCAAACCTTCGGGTTTGCTTTTTTATTCCCTCAGTTTTACAAATAAAAATGCCCGCAATACACAGGTTGCGGGCATTTTTAAACGCTATGTTAGTTAATCCATCGAGAAGTGATCAAGGCTCGATTTCACTCTGGCTTGTCGACGTTTCACACTTTTATAGCAGATAATGTTACAAACAAGCTGTAGGCTAATAACCAACCAACTAAGTGTTATTAAGCCACTAATAGTTGTGCTGCTAAAAACTAACATAACAGCAATAACAATATGTACAATCAATGCCATATTTAAAAAACGATATAAGCCTTGTTTAAATTGTGTATGTTTAAACTTGCTAAACATGGCTAAAAGTACACTAACTATAAGTAGTAGCCAGTTAATTGCTAAGCCAAAATAAATGACCGTTGTTTGCATCAAGGTATCCTCACCGTATCAAGGTAACGCACTATAAATGTATAATTTTATCCGTGCGCTTTTATAAGCTCTTTCGCATTTGCTTTAGCTGTTTTGCTAATGTTATCACCACCCAGCAAGCGCGCAATTTCATTAACCCTGCCATCTTTATTCAATGCCAGCATATGCGTAAATGTTTCACCATTAGCGATTTCTTTGGCAACAAAAAATTGCTGATGAGCACTACTGGCCACTTGCGGTAAATGAGTTACACAAATTACTTGTGTCGATTTACCTAATTGGCGCAGCAGTTTACCAACGGCAGCAGCCGTTGGGCCAGAAATACCGACATCAACTTCATCAAATATAAGCGTAGGAGTCGTGACTTTTTGGGCAATAATAACCTGAATAGCCAAACTAATGCGTGATAGCTCACCACCAGAGGCTACTTTTGCTAAAGGTTGCAATGGTTGCCCTGGGTTTGTTGATACTAAAAACGATACATTATCAAAACCTAAGCTGTTTGGAGAGCGATCGGTATGTGCTGTAAGGGCTATTTCAAAAACGCCATTTTCCATAGATAAATTAGCCATGCTTTCGCTGATCAAGCCATTAAGTGTATTAGCGTATTGATGACGGCTAGCACTTAATTCCTCACTAGCCGTTTGATAATCTTCAAGAGCTGCTGTAATTTCACCTTCAAGCTGTTCGAGGCGCGAACTATTACTGCTTATAGAGTCTAGCTCTTGTGTTACATTTTGATGAAACTCAACGAGCTCTTGTGGCTTTATATGGTGTTTTCTTGCTAAATCCATAGCGCCGCTGAGCCTGTTTTCTACTTCCGTTAAGCGAGTAGGATCTAAGTCAGCTTGTTCAGTATAATTGCGTATTTCTCTGCTTGCTTCTTCAACTTGAACCGCCGCTTCTGTCAGTAATGCTGCTACATTGGCCAGGGTTTCATCATAATGTGCAAGTTCATTAAATTGTTGCGCGCTATGTTGTATAAGAGAGCACGCATTTTGCTCATCACTTTCGTATAAGTGTTGTAGCTCGCGCTGACAAGATTGCAAAATAGTTTGGCTATTACTGAGCTTATAATGCTCTGCTTCTATTTGTTCAAATTCACCTGTTTGCAAGGCAAATTCATCAAGTTCAGCTACTTGGTATTCTAATAACTGTTTCTGCGCAGCTTGTTGTTGCTGTTGATGTTCTAGTTGTTTAAATTCTTTTTGTAAATCAGCATAACGTTTATAGCGTTGGCTTACAGCATTAACTAGATTTTGGTGCCCGGCGTAAGCATCCAGTAGCTGTAATTGATGCTCTGCTTTTAATAGATGCTGGTGTGCATGTTGACCATGTATAGAAATTAAATATTGGCCTAGCTCTTTTAGCTGTGCAGCGGTGACAGGGCTACCATTAATGTAGCTTTTGCTGCGGCCATTCTTGCAAACAACTCTACGAAGTAGACATTCGTTATCGTCATTATTAAGCATGTTCTCTTCTAGAAATGCATGGGCGTGTGGCAAATTGCTTAAATCAAATTGCGCACTTACCTCGGCTTTATCAGTGCCCGGGCGCACAGCAGATGCTTCTGCTCTTTCTCCAAGGCACAGTGATAACGCATCAATAGCGATTGATTTACCCGCACCCGTTTCACCGGTAATAGCGGTCATGCCCGAATGCCATTCAGTGCTTAAATTACTTACAATTGCAAAATTTTTAATTTCTAAACCAATTAACATACTGTTCATCCATCCAGTGAATTAACTGTTAATTTATACAGTGTTTTGGTTTATTGCAAATTAAATTTCTATATTTTAAGCAAGGCTGGGCTCAATTAGTGTTTTTTTTTCTTCATCAATAGGGAGGGTTTCATCGTTAAGATCAATATTATCAACTGGTTGTATGTTTTCTTCAGTTTTCAACTTTAAGATTAACGTAGGAAGGACTTCTTGGTAAAAATTTTTATTGTATAAAATACCTTGAGCTGGCAACTCTGCTATAAAATATTGAGTGCTGTCGGCAAATGCTTGGCTATTGTTACTTTTATAGGTTTTTATAAGTTCTTCATTAAGTATATTAATAAGTTGGTTACATAACGATTCCAACTTAACTAAATTTTCATCGGTGTGAGGCTGTACCACAAAAAAGTTACTAACAACGGCTTGAATTCTAGGAAGGTGCTTAGCACTGATTACTTTTGCATCAAGTAACTCGTTTAGTTTTATTTTTAAACGTGATTGAGTACTTGCTACGCGCTCGTTAAACAGCTTTTTCTTTGCTTCAATGGTTTTTTTTCGATTACTCTCAATTAGCATGTAACTGCCAAGTAGGGTAATTAATAATAATAAAGCAAGAAATACTACATAATTCATTACTACTTTTTCCTGATGATATTTAAAATTTCTAGTCCAATATTTTGCGCTAAAGTTGCATCTTTGGCAATAAAATTAGGGGCTAATGATTTTTTCAGATTAAAATTCGTTCAAACTAGTATAGACGACTACCCCAATTAAGCTTTTTACGTAGCACATTATAATAAGAATAATTTTTTGGGTGGATTAAGCGTAATTTTTTGTCAGCTTTACGTATAACTACCTCATCACCCGGTAATACGGCGAGTACAACATGGCTGTCACAGCTTACTTGTAAGCTATCAGTATTTTCTAAACTAAGCTTTAAACGCACTTCATTATCAGCATCCACCACTAAAGGGCGACTTGATAAAGTATGTGGAAACATCGGAACCAGTGACATTGCATTAAGCTCTGGTGTTAAAATAGGCCCACCGCCCGATAAAGAGTATGCCGTTGAGCCTGTTGGAGTCGACACAATCAAACCATCGGAGCGTTGAGAAAATACAAAGTCATCGTTTATAAAGGCTTCAAACTCAATCATATGTGCTACTTTATCAGCATGAAGCACTGCTTCGTTTACTGCAGAATTAGCGCTTTTAAGTTCGTTATGACGATACACTTCAACTTCTAATAAAAAACGTTTTTCTTCAATGTAATCACCGCTGAGTACCTGTTCTAAGCTACCCTCAAACCCTTCTGGATTCAAATCAGTTAAAAAGCCTAAATTACCTCTATTTACACCAATTACGGCTATATCAAAGCGAGCAAGTACCCGTGCAGCACCCAGCATGTTGCCATCGCCTCCAACCACAATCGCCAAGTCGGCACGCTCGCCTAAATCAACGAGCTTTACGAGTTTGTCACTCGGTACATCACTAAGTTGACTCCCTGTACGTTTTTCAACAATCACCTCAAAGCCTAAAGCTAATAAAAACGTATGTAATCGTTGTAAAGTAGCGGCAGCATTAGGATGATTTGGCTTACCAATCAAGCCGATAGTGTTAAAGGGAGAGTCCATAATAAATACACTGAGAGTTCTAATATTTGTAGAGTAACCTAAAACAGAAGTGTTTGAAAACACAGATCTTAGTAATAACCAGCGGATTTAATTAATTCACTGTAAAATTTAGATTTATTGTATTTTTTATACTTGAAATAATAATACTTAGCCCCGATATAACAGCTATGCATAAAGATGTAGATAACATGAAACTAAACCCACGAGATCAGCAAATATTTGCCGCTGTTATGAGTATGTACTGTAATGGCGATGGCTTACCTGTGCCGTCAACAAAAATTGCAAAGCAAAAAGGTATGGCGGTATGCTCTGCCACTGTGCGTAACGCGATGGCGCGCCTTGAAAAAATAGGCTTGTTGTATTCACCACATACATCGGCTGGCCGAGTGCCAACCAATGATGGGTTTGACTATTGGTTTGATGAGTTTTTTACGCTCAATGATATTGCTAATTATTGGCAACCTGAGCAGGCACAATTGGTTGAGCTAGCGCATGGCTTGAGTCAACGTTACCAAGTATGCTGTTGTGTGGGGCTACCGCAGGTTAGAACACAGCAGGTATTTAGGGTAGAAGTGCTCGACTTTGATGCAAACAACTGGCTTATTTTACTCTTAGATAGAGCAGGGCAGAGCCACAATATTTGTATTAATAAGCCTAATGACCCTAGCGATAGCCAACGCTATGAATTTGCTACTTGGCTCAATACGGTTTTTAGTCAACAATCTTTAATTGAAGGCCTCTACCGAATGCAGGCAATGGCCAATACGGCTCCGCGTAATTGTCATGACTCTTTAACTCAATGGACCCGTGAGCTAAGCCAAAAATTAGGCTCAGATAACAGTATCGTTGTTGGCGAAAACTACCTTTATAAAAAAATAGATTGTGAGCAAAGCCTTAATATTGGTGTATCATTTTTAAATTTTGTTGAAGATAAACTCGCTTTTAAAAATGGGGTCTCTATTCTCAATACTGAAAACTTACCGTTCAGTAGCTGCGATGAACTCATTGTGATTAGTGTGCCGTATTTTCAAAATCAAGAATATCAGAGTCGCTTTTGTGTTATTTGTCCAAAATCAGCGCAATTAGAGAAAATAATCCAAGAATTTAAATTATTAGAGCCATTGAGCTCTTGAATCTTTTTATTCAATCCCCATAATTACCGCAGTTGTAAAGAATTGGAGCGTATATTTTATGTCTGAGCAGACACAAAACCCAGAGCAAGAAGTAGAACTGAACGAAGAAGTGACGCAAATCGAAGCCGATGTTGAGGCGGCAGTTGAAGCAGCTGAGCAACATGCCGAGCAAGAGCAAAGCCCTGAAGCAGAAATTGCTATGTTATATGCCGAGCTTGAAACTGCAAAGCAAACTATTGCAGATCAAAAAGATAGCGTAGTTCGCGCTGCTGCAGATGTGGACAATATGCGTCGTCGCGCTGCACAAGATGTAGAAAAAGCACACAAATTTGCACTAGAAAAGTTTGCTAATGAATTACTCCCTGTTATAGATAACTTAGAGCGTGCTATTGAGTTTTCTGATAAAGAAAATGAAACGCTTAAGCCTTTACTTGAAGGCATTGATATGACAGTGAAAAGCTTTAACGACGCGGTAGCTAAATTTGGTGTTGAAATTGTAAACCCTCAAGGTGAGCAGTTTAACCCAGACTTTCATCAAGCAATGTCAATCCAACCAAGCAACGATGTAACCCCAAATACTGTTTTAGCAGTAATGCAAAAAGGCTACACATTAAACGGTCGTTTATTACGCCCTGCAATGGTCATGGTATCTAAAGCCGCTGACGCTTAATTAAGTATACAATTTAAAAATGCCTCATTATGAGGCATATTTTTTGTCTTTCAAATAATGTATTAACTGCACCAGTATTGTCAGTACCACCGCACTAAACATTAAACTAGAAAATGGAACCGCACTTTGTGCATGCATTACCGCTAATATAGGGCCTACTAATGCGCCACTACCAAAACGCAAGGTGCCGATAACCGCCGTAGCAGTTCCGGTATTTTGTTCAAACTTCATCAAAATTAATGAATCTGCATTACTTGCTATTATGCCTAAGCTCATCATTAACGGGGCAATAGCCGCAACAATAAAGTAAAGCGATAAATGCAACACACTAAAGCTGAGTAATGCTGTGCCAGATAAAAAACCACACATTAGCCCGTAATAAAGCATTTTTCGTGAGCCAATACGTGGCACTACGCGAGTATTTAAAAAGTTACCAAACATCAGCGCCATTACATTAAAAGCGAATAGCAGGCCAAACAATTGTTCCGATACTTTAAAAAAGTCGAGGTAAATATATGGAACCGAGGTTAAAAAGCAAAAAAAGCCAAACGACACAAACATCGAGCTTAAAATATCAGCGCGGGCGTGCGGGTTGCTTAATACCACTTTGTAACTCGAAAAGAATAGCGATAACCCTTTTCGATCATTTTTAAATATCGGGATATCGATTAAATAACGCTGCACAAAAAGTAAAATTACAAAGCTATAAGCCGCTAAAACAATAAAAATAGTCGACCAAAGCGAAAAGCCTAAAATAACTGAGCCGATAGAGGGGGCAAGTAAAGGCGCTATCATCATAATCATAGACACGTACGACATACCCTTAGCAGTATTTTTTTGATATATGTGTCTAATAATCCCTGGAACCACAACCGTAGCTGCCGCCCCTGTAAATGCCTGTACTGCTCTTAACAGCCAAAAAGTATGCACTTCAGTGGTAAATGCTAAAGCGAGTGAACTCAAGCCAAATAAACTGAGCCCTATTCGTGCCAGTTTACGCCTGCCAATTTGATCGGCTATGGGGCCAAAAAATAACATGCCCAATGCATAACCTGCTAAATAGATACTCAACGAGATTTGAACATTTGGCATGCTAGTATTGAGATCGTTGGCAATTACCAGCATAGCCGGTAAATACATATCAATGGCTAAAGGCGTGATTGCTACAATACTGGCTAATAAAGGCAATAAAATACGGGTATTAAAAGAAGAAGCCGAAGCGCTCATTTAAAAACTCAAAACAACGAATATAGGTTGGGCAGTATAGCAGGGCAATGGCGTTGGATAAACTTAGTTTGCCTGCTAACTTAATTGTTTAATCGCAAAAAGCAAAGATTTTAAACTAACACTGCGTTTGGTATTCTATACTCAGTAACAAACTTTTTTAGGGCATTATAATGAAGAAATTGGTTTTGGCAGTACTTGCCAGTGCAGTATTAGTAGGTTGTAAAACATCACCAACTGGACGCACACAGATTGCGCTTTACTCAGATCAACAAATGAGTCAAATGGGCACTGCGAGTTTTGCCCAAATGAAAAAAACGCAGCCGGTAAATAAAGACCCAAAAGTTAACAGTTACGTCAATTGTATTGCTGACAAAGTAGTAGCCGTGCTTCCTACAGATTATGCATCTCAAAATTGGGAAGTGGTGGTCTTTGAAGATGAATCTGCAAACGCTTTTGCATTGCCAGGTGGTTATATTGGCGTGCACACTGGATTATTAAAAATTGCTACAAATCAAGATCAGCTTGCAACTGTTTTAGGTCATGAAGTCGGTCATGTGATTGCAGAGCACTCAAATGAACGTGTTTCACAAAGCTCTATTTTACAAACCGGAATGAAAGTGGGCAGTGCGGCGCTTGAAATGGGTAACGTGCAATACCGCAATGAAATTATGCAAGGGCTTGGTCTTGGCGCTCAATATGGTGTGGTTTTACCGTTTAGTCGTTCACATGAGACAGAAGCTGACGTTATTGGTTTAGATTTAATGGCGCAAGCAGGTTTCAACCCTAAAGAGTCTGTTACGCTCTGGCAAAATATGAGTCAAGCGGGCAGTGGGGCAACGCCAGAGTTTTTATCAACTCACCCAGCACCAACAAGCCGTATTGCAAATTTACAATCGCAAATGAGTAAAGCGCTTAGTGAGCAAAAAACAGCTAAAGCACAAGGTAAAAATCCGCAGTGTAAGTTGTAATCAACCATAAAAAAACCTGTCTAATGACAGGTTTTATTTTTTAATAGTTAAGTATTTAATTATTAAAAAGTCCACTCTATGTGTACTTGTGGAACTGACTCTGTAACATCTGTACCAAGTTTGTTATGCCAGTACTGCCACTCCATACCTAACAGTAAGGTGTTTTCTTTCATTTCTAGCGCATGCCCCATATCCCATACAATAATAGGTTGAGCTAAAAACCAAGCGCGTACGTCATTACCAAACTCATCTTCACGCTCAGCAATATATTCCGCATGACCCTTAACACTAAATTTTTGTGAGCCAATCATAAATGGATATTCAAAAGCAACGTCAAACATCCAGCTGTTGGTTTCAATTGGCGCACCGCCTTTCGCAACACCTTCACTATCATCAATGTAGGCAGTCACAAGGGTTGAGAAGAAATTAAAACCAGGTACATCCCAGCTTAATTTTACACCCGGTAAGTATTTAACAACTTTAGCATCGCCTGCGGCATTAATACCCATGGTTAGGCCAACATCAACGAGCGCACCTGACGCTACTTTTTCGTCCATAACGGCCGATAAGCTAAGCGTAGAATAACCTTCAAAGTAAAAGTCTTGATCTTGGTAGTTATCGTCATTGCCATCAGTGCTGTAATCAATAAAGAAAAAGTTATCCCCATAGTCATGGCCTGAAGCATGTTGCAATGAATAAACCGTGGTGCTTGATTTTTGTTCAGTGAACGGGTTTTTATGATTACCGTTGTTAATATGAAGCGCAGTACTGCTCCAATTAGCAGCAGTAGCTGTTGAACTTAAGGCACACGCACTAAGTGCAACGAGAGGAAGTAAGTTTTTAATTTTCATAACCATATTTTATGTGACACGCTGAATACCACATTATAGCAAAGACGGTTAATTTGTTAATTATTTATTGTCATAAACAGTGTACTAGCATGTGGCTAATACACTGTTTAAAGAAGATTTAAGCTTTATTACGACGTAAACAAATAACCGCAATAGCGGTAAAAGCTAAAATAAAGCAGTAGTAAGATGAGGTTGATACTTCCCACGGGCTAATTTTAAATGTAGCACCAAGCAGAAGTGCTTGTGCGCCGTAAGGTAAAGACCCTTGGGTAACACAGGCAAAAATATCTAATAAACTGGCAGAACGTTTACCACTAATTTCGCCATCGTCAGCTAGCTTTTTAGCAATAGGGCCAGTCACAATAATAGACACTGTGTTGTTAGCAATACACATATTGCTGGTTAGCACTAATGCAGCTATCCCTAACTGATCCGCTACCTTGCGATGCCATTTTGCAATGACCTTAGTGATTGCTTGAATTTTTTGCGCGATGTAGTCGAGGCCGCCATTAATACGAATAAACTCAGAGAGGCCACCAATAAACATAGAGAGCAAAAATATTTCCTGCATGTCGCTAAAACCTTGGTAAACATCTTTTACAAAGCTGGCGCCTTCATAGCTTCCAGTAAAGCCCATCAATGCGGCGAAAACAATACCGCTTAACAGTACTACAAATACATTAAAGCCCATTACTGCCAGTACTAAAATAAAGGCATAAGGAAGTACTAATAAAATATCGTAGTCTTTGGTATCAACTACTTGTGCTGCAGGCGTTAAAAACAATAGTAATG
Source organism: Pseudoalteromonas sp. Scap06 (assembly GCF_013394165.1). Taxonomy (NCBI): domain Bacteria; kingdom Pseudomonadati; phylum Pseudomonadota; class Gammaproteobacteria; order Alteromonadales; family Pseudoalteromonadaceae; genus Pseudoalteromonas; species Pseudoalteromonas sp. Scap06. The sequence goes on along the minus strand of NZ_CP041330.1, from coordinate 1,976,546 downwards.
CAATAGTAAGGATAGCGGCCGGAACAGCAATTTTAAGATTTTCTTTAAACTTATCTTTCATTTCACAGCCTTGCGTGCGGGTAGCTGCAATCGTAGTGTCGGAAATTATTGATAGGTTATCACCAAACATGGCGCCAGATACAATGGTACCGGCCATTAATGCGGGATCAATCCCTGTTTTCATTGATACTGCATAAGCAATTGGGCCAATAGCACCGATAGTTCCCATTGACGTGCCCATCGCAGTAGAGATAACCGCTGCAATTAAAAACAAACCAGGCAGAAGTAATGAAGGGGGAATAAGAGAGAGACCAGCATTAACAACCGCGTCAACGCCACCGGTTGCCCCTGCAACCGCAGAAAAAGCACCTGCTAATAAATAGATAAGGCACATGGTAATAATATTGTTATTACCCACGCCTTTAATAAAGGTTTCTACACTCTGATTAATACTGGCTTTGTTTAAGATAAAGGCTAAAACAATCGCAGGTAAAATAGCGACCGGTGCTGGGAGTTGATAAAATGCATAATCAACCCCTTGAGATTGCAAATATAAGCCTGAGCCTAAAAAAATAGCAACAAAGGTGAGTAGGGGTAGCAAAGAAAATCTTGCTTTATTTTTATCAAATGATGGCTGCATCATAATCCTCATTAATTATTCATAGCAATCGAAACCGATTGATATACTTAACAGCCAAAGCATCCCTCTTTTAGCTGAATTTAGTTGTTTGTTTTACTATCTAACCAGATAAGTAACTCAACAGCGCCCGCAAGCCAAAGACCAAATCGGCGCAAAAAAGAAGTTTAAATGTATAGATGGCTAAATGCAAAGACTATCTGTTATTATTATGAGGGTCTGTTGATCTTTCAAGGTTAAATTTGCAGCAGTCTGTTTGGTATTTAGGCAAGGCAGAGCCTATGTGGTGTGGTTATTCCCCATAAATAGGCGATAACGCAGCATCAATGCCAAACAGGCGCTGCCCGAAGGGTTCTGCCTAGGAGCGATTTACTCTTTGTTGCTCGGTTTTTACATAGCCCACTAGGTTACAAACCTCGCGCCACGATTAAACCGCTCCTAGTTTAAACAAATTTTAATCCGCAAAGGTCAACAGACCCTAAAATAATCGAAGCTTTTTTATAAGCTTTCCTGACTATTACATGAGTTTTAGATAAAATCTAGCTAACTAAAAAATACATAGGTTGTAAAAAGATGAATCGAGTAGGTGTGTTTGGTGCGAATGGCCGTATGGGCCTGGCACTTTTAGAAGCAGCAACAATCAATAAAAATTCACAATTAGCGGCGGCCTATGTACGCAGTGAGTCTGAGTTAGTCGGTCTATCGGTTAATCAACTTAATAGTGCAGCGGCTAAAGGCATTCACTTTAGCAGTGAACAGCAGGTTGAAAATGTAGATGTGCTTATAGACTTTACCCTTCCACAAGGCATGAGAAATCACTTAAAAACAGCTGTTGAGAAAAAAACACCTATGGTAATTGGCACCACTGGCTTAACTCATGATGATATGGCTCTATTAACCGATGCCGCTAAACATATCCCGATCGTATTTGCGCGTAATTATAGCGTGGGCGTAAATTTACTGCTTAACTTAGTGCAAACAGCAGCGACAAAATTAGGCGATGATTTAGATATTGAAATTTTTGAAGCGCATCATCGCCATAAAATCGATGCGCCATCGGGTACAGCATTAGCTATTGGCGAGTCGATTGCACAGGCTAAAGGGTGGGATCATGATGAGGTTGCTGTTTATGATCGTAACAACATAGAGCAGGCCAAATCACAAAATGAAATTGGCTATTCGGTGCTAAGAGGCGGCGATATAGTAGGTGAACACACAGCCTACTTCGCTACAATGGGCGAAAGACTTGAATTAACCCATAAAGCAAGTTCGCGAATGACCTTCGCGCTAGGTGCTATAAGAGCTGCGCAGTGGTTGAAAAATAAACCTGCAGGACTTTATGATATGCAAGATGTGCTAGATTTAAAGTAGTTAAGTTCCTTTTTTAACGCTTTGAGGTGGTTTTTTGGTATAACCACTTATTTATTACAATTTACTAATTAGCGTTAGACCTAAAAGCCAACTTCATGTAGAATACAGCCAATTTGCCAAAAATTACTAAATGCGTGTTTCCAATTATACTCATATGGTTAGCAAAACCGGGGTTTGTGTGGGAATAAAAAGAGTTTTAGGCAAGAAAAATGAATGAAGGTTTAGTGGTTTACATCGGCATCATTTAAGACTGCGTAAAACAATTTAAGCTCACAGAAATCAGGTTTTGACCAATTATTTGGGTATTGGCGGGGTGTTAAGCAATTTGTTTACTCCCGTTTTTTACTGTTAGGAGGTTTAACTTGACTAAATCCGCTCTGTTAGTCCTAGAAGACGGCACAGTGTTTCGCGGTACTGCAATCGGCGCTGACGGCATGTCAGTCGGTGAAGTAGTATTCAATACGTCTATGACTGGTTATCAAGAAATTTTGACTGATCCATCGTACGCGGAACAAATCGTAACTTTGACGTACCCACATATCGGTAATACGGGTACCAACAGCGAAGACGAAGAAGCGAGTCACATTTGGGCTAAAGGCCTAGTGATCCGTGATTTGCCACTGCTAGCAAGTAATTTTCGTAACGAGCAATCGTTAGATGATTACTTAAAAGAACGTAATATTTTAGGTATTGCGGACATCGACACCAGAAAACTAACCCGTATTTTGCGTGACAAAGGCGCACAAAATGGCTGTATTGTTGCTGGTGACGAACTAGACGAGAAAAAAGCGCTCGAAGCCGCGCAAGCCTTCCCAGGCTTAAAAGGTATGGATTTAGCAAAAGTTGTCTCAACCAAGGAAAATTTTGAGTGGCGCGAATCAAGCTGGACATTAGGCGAGGGGTTTAAAACCTTACACGCTGATGATGAAAAGTTTCATGTTGTTGCCTACGACTTCGGTGTTAAACGTAACATTTTACGTATGCTTGTTGATCGTGGTTGTAAACTGACCGTTGTCCCAGCACAAACCTCTGCCGCTGACGTACTAGCCTTAAACCCAGATGGTATTTTCTTATCAAACGGCCCTGGCGATCCTGAGCCATGTACTTATGCCATTGATGCAATTAAAACCTTTTTAGAAACCGACACGCCAATTTTTGGTATTTGTTTAGGGCATCAACTACTAGCACTTGCCTCAGGTGCTAAAACAGTAAAAATGAAGTTTGGCCACCATGGTGGTAACCACCCAGTTAAAGATCTTGACCGCGATGTTGTAATGATCACTGCACAAAACCACGGTTTTGCTGCAGATGAAGCCACATTACCAGATAACTTACGTGCTACGCACAAATCGTTATTTGACGGTACATTACAAGGTATTCACCGTACAGATAAACCAGCGTTTAGCTTCCAAGGTCATCCTGAAGCAAGTCCTGGTCCGCACGATGCAGCCCCATTATTTGACCACTTCATCGACTTGATGCAAGCGCGTAACCACTAATTTAACCGGAGTAATAATGCCAAAACGTACCGATATAAAAAGCATTCTTATCTTAGGCGCAGGCCCAATTGTAATTGGTCAAGCTTGTGAATTTGACTACTCTGGTGCTCAAGCGTGTAAAGCACTAAGAGAAGAAGGCTATAGAGTTATATTAGTTAACTCAAACCCAGCCACTATCATGACTGATCCAGAAATGGCCGATGCAACATACATCGAACCAATTCACTGGGAAGTGGTAGAAAAAATTATTGAAAAAGAAAAGCCAGATGCTGTACTGCCTACAATGGGTGGTCAAACGGCATTAAACTGTGCGCTTGATTTAGATAAGCACGGTGTATTGGCAAAGCATGGCGTTGAGCTTATTGGCGCAACAGCCGATGCAATCGATAAAGCAGAAAACCGTGAGCGTTTTGATGTTGCTATGCGTAACATCGGCCTTGAATGTCCACGTGCTGAAATTGCCCATTCAATGGATGAAGCGCGCGATACCATGACCCGAATCGGCTTACCGTGTATTATTCGTCCTTCTTTCACAATGGGCGGCACCGGTGGCGGTGTGGCTTACAACATGGAAGAGTTTGAAGAAATTTGTGAGCGCGGTTTAGACCTTTCACCAACCAGCGAGTTATTAATTGATGAATCGTTAATTGGTTGGAAAGAATACGAAATGGAAGTTGTTCGTGACAAAAAAGACAACTGTATTATCGTCTGTTCTATTGAAAACTTTGACCCAATGGGTGTGCACACAGGTGACTCAATCACGGTTGCACCAGCACAAACATTAACCGACAAAGAATACCAAATTATGCGTAATGCCTCTATGGCCGTATTGCGTGAAATTGGTGTTGAAACCGGCGGTTCAAACGTACAATTTGGTGTAAATCCAGTTGATGGCCGTATGGTTATCATCGAGATGAACCCGCGTGTATCACGTTCATCAGCGCTTGCATCTAAAGCAACAGGCTTCCCGATTGCTAAAATCGCAGCTAAGCTTGCTGTAGGTTACACGTTAGACGAGTTACAGAATGATATTACTGGCGGTAAAACCCCAGCATCGTTTGAGCCTTCAATCGATTATGTTGTAACAAAAATTCCTCGCTTTAACTTTGAAAAATTTGCCGGTGCAAACGACCGTTTAACAACGCAAATGAAATCAGTAGGCGAAGTAATGGCGATTGGTCGTAACCAACAAGAGTCATTACAAAAAGCATTACGTGGTTTAGAAGTAGGCGCAACGGGCTTTAACCCAATTGTGGCGCTTGACGACCCGAAAGCAAAAGAAAAAATCATTCGTGAATTACGTGAGCCTGGTGCAGAGCGTATTTGGTACATTGCCGATGCGATGCGCCATGGAATGAGCGTTGAAGATGTGTTCGAATTGACTAAGATTGACCCTTGGTACTTAGTACAAATTGAAGACATCCTAAAAGATGAAGCTAAAATTTCAGAAGTCGGTATGGCCGGCTTAAATGCAGACTTCTTGCGTAAACTTAAACGCAAAGGGTTTGCTGATCCGCGTATTGCAGAAATTGCTGGTGTGTCAGAAGCTGAAATTCGTAAAAAGCGCCATCAACTCAATATTGTACCTGTATACAAACGCGTTGATACGTGCGCCGCAGAATTTAGCTCAGACACTGCTTACATGTACTCATCTTACGATGAAGAATGTGAAGCTAACGCATCTGACCGTGATAAAATCATGGTAATTGGTGGCGGTCCTAACCGTATCGGCCAAGGTATTGAATTTGATTACTGTTGTGTACACGCAGCCCTTGCGCTTCGCGAAGACGGCTACGAGACCATCATGGTTAACTGTAACCCTGAAACGGTTTCTACCGATTACGACACATCTGATCGTTTATACTTTGAGCCAATTACGCTTGAAGACGTACTAGAAATTGTACGTGTTGAAAAGCCAAAAGGCGTTATCGTGCAGTACGGTGGTCAAACACCACTTAAACTAGCGCGTGAGCTTGAAGCTAACGGCGTGCCTGTAATTGGTACTTCACCTGATGCCATTGACCGTGCAGAAGACCGTGAGCGTTTCCAACAACTTGTTGAGCGTTTAGACTTACTGCAACCAGAAAATGCGACGGTTACCTCTACTGAAGAAGCACTACTTAAATCAGTTGAAATTGGTTTCCCACTGGTAGTGCGTCCTTCGTACGTATTAGGTGGTCGTGCGATGGAAATTGTATACGATGAGCAAGACTTACGTCGTTACATGACCGAAGCGGTATCTGCATCAAATGAAGCGCCAGTATTACTAGACCGTTTCTTAGATAACGCGATAGAAGTTGACGTTGACGCAATTTGCGACGGCGAGCAAGTGATTATTGGCGGTATCATGGAGCATATTGAACAAGCGGGCGTTCACTCTGGTGACTCAGCATGTTCATTACCAGCTCACTCGCTAACGCAAGAAGTGCAAGATGTGATGCGTAAGCAAGTAACTGATATGGCACTTGAACTTGGCGTAGTTGGTTTGATGAATACACAGTTTGCGGTTAAAGATGGCAAAGTGTATCTAATCGAAGTAAACCCACGTGCAGCACGTACAGTTCCATTTGTATCTAAAGCAACGGGTGTAGCACTTGCAAAAGTAGCGGCACGTTGTATGGCGGGTCAATCTTTAGCAAGCCAAGGCATTACTAAAGAAGTGATTCCACCTTACTACAGCGTAAAAGAAGTGGTATTGCCATTTGCTAAGTTCCAAGGTGTGGATCCTATCCGTGGACCTGAAATGCGCTCAACGGGTGAAGTAATGGGTGTTGGTGATACTTTCGCCGAAGCGTTTGCAAAAGCACAATTAGGTGCAAGCAACACTTTACCACGTGGTGGTCGCGCGTTACTATCTGTACGTAATAGCGATAAGCCACGTATTGTAGAACTAGCTAAAACCATGACAGAACTTGGTTTTGAGCTAGATGCAACAGGTGGAACAGCTGCTGCACTTGAAGATGCTGGAATTACGGTTCGCCGTGTAAATAAAGTATACGAAGGTCGTCCGCACATTCTTGATAGAATCAAAAATGGCGAGTATAGCTATATCGTTAATACCACCGAAGGTCGCCAAGCGATTGAAGATTCGAAGGTGTTACGTCGTGGTGCATTGCAACACAAAACCAATTATACTACGACATTGAATGCGGCATTTGCTAACTGTACTGCTAACCAAGCAGATGACCGCAGTAAAGTGACGTCTGTTCAAGAACTACACCTGCGATTGAACTAAGGAAATGTGCCAAGGCCGTAACCACGGCCTTGGGATTAAGTGAGAAAAGTATGCAATCAATTCCAATGACAGTTCGTGGCGCAAAATTATTGCGCGATGAGCTTAACGAATTAAAAACTGTTACCCGTCCAAAAATTGTATCTGATATTGCTGATGCACGTGAACACGGTGACTTAAAAGAAAATGCTGAGTATCACGCTGCGCGTGAGCAACAGGGTTTTTGTGAAGGCCGTATTCAAGAAATTGAAGCAAAACTTTCAAACATGCAGATGATTGACGTAACAAAGATGCCTAATACAGGTAAAGTGATTTTTGGTACTACAGTAACCATCGTTAATGTTGAAACCGACGCTGAAGTTAAATATCAGATTGTTGGCGATGATGAAGCAGATATTAAAAGTAATTTAATTTCTGTTAATTCACCAATTGCTCGCGGCTTAATTGGTAAACAAGCGGATGACGCTGTGATTATCAAAACGCCAAAAGGTGATGTAGAGTACGAAATCATTGAGGTTGAGTATATTTAATTAGTTAACTCACTTTAACGTTTTATAAAAACCAGTGCTTAGTAATAAGCACTGGTTTTTTTATGCTTGGTTTTTATATTTGGTTTAGAATCGGTTGAATATTATTCATTGTTTGTAAATGTAGGCTATGTTGTTATGGTAGTAACCTATTCTTCAATAAGGAAATAATATGGCAAATATACTGTATCCGGCACCTTTAACAGTGGGATCTAAAATCGCCGTGTGTTCTTTATCAGCGGGGATCAAATCAAAATATCATCCACGGTTAGATATTGTCATTAATGGCTTAAAACATCGAGGTTATCAGATTGTTGAGGGGGAGTTTTTACGTCAAAACGAGCCGCGAACTCAAGTTACAGCTAAGCAGCATGCCAAGCAATTAATGGACTTTTTATTAGATGATGAAATAGATGCGATCATGCCGCCAATGGGCGGAGAGCTGGCAATGGAAATATTGCCTCTGCTTGATTTTAGCGCAATTAAAAACGCTAAACCTAAATGGTTAGTGGGCTATTCAGATGTCAGTACGATTGCTTGTGCACTGACAGCAAAATGTAATTGGGCAACACTGCATAGCGCTAATTTAATTCAATTACACCCTGATGAAAAAGACCCGTATTGTTTACAAATTTTTGAAAGCCTAAGCTATGAGGCTAGCAGTGAGTTTGAGCAAGCCCCCTCGACTTACCATCAACATAGCAAGCCTGATTACGCACAAAACCCGAATGCATTATTTGATCACAGCGTTCCCACCCAATGGCAATGTTTAAATTACACCGATAAGCGCAGTATTGAAATGTCAGGGCGGTTGTTTGGTGGGTGTCTTGATACGGTTGGGCTGTTACTTGATTCGCCTTTTTTAGCTCTGCATGAGTTTAAAAAGCACAATGCCTCGCAAGGTATTGTACTTTATTTAGAAAGCGCAGAGCTCACGCCAGCGACCGTTGCACGATTTTTATTGTCACTTAAATTAGCGGGCATGTTTGATGATATAAATGGGGTGATTATTGGTCGTCATGTGACCTTACAAGGGCAAGACCCAGGGTTTGATTATCGCCAAGGCTTAAATGCCGCTTTTGGTGGGTGTTTATTTCCGGTGATCATTGATGCTGATATTGGCCACATTCCTCCTAATTTAAACTTAGTTAATGGTGCATTATGCACTGTTACCGCAGATGTTGAACAAGGCAAAGTGCTCAGTGCATCTGTGGTTACAAAACTAGCCTAGTAATAATAAACTGCTCACTTACTATTTAAAGTGAGCAGTTATGACTTATAAAACCTGAATAATTTGTTCTTTGCTTAAACGTGATTTTGGCAGCTTAGCATTGTAGTCTTCTTCTGCGTCATGGTAGCCCAGCGCAAGTGCGACATCACAGATGTAGCCGTCTAATTCGCTTGCGAACTCTTCGCCAATCAGTTGTGCATCAACGCCTTCCATCGGTGTGGTATCAATCCCTAAGCGTGCTGCTGCATGCATAGTATTGCCTAAAGCAATGTAGGTTTGTGCTTTAGTCCAGGCGGCATTATTACCCTGCTCATCGGTATTTAAATCCACAAACGCAAAGGCGCCAAAAGCTTGCTCGCGGTTTTCTTTTTGAGTTCGGCCATTTTTTATATCAGCATCAATCACTTGGCCATAATTTTCACGTGTGTATTGTGGATTATGAGCAAATAAAATAATGTGTGACGCCGCTTTAATGTGTGGCTGATTAAATTGAAACTTATTAGCAAAGGTACTGTGCATACGCTCTTTTGCGGCATCAGATTCAATCACAATAAATTTCCAAGGCTGTGAATTAATAGACGAAGGAGAAAGACGCATAGCATCATACAATACCGCTAAATCGTCTTGAGAAATGCGCTTTGTAGCATCATAACGTTTAGCGGTGTGGCGGCTTTCAAGATCGCGAATAATAGGGTGAGTCATAGTCTCTCCATAATAAAAAAGGGCTGATAAATAGTGTTCATTGAGTGTATGAGCAGCATAATACAATTTGCTTTATTTAAAATAAACAGCATAATTATTGAATCATTATCAAATAAAAATAGATAATATGCAGGTTGATGACTTAAAACTGATTTTAAAAGTAGCGGAGTGTCGAAGCATTACGCTAGCAGCAGCCAAGTTAGATATGCGCACAGCAACGGCCAGTGCTGCTATTAAGCGTGTAGAGTTGGCACTTGGCTGTGAATTATTTATTAGAACCACTCGGCATTTGCGTTTATCTAGTGCAGGGGAGCGATACATTCCCCAATGCGAACAAGCTCTGGCCGTGCTTGAAACGGCAAGGCAAAACCTTAAAGGAGAACATGATGCCATTGAAGGGGAGTTACGGGTAGCTACCTCATCTGATTTAGGGCGCAACTTAGTGATCCCTTGGATTGATGAAATCATGGATAAGTACCCAAGTGTGAGCTTGCGTACGCACATTAGCGATAGCAATATTGATTTTTTTCGTGATTCGGTTGATATAGCACTACGTTATGGCTCACCCAGTGATAGCAGTGTATATGGATTTAAAATTTGCAACGTACCGCGACTACTTTGTGCTACACCTACCTATTTAGCTAAATATGGTGAGCCAGAGCACCCAGATGATTTAGCGCAGCATCACGGATTATTTTACCAGCTGCAAGATATTATCAATAATGTGTGGGAATTTACCGACGGCGGGAAAAAATACAAAGTAAAAATGCAGGGCAAACGTGCCTCAAATGATGGCGATTTAGTTAGGCGTTGGTGTGTTGCAGGTAAAGGTTTAGCGGTTAAATCAGCGTTAGATATTGCCGATGACTTATTAAATAAACGCGTTGTTACTGTGATGAATAATTACCAGCATACCTGTGGTGAGCTGTGGCTCATTTGCCCAAGCAGGCAATCGATTACTCCCGCTGTACGACTATTGCGTGATGTGTGCAGAGAAAAAACCGCTCACTTATTGAATCAGCTAGTAAAGCAGGGGATTGTTGATAAACGCATATTAATTAACGAGTAACAAATACACGTTTAGTAACGTTAACTTAAATAGTTTTTAAAAAACGCCAAGGTTCGCTGCCAAGCAAGTTCGGCACTCTTTTCATCGTAACGGCCAGTTGAGTCATTGTGGAAACCATGGTTTGCACCTTCATACTTATGCATGATGAACTCAACATTGTTAGCATTTAAGCTTTGCTCATACTCAGGCCATGTAGCGTTAACCCGTTTATCAAGTTCACCTAATTGAATCATTAACGGCGCTTTTATATTTTTGTGTAAGCTTTCACTTGCAGGTGTGCCATAAAAGGGCACGCCCGCGCTCAATAAGTTACTGTCTACTGAGCCTAAATAATTAACAATATAGCCACCAAAACAAAAACCAACCGCGCCTAATTTACCATTACTATTTGGCTGTGCTTTTAAAAAGTGAGCAGCGGCTACAAAATCATTTTGTATTTTAGTGCTCAAGGGTACGTTGCATGGCTCGACCTTCATCGTCGTTGCCTGGGTAGCCACCCAGTGGGTGCAACGCATCAGGGGCAAAGGCAATAAAGCCGGCTTTAGCCAGTCGCCTTGCAACATCTTTTACATACGGATTTAAGCCGCGATTCTCGTGTACTACTAATACAACAGGTAGCTTGCCTTGTGTATTTTTTGGAACCACTAAATAGCCTTTACCCGAACCATGACCATCAGGCGAATCAAATTCTTGGTAAGTGGCTTTTATGTCATCGTCGTTAAATGAGACCTGCTCAGCTTGAGCGTAATTAGGTAATAATGCACCTGTAAGTACTGTCATTGAAAAGCCCAATGCGGCTAAGCCACCGAGTTTTTTCATAAACGTGCGTCTATCAATTAAACCATGAGCGTATTCGTCATACCAATCAAATGCTTCTTGAGGAATGTGTTCAGACTGAGGGGAGGTCATAGTAGTGCCTTATTTTATTATGATTATTTAATACCATAACGTAAAAGGCATAAAAAACGAGCAGTTTAATTTATAAATAAAAAGCTCGGCATAATTATGCCGAGCTTTTTTGGTTGGGATTTTACTGAATTAACTATTGGTCGTTGCTGGTTGGCCATCGACAATAGGGTCTTTACCGCGCCACTTTCGAATTATGCGTTTTGTATCTTCAAGCGCAACGTACTGACACGGTATAAGAATAAGCGTAATTACTGTGGCAAACAGCACACCAAAGGCGAGTGATACTGCCATAGGTATTACAATTTTTGCTTGTAAACTGGTTTCCATAATAATCGGCATTACGCCAATAAAAGTAGTGACTGAGGTTAGTAATATGGCTCTAAAGCGACGCGCTCCGGCTTGCATTACCGCTTCTTTTATTGCCACACCTTCTGCACGGGCTTTGTTTACAAAATCCACCATAACAAGCGAATCATTAACCACTATACCGGCTACAGCGATAATGCCGAACATTGATAGCCCGCTCATGGTCATACCTAAAGCCATATGACCGAACATAGCACCCACAACACCAAATGGGATCACCGACATAATGATCAGTGGCTGAGAATATGAGCGAAGCGGGATGGCCAGTAGCGCAAAAATAATCATTAATGAGATTGCAAAATCACGTAGTTGTTCATTAGCACTTTCCATCTCTTCTTGAATACGCCCAGCAACATTACTTTTTACACCAGGGTAGTTTTTAAGCAGTGCCGGTAAGTAAACATCACGAATTTCTTGTGCAATGGCAAATGGCTCTACTTCGTCACTATTAACCGCAGCCCACACATTAACAGTACGATTTGAGTTTTCACGTCTGATACTGCTTACGCCGTCAACTAGCTTGACTATAGCTATTTCACTCAAAGAAACTTCAGCGCCCGCAGGAGTGATAATACGCGTATCTTGAATGTTGCTTATTGAGTTACGCTCGCTTTGCGGGTAACGAATCATTACTTTGATTTCTTCACCTTCACGCAGAATACGCTGTGCTTCAAGGCCGTAATAGCTAAAGCTTACTTGAGAGGCCACATCAGCAAGGGTTAAGCCCATACTGTAAGCAAGTGGTTTTAAATCAAGTTGCACTTCGTCGGTGGCACTTTGCAGTGAGTCATTTACATCACCTACACCTTCCATACTTTGTAACTTAGCTTTTAGTTTGCTAGATACCTCTTTTAACTCGTCGGCATTTTTTCCTTCGAGTCTAAAGCTAACGTCGCCATCATCACGACCACCACCAAAAATACTATCTTGAATGGTGAGTGTTTTAAGCCCCGGTAGCGGTGGCATTTTTTCACGCCACATAGTGCTTAGCTCAAAGGTATCGATTGGGCGTAAGTGAGGCTCTACTAAAATGGCCATAATACTCGCATTAGTACGACCACGCAGACTAACAGACAAATCACGGATCATAGATTGGCCATACTGCTGCTCTAGTTCTTTATCGACGCTCAGTAATACATTTTCTATTTTACGCGCTGTTTCAAGCGTGGCTTGCTCAGAAGAGGCAAGGTTCATTTCTAGCGATATACGCGGAAAATCATGCGGAATTTTAGGATTTGGTACAAATTTAACCATTCCACCGGCAAAGAGTCCTGCACTGACAATTAAAATACATAAAAAGCCAATAATCACGGTATAGCGATAATGGATACAACGACCGATAAATGGAGTGTAATAATGTTCAACAAAATGCTTTAAGCCACTATCAACTGCATTACGTAATTTATGTAATGGGTTTTTAGGATTAGGCTTACGCGGGTTCATTGCTGCGATGTGTGCAGGTAAAATTAGTTTTGATTCAATCAGTGAAAAAATTAAGCATAAAATAATCACTACACCAATTGCTTTCGAAAACGCAGCGCTCGGCCCTGAAGCCATTGCTTGAGGTAAAAATGCAGCAATAGTGGTTAGTACACCAAAGGTTGCTGGCATGGCTACACGTTTTACACCACGAATAACGTTGTTAAGTGAGTGCCCATGTTTTTCAATTTCAGCACTGGCCGACTCACCTACAACAATGGCATCATCAACCACAATCCCTAAAACAATAATAAAGGCAAACAAAGACACCATATTAATAGTAATGTCTAAAAAGCCGATAGGCATAAATAAGAATGCCCCTAAGAAAGACACTGGGAGGCCCATCATTACCCAAAACGCTAATCTAAGTGGTAAAAACAGCGCTAATACCAGCATAACTAAAATACCGCCCCACACCATATTATCGACCATCATGTCGAGGCGACCTTCAAGGTAGTATGTTAAATCAACGATGGGTGATAACTTAACGCCTGCAGGAAGTTGATTTGCTTTGTCTGCTAGGTACTTTTTAAGGACTTTAGCAACAACGGTAATGTCTTGATCTTTTGAGGCATCAATTTCAAACGACAGTGAATTTTTGCCGTTGTATTTAGAATATAGTAAGCCTTCTTCAAAGCCATCATTAATGGTGGCTACATCGCCTAATTTAATTTGAGCACCGTCTGGTAATGTAATTAGCGGTAATTTTTCAAATTCACCGCCACGATAGGCTTGCTTTTCGACACGCATCGAAATGTAGCCAGTATCAGAGCGAATTTGCCCCGCCGACATATTAGTAGAAAAGCTTTGTACCGCATTAGATACATCTCTAAATGTGAGTCCATATTCGCGAAGTTTATCAGGGCTAATTTCAATACCAATTTCGTAGTCTAAGCCACTGTAAAAATCAACTAGGTTTACATGAGGAAGGTTTTGCAATTCATCTTTAATATCATTGCCAAGTTCTTTTAATTGGTAATAACTCATATCACCATAAAGCGCGAGTATCATTACTTCTTGCTGAAATTTTTCACGCTGAACAACAGGGCGTTCCATACCCGCAGGAAACGTATTAATTGAATCTACTTGCGCTTTTATTTCATCTAGCGCTTCTTTGGCGTCATATTTTTCTTCAATCTCAACCCAGGCTTGTGCATAGCCTCGATTAGAATAAGTGATTAAACGCTTTATACCTTCGGTTCCTTCAAGGTTTTCTTCAATTTTTATAGTAATGCCTTCTTCCACTTCTTGTGGTGCGGCACCAGGGTAAACAGCTTGAATACTTACCCAGTTACTTTCAAATTGAGGGAATGCTTGCTTACGAATGGTTAGCGCGGTTAACAACCCACCAATCAAGATAAAAATCATGATTAGGTTAGCTGCAACGGGGTTACGCGCAAACCACGCAATTAACCCTTTTTCATCAGTTGTGGTCATCGTTTACTCTCCTTTTAATGCAAGTTGAGTAACGTCTGGTTTGGTCACAGTGTCTTCAATTTTTACTGCCATTCCTTCGCTAGGGTATTCAAGAGCAGAAGTTATCAGTTGTTCTCCCTCTGCTAAGCCTTGATTTGCGATGACCATGCCATCTTGTTCGCGAATAATATTGAGTGTTTTAAATGACAAAGTTAAATCATCGTTTAACACTGCAATTTTATTATTTTTAACCAGATGATGAGGAACAACAATAGCGCCATTAACGGCGCGACCTTCAATTGTAGCGTTTATATATGAGCCAAAACGAAGTGGCTGAACCCCTTCATATGGGGTTTGAAGTTGGGCAACCAAATAACTCATTCGGCTTTTTTGATCAATCACACCTTCACTTCGTACCACTTTAGCCTGCCATGTAGTTTCTTTACCTGCGTATTGTGCATTAAATTCAACTGTTGCGCCTATGCCACTATTATTAAGGTATTGCAGCTCTTTATCGGCAACAGGTAAACGCACCTCGGCGACCTCAGTTGAACTAAGAGAGCCAAAGCTATTACCAGGATTAACTACAGAGCCTAAACTAATGCTGCGCTCGTTTATAATCGCATCGTAGGGAGCTTTAATATATGTGCGTTCTAAATTACGTTTAGCACGTTTTACACTTGCTTGGGCTGAGCGATATCGCGCCATTTTTTCTGCTAATTGCGGTTTACGTAAATACAGTGCTGATGCAGTAACATCGCTTGAGTCTGCTTTAATGCGTTCCCATTCGGCTTTAGCAACATGCGCTTGTGCGCGTTCAATTTCGAGTGCTGAGCTTGCTTGGGCAAGGCCTGCCTCTGCTTCAATTAAATCAGCTTCATAATCATTTGGATCAATTCGTGCTAAAATGTCGCCTTGCTTTACAAAGGCACCTTCAACAAATTGTCCTGCAACTGAAATAACTTGGCCACTCACCTGAGCAATCAATTCAGTGCGGTCTTTTGGTTGCACAATACCGTACGATTTTACATCGAGGGTAATTGCATCAAGGTGGACTGGTTGTGCTGCAACCAAAGGGCGCATGTCTTGGGGGGGCTTTTCTTCTGGTGGCTTTTTCATTGCAGAAAAGCCTGCTGCGAGGCCAATGCCACCAACAAGGACCGCGATCGGAAGTATTATTTGTTTTTTAGTCGCCACAGGGCATTCCTTCATAAATTGTGCTGATGGGCTAATGATACGCAATAAAGTGTTTACAGTGTGTTTGAAGATGTAACAAGTCATTGCACAAAGCGGTTACAAATAGAACGAAACACGCTATTTATGTACAAAGCAGCAACAAAACAATTGAAATTTATTACTGAGGTTAGAATGAAAACACAATCAATGGCGTGCCGTTTAGGCTGTGGAGCATGTTGTATTGCGCCGAGTATTAGCTCGCCAATTCCAGGTATGCCAAACGGTAAAAAGGCCGGAGAACGTTGTATTCAGCTGGATGAACGTAATTTATGCAAGCTATTTGGTGATGAGTCGCGCCCAAAAGTGTGCAGTGACTTTAGTGCCACGTTAGATGTATGCGGGACAACCAATGAGCAAGCATTAACGTTAATTACCGAATTAGAGCAATTAACCTAATTTATTGTATTAAATACACATATATTTACAATTAATACGTTTGAAAAGTGTAGACACTTACTTTGTGTTTCTAAAACCCATACTCAGAGAAGAAAATTACGTATCTACTTTACATTGTCGCTAGTGTTACCTCATTTATTTCTCATTTAATTCTCTCAGTTCATAATTTTTTAATTATAAATGCACAAAGAGGGCGAAGAGGCGCTGCGCTTTAAGAGTGAGTGACTTAGACATAAAGTTATTTGGCTTAGTTACTAGTGATTTCTCATTCACTTCTCTTTGCTCATACTATTTCAATTATGCATGTACACAGAGGAGGGGATTCTGCGCTTTTAGAGTACTTAGGGAGGGCTGCGAAATGAAATTTCTAATTCAGCTTTCTACTGGTCTGTGTCTTATTTTAACTTAAAAGATAAGCTCAGCGTGGAGTAAGCCCTCGCTGAGCGATAAAGTTACCAGCTATACGTGGCACTTAGTGTATATTGCTCGCCGCGCCCTGGCGTACCTGGAATTTCTTCAAACGACTCATCCCACAAGTTATCAGCCGCAAGACTAATAAAGAAGTTAGGCACAGCTGGCGGAGTTATTTTTACCGTCAGCTGAGTAAATAGCGCTTCGTCGCCTGAACGGCGCAGCGCATTGTTATGCTGTTTACGCCACTCATTATCTACACGAAACTCTAATATATCCATTGGGTTCCAAATCGCACCGAGTGTTACACGATGATCAGGAAAATTTAAGGCATAAAAGCTAGCGTCAATATTTTCAGCGCCGTAGGTTTCTGTTTTATGTAAGTACGCATAGCTGGCAATAATTTCTGCGTTATCAAATTGTTTAGTGGCTAAAAACTCAAGGCCTGTAGTATCAATATCAACAGGCTGTGCAAATCGTGCAGAGCTTGAATCAAAGTTAAATGTCCAATCGGTTAGGTTGTTATCTTTACGATAAAAAAGCGCTGAATTGAGTTGCCAGCTTTGTTGCTCAAGCAATAAGCCCAGCTCTAAGCTTTTGGTGGTTTCACGCTCAAGGTTAGCGTTACTTCTAAACAAACCACCTGATTCACTGCCACCAATGGCGGTGTAGCCTGCTACTTGGCTTGCCTCGGCATACGATAAATACAATGTTCGCTCAGTGCCATCGTTATTTTGGGTATTGAAACTAACATCACCAATTAGCGATAGCTCGGAATCATCACGACTGGTGTTATCAAATGTAGCCCCTAAACGTACAGTTAGTTGCTGATCACTTGCAAGGGATGTTTTGTATTCTGGTAATAAACTAATCTTAAAGTAGTTACGTGAAGTAAAGTTATTTTCAAGGGTGGTGGAGTCAATACTATCTTCTATATATTGCGCCGAGTAATTAACCGCAACTGACTTTGTTTGCGCATGACGACCTGAAATAGCCAATGATTTTACTTGTGTTTCATGAAATGCTTGGAACGCGCTTGGGTTTTCTCTTGAATAAACATAATGATCGTTATGCTCGCGGTAATAAGCGGATACTTCAAATTCACTGTTGGTAGCATAGGCTTGTTTATGGTTGAGCATCCATAATTGAGTTTCTAAGTCTTCGGTTTCATTGACACCAAATGGGGTATAAAGGTTTGGCCAACCAAAAAACTTTTCTTGTAAGCCGTAAAATAAATCAGTTTGTGAATCGCTCCCAGTTAACTGCACTCTGCCAGAAGTACGGGTAAAATCATGGTCGCCAAAATCAATTGAACCATCACTTTGTGAGTGCGAATATTCACCTTCAAAACCAATATGCCAATTAGCGTTTGCTTCAAGTGGAGAACTCAAACCTGCATGAATTGTTTGTAAGTTAAAGTCATTTGAGCCTGCGCCCAAAGAGACACTGCCACCGGTTGTTATTGGTTTCCAAGCAAACGACACAGTACCCACAGAGCTATTCATGCCATAAAGTGCGTTATCGGCTCCGGTTAATACGCTGGCACCCGTTAGCATTTGTGGTGCAATAGGAATTTCTGCAAAGTAGTGACCAGACTGCGGGTCAAGTAGGGTTGCACTACCGACTCTAAAGCCGGTATTTTCAAAAATACCACCGCGTATCGTTACATCAGCTTGTGCTTCAGCCATATTGCGTGATTGCAAGTCAACACGCGGGTCGTATTCTAAATTTGAAATAGGTGAATCAAAAGTGCCTACTGGTAAGGTATTGGCAGTGGGTGACGCTTCAATTGTTATTTTTTCTATGGTTGCTGTTTCTTTACTCTGCTCTGCATAAGCAACAGTTGAAATACTGGCTAGTACGGCCGGTATTATAAGGTGCGGGGCACGATTCATATCATTATTCTCATTTTATGCAATGACGCTAAAAATTAAATACCTTATCATTTTTATCACATGATAAGGTAAGCTCACTAAGCTAGGGTGATTTTGGGCGCTATTGTACATTAATGATAAAAAACTGCATTTGATAATCAAACCTAGCGTTACAAAATAGTAACTCTGCAACCTATAAATTATTTACATTGGTCACTTTATTATGCAAACACAACAATCGAGTCATTCATTAAATCAGCACACACTTTATTTTGCTGGTGGTTGCTTATGGGGCGTGCAAGAGTTTATGAGGTATTTACCTGGAGTAGTGACTACTGAGGCGGGGCGTGCCAACGGCACGAGTAACACAACACAAGGTGAATACGATGGCTATGCCGAATGCGTGAAAATAACCTTTGATGCCCAAGAAGTAACCTTAAATGAATTAATTGGCTATTTTTTTGAGATTATTGACCCATACAGTATCAATAAACAAGGTGACGATGTAGGCGAAAAATACCGCACCGCCATTTTTAGCCAAGACAGCAATCATTTAAACATCGCCAAAGACTATATTAGCCAGCGTGATGATGCTGAAAAAATAGCGGTACAAGTAGCGCCATTGACTAATTATGTCCCTAGCGATCCTGAGCATCAAGACCGTTTAACCAATCACCCTGATGATTATTGCCATATCCCACTTGATTTATTACACAAGTATAAATAACAACTTCATTGGGGAGTATTTGAATAAAAAAGACTGGTAACTAATAAAGCTAAAATTAGCTGTTACCTCGTTTATGCTTTTTTTTTAGATTTATTAGGCTTTTTCTTTTTTCGAGGAAACTTATCTCTAGAAAGGTAGGGCACAGCTAAAAAGTAGATCCCAGTTCCTAAGTAAAAAAGAAGGTTAAAAAGATAAGCAAATGGAGAGGTCGAGAAAAAATAAACCTCAGACTCCACTCGATAATCTGTTGGTGTATGAACATAACCGTCGTATATAGATTTTCCTGCGATTATTATAAGTAATAACCCCAAAGCCCAAAAGACTAAAGAGAATGAGATTTGATTCAATAGCATTCTCGTATTACTGATATCTACATATTTTACTTTTGGTTTCTTATTTTTTGATTGCTTCATTTTGGCCAAAAAAAGTAATAATGATTGCTACCAGTATTCCTACCAAGCCAATGCTTGAAAACATTAGACTGTATTGGCTTTTAATATTGAAGATATTTAATAGGCTGGTTATTAACAATAAAAAAATACCAATAATTTTTATAATCGTGAGTGTTTTATTCGAACAAAACCATGTTTGACAAGAAGGGCATTGTTTTTCAATAAAAATACTATTTTTGTTAATATTTTTTATATCTTTAGCTGCAAAATTACTTTTACAATTTGGGCACGTTTCTTTCATTTTAATCCTTTAATTTATCTCACAACTTTAAACACAACGTTTACTAAACGTCTTATTGATTAAGCTTTATCCTTGTAACATGATTACTATAGCATTGAGCTATCACCTTGTTAATGTGTAACTTATTACTTTATAGGTAAACAGTCTTTAAGCCATAAAAAAGCCCGCAAACATGCGGGCTTTTAAATATCAATTAAAGTTTATTGCTGCGCTTTAGGCGGAAAGTTACTTAAAATATTGGCAACCGTTTCCTTAATAGCGGCTTCACGTTGTGATGGGGTTTGTTTTTTCTTTAAACGACCATCTTTAGCACCACGCCAAATTAATTGGTTTGACTCACGATCAATAATATCGATAACTAATGTGCCTACTTCATATTCGCGTGCGCTTACATCGTGGTTAAAGCCTGTGCCCCAGTAACCCCAACGCGCACCGTAGCCTACGTTAAAGCTGTCAACTTCAAGCTCTTTATCTACACTTGCATGGTAATTAACAAGTACATCAGCTTGCGCTACATCAACCAATTGCATACCTAATTGTTGGCTTAGTTGGTTGTTTACCGCATTGCGAACGCGTTTTTCCATAAGCCCACTGATTTGGTAGTTATTCGTGTCTTTGGTTAGACTCGCGTTTTCTACCCAAGCAAACGTTTTGTAGTTACTAAAGTTTGCTGATTTATCGTAATCCCAATCGGGCGTTTGTGTACAGGCGGTTAGTAATGCCAGTGCTGCGACAATAAATATGTGTTTCATTCCGTTTGCTCCAATAAAGTGCGTTTGTTTAAACTACCATGGGCGAGGGTAATTTAAAATCTATAAAATAAGTGTAACTGGCTAAGATGAATAGCCAATTAATTCTTAGTCTAGCTGAGGTGATTTATGTTCAACCTCAATCCAATCTTTTTCATCTACCCAGTTTTGTGCGCCGTCTTTTACTGAACGAATTGGCACAATATAATCACAACTTATTTGCGGTTTAACCGAGGCAAATATTGGCACAAAGCCAAAGCTCAGGGCAGTTTCTATAATTGCCTTTTGATTTTGCGGGTCGATATCAGCCGCTTCATCTATATAAATAGGTATACGGTATAAGTTTTGTTCCTGATCGCTTAATAAATAACGAATAAACAACATGCCACATAATAGCTTAATGGTGATACGTGTACCATTTGAGCCAGCCGAGTCTATCTTTTCAAAGTGCTCGGTTTCACCTGCACGGTTAACCACTTCAAAACGAATATCAAACAAATCGGTGAGGGTCAGACCTGCTTTGTCTGAGGCGAGTTTAATTAAATGATCTTTTGCCTCGTTTACCGCGCTCTCGCTATAAGGTTCTTGGCTGAGTAAATCTAGGGTATCGCCTTGTTCAAATTGGTTAGAGGTACTGATAATGGTATCAATACTATCTACCAACATTTTGCGCGGGATAATATTAATTTTAAACGCTTGCAGGTTTGAGATGCGGTGCTGGCTAATGCCTTTATTAAAGCTATTCATTTCACGGCGTAAGCGGTCTAAATCTTCGCGCAGTCCTTTAATTGTAGCGGCTACTTCGGTGAGGGCAACGCGACCTTGGCGCTCAACTGCATCGCGCTCGTTATCAATGTTATGAAACGCGCTAATAAGCTTTTGATATTTACTAAACTCATCGTTTTCGTTATCAAACTTAGTGATACCGGCATTATAAATATGCATATAGGTATTACGTACATTTATATCGAAATTACGTAGCTCTTGGCAGTCCTTATTAAAGTGATGAATTAAATCGCTTAAATTATCAAAATCGATTTTTATATCAATCATGTAAGGCGTTACTTTACCACTGTATAAATCTAAAGTGTGGTCAATACGCTCAGTTTTAACTTGGCGTAAGCGCTCTGTTTGACGATTAATTTGCGCTTGTTTTGATTTGATTAACGAGCGTCTATCAGCAATTGAGCCACTGTTTTTTTGAATATCTTGTAGGTAATCGTCAACTTGTTCGCGCTCGGCTAAAAGCTGCTCTTTTAGCATTGCTTGGGCGTCAACTGACTGTTGCATCACTTCAAATTGCTCTAAGCGTTTAAGTGCACTTTCTGCACTCATAAGCTCCTCGTATAGCGCGTCTTTTTCTTTTTGTTTATCAGCAACATTGGCGGCCACTTCGCGCTGTTGTTTAAACTCTTTTAATGATTGCTCAAGCGCGGTTAACTGAGCGCTCAGTTGCTCTTTATTTTCGCCGCTTTGCATTTGTACTGGTGAGAGCTTTTTAAGTTTAATACTGGCACCAGGTAGGGTGAGTATACCGCCTTTAACATTTTCGCTCAGCTGTGATAAAAATTCACCAAAGGCGTCTTCGTCATCAATGGTTATATCGCCATTACTGGTGGTGGCAAAGGAGAGAAGATCGGGGTTCAATAGCCGCGATATTTCTTCTACTTCTTTAAGTGATAAGTCTTCACGCATACGGGTGAATAAATTAAATTCTAAGTTTTTAAGTTGTAACTTTAAGCTCTTAATTTGTTTTTGTGTTTCACCAATACGGTAATCAAGGGTGTGCAGACTTTGCCCTTGAGCACTCGTAATAGAGTGTGACAACGACTCGTAGTCATTTTTTAACTGCGTTAGGTTGCTTTTGATAGTGGCTTTATTAACCAGCTCAAATTCACTTTTAAGGGCGTTGAAATCTAAAAACCATTGTTCAATTTGAGTTTGCTTGCGCTCTATATCGCGCGATTGTTGCACGTATAGCCCTTGCTTTTGTTCGAACTCGTGCTTTTCGTGCTCAATGTCTTCAAGGGCGATGTTGAGCTCGCTTAGTTGCTCTTCTTGGTAAGCATCAAAATCAATCAGTGCTTGGTCAATTTTTGGTGCATAAGCGGCCAGTTTACCTTTAAGAACGGTTTGGTTTTCAAGCATAGATTCAAGGGCGGCTATGGGCTCTTGCATTGACTCAAGGGCTTTTAATTCACGTTTTGCGCGGTTTACTTTATCAAACGAACGGCGCCAAACCTCGTAAAAGTCGACCTTAGAATTTGACATATGGCGTTCAAACACACGGAGCATAAAGCGCTTAACGTCGTTTGCGCCTAATTTATGTAAATTAAGAATACGACGAAATATTTCTTTGTATATTGCAGAGTCTTGAACGTTGTTAAGGGGGATCATTTTTAAATTGATCTCACCGTCAAATTGCGTTGCTCCGCCTGTCAGTAGGGCGTTTAACTCTTGTGCTTTAAGCTCTATTGGGTTGTAACCTTGCTGCTTTAAGTGATTAAACAGCTTGGTAAACTTAATAATGGTATTGCCTTGGGTGTACTGGGCTAAATCAAGCTTACCTTGATAGCAAAAGTATTGGTGTGCATAACCGGCAATTTTACCTAAGCCGGCTACGCCAATGACGACTGAGCCATGGGGCAAATCGGCTTGCAATAAAATGTACGATTGATCTGATGAAAAATAAAACTTACGGGTTTCATCTAAATCGTGGCCATCCCACTCGGTTAGGCGTAAATCGTTAATTAGCGGAAATTGCAGTGCATTAATTACTGAGCTTTTACCTGTGTTGTTAGGGGCACAAATCGAGCTACTTTTATCCAGTGGGATCACACATTTTGCATAGCCTGCGGTATTTAGTAGGGCGAGTTTACTCAGTCCGTATAAATTTTTCATTGCTCGTCCTCACTAATAAAGGTCTCTTCGTTTACTTCCATTAAGGCATCAATATAGCGGTGAATAGGGGCTTGCAACATAAAGCCACCTTCTACTTCGCGGGCAAGGCCTAAACGTACCATGCGTAAATACACATCTTTTCGTAAGTCAGAACCCGAAAATATCTCAAGCTGATCAAATAAATGTTTATTAAGTTGCACCAAGGTTTGCATGAGCTCTAAATCGTTTGGCTCGTCAAATAATGCGCGCATTGGGTCTTTACCTGTATTGGCAAAATGCTCTATTAAAATGTAAATAGTGAGCGCTACAGCGCGGGAAATCTTACCCATGTTTGGGGTGCTTTCATCGCTGGCAAAATAATAAAAACCACGGCTATCGTGTTTTAACTCGTGGCCTAGTGCTGTAAATAAGGCAGTATAAGCGTCTATTTGTTGGTCAAGCTCTTGCCACATTACGGTGTCTTGTTCGCAAATGTGGTAACCGGCGACTAATTTTTTATTAATGGCTTGTAAGTGAGAAAGCTCATCTAAGTTTATATGGGTCATGGTGATTACTCGTGCTCGGCTTTATCAGCCTGAGGCTCTGAATTAAAGGGATATAAATTAAAGTGCTGGCCTGCAATGTTAACGCGGGCTTTTTTATCGCTTTGGCTAATTTCTAGGGTGCTATCGCTTACCAACTTTTGATACAAAAACAGCATTTCATCGGCTTCAAGCTCAGGATAGCTTTCATCTAAAAATTGCAGCAAAGGCTGTGGTTTTTTACGCTGCTTTTTAAAGCGTTTGGTAAATTGCGCTTTTACATCGTGATAGTCAGGAATGTTTGGCGTGACAAACGCGGGCACATCATTTTGTTCTGGTAGCTGATATTCGTGGTGTTCAAACTCAGCTAAGCTTGCCATATAGGCAACAATATGACGCTGTTGACCCAATGAATACTTTTGCGCATCGCTTACAAAATGGGGTTGCACGGCGCTGAGCATATTATCCACCCCGTTTTTACGAATTAGCCCTAATACTTTTGCCGCTTGGCGGGTAATAAGGTTATTACGGCGCAACTCTTCACGCAGTGGCATTAGCATATCGGCACTTTTACGTAAGCTTGTCCGGCCAACTAGATGCATTTCGAGAATACGAGTACGTAATTGCTCAAGCATACGTTTATCACTGTACGCCTTGCCTGAGCGTTCAATATGTTCTATTTGGGTGCTAATTTGTTGCTCAATTAGAGTAAAACAGGCATGAAAGTCGCCTCTAATATCGACCATTTCTAGCATGGGTTCTATATATTCATCAAACGCTTCTATGACGGCTTTGTAGCGCTTTTGCAGCGATTGCACCGCGTTATTTGATTTGGCTTGCTCAACAATATTTAAAATGGCGTTTTCGTTATGTAAAAACAGCTTAATTATTTTACGAACCCGATCATCCATAATGCGGCTAAAGCGACGTAAATCATCAAAATCTTCCATTTCACCGGCATTAGATAGCCGGTTACCTAAGCGAGCTAAATCATCAACCAATACACTAATTTCTTGTGCTAAGCCTAAATGTTCTTCTTGAAGTAAAAAGGTAGCAAAGTCCGCAATGGCACGGTTAATTTCTAGTTGTGACGATTTAGCCAAGGGAATAATGATTTCTTGATTTAATAACCGATTGGTTTCTTTATAAATACGCTCATTATTCCACGTCGGTTGCTTTTGTTTTATGGCATTTTGTAAATCTTTAATACTAAAGTCGGCCATTTTAAAGCGTTTAAATAATAGCTCTAATACACCCCAATGCTCAGTGAGGGTATTAAGTAGCTTTTTAGCTGGGATCATAAGGCGTTACAACATCCTAGTATTCGTTATTTTATATTTCTTGAACTTATATGGTATTCGTTTTTGCGACGATTTAATAATAGTTTTTACACTCGCTTAGTGATAGTATCCGCGCCGAATATAGGCACATAGAGTGTGTACCTCTATTTTTTACATGGTTTCAATTTTTACTTAAACCCGAAGGTTGTTTAATATCATGGTTTCCTCGATTATCCTGACGCTGATAGCGATTGCATTCTTGCTTATCGTTATTGAGGATGTGATTCACGTAAACAAAGCCAAAACGACATTATTTTTTGGTACACTTTGTTGGATTATCTCCTTTATTTTTCCTCTTAATGGGCAAAGCCCTGAAACGATTCAAACCCTCCTTGACCACAATATTTTAGAAATTGCTTCCTTATGGCTGTTTTTAATGGCCGCAATGACCTTTGTTGCCTATTTAAACTCCAAGGGACTTATTGAAAATGTTGTGAACCGGATAATGCCAACCAGTATTAGTGAACGAAAGCTAATGTTTTTGGTAGGGTGTTTTGCATTTGTATTTTCGTCTATCTCCGACAATGTAACAGCTACACTGATCTCCTTGGCTGTTATCATGTCATTAAAGCTTGAAGCCAAAAAACTAGTTAAGTACGCCACCTTAATTGTATTTGCAGTGAACTCCGGTGGTGTTTCACTTATCACAGGTGATGTAACCACGTTAATGATTTTCCTTGATGGTAAAGTGACTATTAGTCACTTATTATTGTTAATTGTGCCTGCATTATTAAGCGTATTATTACTGGCTACCTTGTTATCAATTGGTATGAACAAGCAGTTAGAGTTTAAAAAGACTAAATTTAAACGCATTGAAAAAACCGACATTACTATCGCTGTCATTTTCTTCACTACCGTTATTTCTACCCTTACTTTAAGTGTTTTATATAGTGTGCCGCCGTTACTTACCTTTTTACTCGGCCTGTCTATTATGTTTTTAGTCGCGCAATTTTTAATGCGCAAAAAAGACATCAATAAAGATATGATCGACTTTATACGTGACATAGAGTACGACACCTTACTGTTTTTCGTAGGTGTGTTATTACTTGTTGGCGCATTAAAAGAAGTGGGCGTGCTAAGCCAATTTACAAACCTGTATACAGTGATGGCGCCAGAGTACGCTAACTACTTAATGGGTATTTTATCGGCCGGTGTTGATAACGTGCCACTAACGGCTGCGTTACTAAAAGCCGACATTGTAATGAGTCAACAGCATTGGTTGTCGTTTACGTATGCAACCGGTGTGGGTGGTTCAATGCTGATCATTGGTTCGGCGGCTGGTATTATTGCTATGAGTAAGGTTAAAGAACTTACTTTTGCAAGTTACCTTCGTTTGTCGTTGTATTTGTTAGTGTGTTACACCTTTGGTTATGCTGGCTCTTACTTTATGGGTAGTTTTATTTGATTTTATAATAAAACGACTTGACAGCTAGACGTCTAAACGATAACTTTCAAAGCCGCACTCTTAGTGCGGTTTTGTTTTATTAGCCACAGGTTAATAATACATTCAGAAGAGGTGCGATACTTAGGTACTTAATGTGAGGCAACGACAGCCTGCGACCATTAAGGAGGGAAGTACTCGCCGAGGAAAATAATGGGTCGTTACCATTGTTTTTCGGTTTATGGGGCTGAATCCTCAAAACTGTCACCAATTTAGGTGGAGAGCTTCTGGCAGTAGATTTTTCTTATCTTTATTTCCTGCCAAGTTCTTCTTGTTTTATTGCGGTTTGGATGCCGCGAAAGGAGACGAAATGACTACCCAATCAGTGCCACAAAGTTCACAGTGCACAAAATCAGATTACATTGTTGCCAAATTTGGTGGCACCAGCGTTGCTAACTTTGAGGCGATGAGCCGTTGTAGCGAAATCATTGTAAACGATAACAGCGTTCGAATTGTTGCAGTGAGCGCCAGCGCCGGTGTAACTAATCACTTGGTGGCACTTTGCAAAGCCGATATTGATGCCGCTGAACGTCAACAGCATGTTGACGGTGTACTTGCTATTCAGCAGGCAATTTTAACTGATCTGACCCTAGATGATGATTTAGCGCTTGGTTTTAATAACACCCTCGATGACTTCCAAACACTGGCACATCAAATACTGACAACAGAGAAGCAACACGATGAGTTACTCAGCTTTGGCGAGCGTTTATCGTCGTATTTATTTACTCAAGTATTGCGCTTAAAGGGCTTAAATTCGCAGCGTTTTGATGTTCGCCAGGTGCTTAAAACCGATAGCCAATTTGGTAAAGCCACGCCTAATGTAGCCGCCACAGCGCTTGCAGCTAAAGAGCATTTAATTCCTTTACTAGAGAACAATGTAATTGTTACTCAGGGCTTTATTGGCAGCGATGAAAACAATGTAACTACCACACTAGGTCGCGGTGGCTCTGATTACAGTGCCGCCTTGTTAGCTGAAGCAATTAACGCTAAAAGTGTGCATATTTGGACCGACGTAGTGGGTATTTTTAGCACCGATCCGCGTTTGTGTGTAAAAGCCACACCTATTGCGCGTTTAAGCTTTGATGAAGCGGCAGAAATGGCCACTTTTGGCGCTAAAGTGCTGCATCCGGCTACAATTTTGCCAGCCAGTCGCAGCCATATAAATGTGTTTGTTGGCTCAAGCACAGAGCCAGAGCGTGGTGGCACTTGGATTGAACGAGAAAAATCTCAGCTACCTGGTATTCGTGCGGTCACGCAACGTAAAAATCAAATATTATTAACCCTTAAAAGCCCTGAAATGCTATTAGCGAGTGGTTTTTTAGCGCGTATTTTTACTATTTTAAGTGAATGTAATATTTCGGTAGACTTGGTTACTACCTCTGAAATTAGTGTAGCTATTACCCTTGATAACGCGCCTAATGCATCACGCCCAGAGCTAGATCAAGAATGCTTAGATAAACTCGCTGAGTTTTGCCATGTATCGGTTGAGAACAATTTAACCCTAGTAGCACTTATTGGGTCTGAAATTGTATTGCGTCAGCACGAAATGAATTTAATGCAGGTGTTGAGCGAATTTAACATTCGTCTTATTTGCCATGGTGCGAGTAAACACAACCTGTGCTTTTTAGTCGAGCAAAGTGAGTCTGATGCTGTGGTCCAAGCTATTCATAGCCGACTACTTGAAGGCGAGCTTGCTGCTTAACGCTGCAAATGAGATAAATGAGCACTGCCAGTCGGTGCTTTTTTTTGCCACAACGCTAATATCAAACTGCTCGTTTACATCATTTGTTAATGCGGTACTAGTTGCACTTAATTGCGAGTTGCCAAGCTCACAAAATACATTGGGGCTTAATAGCTGGGCAATAGGGCGGCTGGTTGCTTTTGCTAACGCCTCTTTTAAAGTCCAAAGTCTAAAAAATGTCGCCGCTTTAGAAGCTGTGCATGGTTGCTTAGTTATAAGAGCCACTTCTGCAGCATCATAAAAGTGCTTTGCGAGTTTTTCAAATGGCCGTTTTAAACTGATTTTTTCTATATCAAAACCAAATAGCGAATGATCAATATTTAGCGCCACGCCTACCAAACCATGAGAGTGTGACACACAGCAACTATACACCTGGTTGTTATTTATATTTAGCTCAAGCTTACTGGTTTGTTGATTAAATTCAGAGCTGATTTTATCAAGCGTTATATTACTGCTGCTAGGTAATACACTTTTGACTAAATATTTTAGTAACAGCCGCGTTGCTACATATTCTTGCTTTGCTTGGGGCGTTTTACGACGCGCGATGACACTTAATTCAAATGGGCTTAAAAACTGTGTAAGTGTTAGCTCATCAACCTGCAATTGGCTGGCATCAAATAATAAAATGGTGTGGTTATTATTCTCAGCAAGCGGGGTTTGTAATAACTGATTGTCGAAGTAAGCTGAACTCATTATTGCTCGTTAAAAGTGAATACCGATTACATAGTTATCGTTATAAGCTGGATAGTTTGTGAGCGGTTGTTTGCTGTTATGCGCGCTAAGTACATTTTTATTACTCAGTCGCCCTTAAATATGGTTTAATTCACATTCGATAAAATAATAACAGATTTGTAGGTGTATGACACAAGTGCGTGATGGTTTTCAAAGTCGACTTGGTTTTGTATTGGCAGCAGCCGGTGCTGCGGTAGGTTTAGGCAATATATGGGGTTTTCCTACACAGGCTGCTAATCATGGTGGCGGCGCATTTTTATTGGTGTACTTTATTGTTATTTTTTTGCTAGCGCTTCCCGCGTTATACACCGAGCTGTATTTAGGCTACAAAGCCCAAGCTAATCCGGTTAAAGCCTTAGGCCAAGCATGGCAAGACCATGCGCCTAAAGTAGGCGCTGCTGCAGGTTATATAGGCTTAGCTGGCGCAATTGTCATGTTAAGCTTTTATTCAATAGTGGCAGGTTGGATGCTTTCTTACGCCATAGAGCCTATAACCACCTTTTTAGGTGTGCAGAGCTTGAGTGAGTTTTTACATAGCGACTCTATGCTACGTAATTTTATATTTACGCCGCTGATGCTTATTTTAACCGCTAGCATTATTTTAAAAGGTGTTAAATCAGGAATTGAAACCTGGTCGCGCCGTTTAATGCCATTATTACTTGTTTTACTCGTTGGCCTAATTGCTTACATTGCTACCTTAGAGGGTGCCAGCGAAGGGTTTGCGGCCTATTTAGTGCCTGACTTTAGTAAAATACTCGACCCCGATTTAATTATTGCCGCAATGGGGCAAGCGTTTTTCTCATTATCACTGGGTGTGGGCTGTATGATGATTTATGGCTCTTATTTAAAGCCCGGTGCTAACTTACCAAAATTGACTGCAAGTGTTGCGTTACTCGACACCAGCGTGGCATTTTTAGCTGGACTATTAATTATACCGGCTATATATGTGGCGCAGTTCAATGGCGTTGAAGTATTTAGCAACGGCAAGCTAATTGGTGAAGGGCAGCTTATTTTTGCCATATTACCTGAGTTATTTGGCACCATGGGTGAAATTGGTTTATTGGTTGGCTTACTATTTTTTGTGTTGATGTCGATTGCTTCAGTTACATCAACCATTTCATCGACTGAAATTCCGGTGGCTTTTTTAGTAGAAAACCACCGTGTTGATAGAACCAAAGCTACATGGGCCGTTAGCGCCATTGTATTTGTTTGTGCCAGTACTATTATTGTTAATTTTGATTGGCTATTTGGTTTGGTTATTATGGTATTTACCCAATACCAACTCCCGTTGATGGGACTGTTTTATTTTATTACAGTGGGCTGGTTATGGCAGCGTGGTAATAAGCTTCATCAAGCAAGTTCTGGTGCACATTATTGGTTTGCTCAGTACATTCGTTTTGTCTGCCCAGTGCTAATGACCTTAGTATTTGCAAACGTTGCGTTTGGCTAGAATACAACAACTCATGTGTTATTGATAACAAAAAAAGCGAACACTATATTTTGTTCGCTTTTTTGCTTTTTGTTTAGCCGCGCTATAGCACTTCGTTTGTTAAGCTATTTCCTTGAGTAACCTCAAATGCATTTTGTAAGGTGATATTGGCAATTTCTGTAAGCGCTTCTTGAGTAAAAAAGCCTTGATGGCCGGTGATCAATACATTTTTAAAGCTTACCAAGCGAGAGAAAATATCGTCTTGGTTTATATCGTCGCTGTGGTTTTTAAAAAACAGCTCTGATTCTTGCTCGTACACATCAAGCCCTAAATAACCTAGTTTTTGTGATTTAAGTGCCTTAATACACGCTTTACTATTAACCAATGCACCGCGCGAGGTGTTTATTAGCATAACTCCTGTTTTCATCGCTGCAAATGCGTCATCGTCAATTAAATGATGGGTGTGCTCGTTTAACGGGCAATGCAAAGAAATGATATCGCTTTGTGTAAGCAAGGTGTTTAAATCAGTAATTGTGTAATTACCAGCTTGTGCATTAGGATCGCACACTAAAATGTGAGCGCCGAAACCGGTTAATATATTACACAATGCTTGGCCAATTTTACCGCAGCCAATAATACCCACCGTTTTATTATGTAAGTTAAATCCAAGTAAGCCGTTTAAGTCAAAATTGTCTTCACGTACGCGGTTATAAGCTTTATGGGTTTTACGGCTAAGCGTAAGCATAAGTGCAATACAATGCTCTGCGACTGCCTCAGGGCTGTAAGCCGGAACGCGCAGAACACGCATACCATGCTGTTTAGCAGCGGCTAAATCTACATTATTAAAACCCGCACAGCGCAGTAAAATGGTGTTAACCCCAAATATAGCCAGTTGCTCAATAACCGCTTTATCTACCGAATCGTTTACAAATACGCATACCGCATCAAATTCTTTAGCTAAAACCGCAGTGTGCGCCGATAAACTTTGCTCAAAATAGGTAATAGCGATGTTAGAAAAGCCAGTTAAGCTTTGTTCAAAAAAAGGCCGCTCGTATTTTTGAGCACTAAAAAAAGCAATTTTCATTTATTACTATCCTACTAACTTAGTGGGCTAAGTGAAAACCAAGCCTAGTTACATCTACCATAAACCATTTTTATTATAGATGCCTAACCAAAACGAGTGTTTGCTGTTTTTATAATCTGCGTTGACCCTAAACTGCTTGTTATTACGCTGTGTAATGACTCTGGTTTAGTGCGCGGCGCATAGCGCGCAATTAGTTGTCCTTGAGCATTAATTAAAAACTTAGTGAAGTTCCACTTTATGGCACGGTTTTGTGCAATTCCACGCGTATGTGATTTTAAATAACTAAACAAGGGGTGTGTATCTGGGCCATTCACCATAACCTTATCAAAGACTTCAAAATTAATTGCAAAGTGTTTTTGATAGTAGTCTTTTATTGCCATGCCCTCTAATGGTTCGTTTTTATCAAACTGATTGCATGGAAAGGCTAAAATAGTAAACCCATCGCTTTTGTATTGTTGGTATAGCTTTTCAAGCGCACATAATTGCGCCGAAAAATGACATTTGCTTGCTGTATTTACAATAAGAACCGTTTTTCCTTTTAACTGGCTCAAAGGAAAATCACTGTTATTACAAAGTTGTGCGTTAAATTGATAAATGCTATCCATAGGTTACCTACCTAATTTCCTTATGCGGGAAATTTTAAAAGACTTTCATTCGCTTTTTTAGCGGCCGATTGACATAATCGAGCTTATGTTTCTAAGTTATCAGTTAAATAGGTCATTTTTATGTCAGTTAAAATTGCATTTATAGGTTTAGGCGTAATGGGTTACCCAATGGCAGGGCATTTAGCAAAAGCAGGGCACAACGTATGTGTTTATAACCGCACGGTGGCTAAAGCACAAAAATGGGTCGAAGATTTTGACGGCAGCTTTGCACCTACTCCGCGTGAGGCAGCAAGCGATGCCGATATGGTATTTATGTGTGTAGGTAATGACGACGATTTACGTTCAGTAGTATACGGCAATGACGGTGTGCTAGCAGGTATGCACGAAAACACAATTTTAATTGACCACACAACTACCTCAGCAGAAGTGGCACGTGAAGTAGCGGCAAAAGCAGCTTTACAGCATATCGACTTTATTGATGCGCCAGTATCGGGCGGTCAAGCTGGCGCTGAAAATGGGGTATTAACCGTAATGGCGGGTGGTAACGAAGCGGTATTTGCTAAAGCACAACCTATCATGAGTGCATTTAGCCGTTTTAGTCAGCTTTTAGGCGAAGCGGGCTCAGGGCAATTATGTAAAATGGTTAACCAAATTTGTATTGCAGGTGTAGTGCAAGGATTAGCTGAGGGCTTACATTTTGCTAAACAAGCAGGGCTTGATGGCGAAAAAGTAATAGAAACCATTTCTAAAGGCGCAGCTGGTTCGTGGCAAATGGAAAACCGCTACAAAACAATGTGGGCAGGCGAGTACGAGTTTGGTTTTGCTGTAGATTGGATGCGTAAAGATTTAGGCATTGCCCTTGATGAAGCTAAAAATAATGGTGCAACGCTGCCAATGACTGCAACGGTCGATCAATACTACGCCGATGTGCAGGCTCTTGGTGGCGGTCGATACGATACCTCAAGCTTATTAGCGCGTATTGAAGCACTACATAAAAAGTAATGTAATTGGTAAAAGTAAACTGTTCACAAAGAGGCTAAGAGGCGCTGCGCTTTTAGAGAAAGTGATACACCTAAAAAAAGAATGTTGGTTTTATGTTTTCTCATTTACCTCTCTTGTTGGGATAGTTTTTTGGTTTTTTACCTAGTAACAAAAAACGCGACACTTTTTGCTAAAGGGTCGCGTTTTTCATGGGTTATATACACTAAAGCAAATTACATGCTTTGCGCGTAATTGTATAAGGCTTTTAAAATTGTAAGATTTTTTTCGCTGTCATCATGCTCGTGCGCTAGGTTTTCAAGGGTGATCATAAAATCTTGTGCGCTGATTGAGGGTTGATCTTCGCCATGCATTAACTTGCTTTGACAATATTGACGCCATTGATCAAGCTCTTGTTGGTTTAGCGTTTGTGGCCAGTTACGGGCGCGGTATCTAAACAACAAAGTATTAAATTTAGGATCTTCAAATTCAAGCTTTAAACTTGCCAAGTCTTCAGGTTTTGCATCACGAATAATCGCAAATTTAGCTTTATCAGCATGGCTAGTAAAGCCATCATATAATAAGTAATCTACGTTCGTGGTCGCGCTGTAATCGCCTTGCTCATTAAATACCTCAGTGACTTTATCACGTAGCTCGGTATTGGCTTTTAAAATGGCTAAATTAGCCAAGCATTGTTCACGGTCAATACCCAAGCGAGCAGCGTTTTCAGGCAGTAGCGTTTTAGCAGGTGCTAAAATAGGGCACTTGTTTAAATGCACTAATTTTAAACCTACCGGTAAATCACCCTCTGCTAAATCTATACGTTTGGTGTATAAACGCTTGCGTAATTGCTCTACATTTAAATCAAGTAATACCTGTGGGTTTTGGGTTAAATCAAAACAAATAACCGCGTTTTTATTTACCGGGTGAAAACTCATAGGTGCTACCCAAGTGGTACAACCTTGTGTTGCTGGAATACGAGACGAGGTGTGCACTAATGGGGTCATATTAAACACATCAACCATTTCAGCGAGTGCTTTTTTACCGCGAAGACTAAAAAAGAATTGGTACAGTTTAGGCTGCTTCTCTTTAATTAGCTTTGCCAGTGCAATGGTGGCCGTTACATCACTTAGTGCGTCGTGCGCAGCGGCATGTTCAATACCATTAGCGACGGTTAAATGCTCAAGCTTAAAGCTAGGGCTGCCATCTTCTTTTAATGGCCATTCAATACCCTCAGGGCGCAGCGCATAGCAGGCACGCACTAAATCTATGATATCCCAACGGCTGTTATTGTTTTTATATTCACGCTCGTACGGGTCGTAAAAGTTACGATAAAAGCTATATCGGCTTACTTCATCATCAAAGCGAATACTGTTATAACCAGCTACACAGGTATTGGGTACGCTAAATTCTGCATGAATTTTAGCAATAAATTCAGCCTCAACTAAGCCTTTTTGCATCGCCACTTGTGGGGTAATACCGGTAATTAAACACGCTTCAGGATGCGGTAAATAATCCGCTTGTGGCTTACAGTACTCAATAAGCGGCTCGCCAATAATATTTAAATCAAGATCGGTGCGTACACCGGCAAACTGACTCGGCTTATCCTTTTGCGGGCTTGCTCCCCAAGTTTCGTAGTCGTGCCAATAGATTGTTGCTTGGTTTTCGTAGTATGTTGGTTCGCTCATTCTTTCTTTAAGCCCTATATATTCGTGGGTTTTATTTGCTTTTGTTATTTATTGTCTATTTTAGAAAGCACTTTAATATTTGCATGGTGTGTATAAATTCGCGTATAAATTTTTTGCTAACTGTGTATAAAAAATTAAATGGCAACCAGTTAAACGAAAATAATAAAGCTGCTAGGCAAAAATCAAACACCGTGTGTATTATCGCATAGAGATAGTTTAAGTGTAAGGGTATCTGCTAAGGGGACTATCACTTAGCACTACCGTTGTCGTGTAGGTGGTAAACAGGTAATTATTACGCTAGGGCGTTATCCGAGGCTTAGCATTAAAGAAGTGCAAGACTATATCCCATTATTTCAAAATTGGTTAAGCCAAGATAAAGACCCACGCCTAGAACTTAAACTCATGCGAAACAATGCCAAGGGCTTACCCACAATGGCAGATATTGCAGCAAAGTGGTTAGCTAAAAAGGTACCCGACCTAAAAGAAAAAACACAAACGTTAAACGCCGCAACCGGGTGTATAACTCAGTTGTTAAACCTAAAAAAACCACCAGTTCCAGAGAAAAGATCATATAAAGATAAGGAAAACATAAAGGGCTAAATTTCTTTAGCCCTTTATAATTACATTGCTAGCAAGCTACAGATTGCAATTATTAGGTGTGTAACATTAATAATTGCTCGTTCCGAAATTTCTAAGGATAAGCTGAATTTCAACTTTTTACCCTCCAAAAAATATAAAACTAACTTGCCGATAATTTCAGAATACGTTACGCTGTTTTCGTACAAATAAGCGTTTGCTGGAATCTCAGCAAGTGACTTTACTAACACCATATTGGCGTATGGTGTTAGTCCCTCCACTGAAGAACACCACAAGATGTAGTGATAATCTCAGCTTCAACACCAAGATAATGTGATTAAGGATCTTTTGCAAGGGACAGAAAACGCTCTCATTGTGGATAACTTTGGGATATCGTATTTGTGTTAGTAGGTATTAACCTGATACTGTTGGTTAGCATTTATAATAATGAAAATCAACTAAGGAAAGATTAAATTTACGCTTTTAAAAAATAAATCTAGTTGCTTTTTTAATCATCATTGATTGCTATTTTTTTATACATACTTGAAAAATTGGAAATTTTGAACGGTAATCAGGTGTGGAATTTAGTTTATAGACCAATTAATTCTAATTGTTCTTCACGCGGTAGGTTTTTAATAAGCGATGCTGCTAATTGCGCAGTGGTTTTACAAGGCGGGTTTAAGAAGTGATCAAACGATTGGGTAATACGGAACGTAGCCCCGCACTCTTTAGTGTTAGTACACGAGCAATATAAATTAACCACATGGGCGCTTTGCTTTTTGCGTGACGTAATTGTTGCTTTAGCTTCGCAATTTGGACAAGTAACCCGCGCTATAATAACCACTAATCGTTAATAAAATACACTGTCATTTTGTGCATAACAAATAACTATTATTAGGTGTCATACTTCTTATTAGCACAGCGCAAGTTTCTAAGGTTACGTAAGTATCTTATTTTTTATAATGTCGACTAATCTGATATGTTGCATCTTCAATCAAAAAAGGAAAATGTAATGGAATATAAGAATGGTGAACTTAATAATAAAATCATATCTCTAATGAAGAATGATGTATTGGTTGCTAAAGGGCGCGTAATAGAAGGTAATACAGCAGGCATACACCTCGATGAAGTAGGATTCATTGAAGAGGGTAAAGGTGTCAAAAATCTATATAGTCATGTCGATTTAGTTAAATATAGGATTCTAGTTAATAGCTAAAAATATCTATATGCCATGAACTATAAAGTAAAAGCTCTAGCTCCTAACTAGCGCTTTCTTTTTATCCCGACACCCCAAAATGCTCTAAACAATCGCATTAGCCCAATTGTTGAAACGGCAATGCCTACTATCACAAATTCAAAGTACCAGGGCGCGACTTTATAACCCATAGTCTACCAACCTTTTTCCATAAACGGTTACATGGCTGTATAAGATGTCAGGTGAAAAACTCCAAAAAGAGTAGAATGATTAATTCATCCATTAAGGTTTTTTCGCTCTATTTATAATGTTATAAACTTAAACTAACTACTAATCTATTTTAACAATATGAAACTAATAATAAAAACGATTCTATTTTGGGTATTAATCACCTCAACCGCTGTGTTTGCTGAGCTTGCTAAAGTTAAAGTAAATGGCTTTGATATTGAATATGAAATGGCGGGTAGTGGCAAACACACTATTTTACTCGAGGCGGGTGGCTCTGCAGGGCTTAGTGATTGGGATCCCATTTATAACTCGCTTACCAAGCATGCAAAAGTAATTCGCTATTCTCGAATTGGCAATGGCGGCTCAGCGCAAATAAAGAAAAACTATAGCTCAGAAGAGTATGCTGCTGAGGCTTTATTATTACTCAAAGCGCTAAAAATTGATGAACCGGTAGTTTATATGGCGCATTCTTATGGTGCTTATATCGCAAGGGTATTTGCAGCAAGCTACCCCAATAACATTAAAGCGTTAATGTTAATTGAACCCGCCTCAGAGCATGATGTTGATATTATGCGTAAGATTGATTTACCGCGCGCTGAAAAAGAAATTGCCGCTATAAAACGTGATGATATGAAAAGCGGCATGTCGAATCAGTATTTAGACTTTTGGTCGAAGCGACCTCTGCCCGATTATCCACAAATAGCAGATATTCCCGTGACGGTTATTGCCTCAGTTAAAAAATATGAAAATCCATCGGTGTTATTTTTTACTGAAAAAGGGCGTGAAATGTGGGGAGAACTGCATTCAAACTGGGCTAATGCTTTTCCTCAAGGTGAGATAGTGCTAACCAGTAAAAGTTACCACTATCCACAAAATGATGAGCCAGAAATGGTAGTTAAACAAGTTTTGAAGCTATTATCACGCACTCAATAGCGAGATCGGATTATGTTTTTTAATAACGACTAACTATGAGTTCTTTTTGTAATAGGTGGTATTTTTTATTTATTGTGATGTTTATTACGCCTGCATTAAAAGAGTATATTAAAACCAAATAAAAAGCACTGCAGGTTCACTACAGTGCTTTTTTAGGGGAATGATATTATTTATTTTGCAGTTGCAACAAGCTTAACCCAATCGTAATTAGTGACACCTAACAAGCCGATTTGTAATGTCTGGCCTGAACTCACTTCTAAGATACAACTTTCATTGTTGTCTTTGTTGTTCGATAAGCAATCATATTGTGTTTTTGTTACCGCTGCATCCGCTCGAACATAGAGGTTAGTATTTCCCTCGCCACCCAATGTTTTTATGTTTACAGTGGTTGCGCCTGTAGGTACTACATAACTATAGCGCTGCCAAAAATCTGGAAATCCATAAGCACGAGACGTTAATACGCGAGTGTCATTATCTGTAGGTGGTGCGCTATTTTCATAATTAGCCACGATAGTTACGTTTTGATAGCTGTTATACGCTTTAAGCATAATGTAAAAACGACCTTCTCCTTGACTTATATTACAGCTTTCATTGTTACCATTTCTAAATGGGCGGCAGTCGTAATTATTTGTGCTTGGCACTCTACTCTTTTTAACATAGAGGTCTGCATCACCTGAACCACCCGTTATGTCGATTGAGATGTTAGTGCTATTTGCAGGTACATCAATATAGTAAATAGTCTCTTGATTTAATGCTGCACTTTGGCCTGTTAATGCTTGCCCTTTAGTTAATTCAACTTCTGTTGGTGAGCCATTTGAAACACTAATCGTTTGGGTTAGCGTGTTTGTATTATTGTTACTATCTTGCACCGTAACAGAGACGTCGTAATCACCCTCAGATACAAAATTATGCACTACAGTTGCACCTGTATCGGTTTGATTATCGCCAAAGTTCCAACTATAGCTATTGATAGTACCTGCTGAGCTGGAGCTTGTTGCATCAAAATTACACTGTAATTGCTCACAGCTGTATTCAAAACGTGCGGTAGGTGGCAGTGGTGTATTACCGTCGTTATCGCCAACAGGCACTGTGTTATTAAAGTAAGTTGCGACTTGGGGCCAAATCTTACTTATTTTGGCGCCTTTATTGTAGCATCCGCCTAAATGATGAAGTGCAATAACACGATTACTTGATGCTGCAACAACAGGAGAACCAGAAGAGCCGCCTATAGTGTCACAATAGTATCCAATATCAGTATTACTTCCACGCCCATTCGTTGAGGGGGCATTAACTTGGCACAAACCATTGGTGTCTTGATCAGATTCAATCGACAGCTCCTTAGGATTACCTGAACCATGTTGCGGAATATAAATACGTTCACTTTGCTGTGCGTTTCGCACATCAAGCCCTAAGTAACCAAACTGTTCAATATTGGCAAAGTCATTAACACTAAATAGGGTGTAATCTAACGTGTAATCAGTTTTAAAAAACTCTTTACCTGTTACTTTTACAGTGGTTTCTCTGGTTGTCCCATTACAACTTTTATTTTGGTAGTTAAACCACACTTCTGTAGAGGCAAGCTCAGATGCAGTCTCTATACAGTGGTTATTGGTAAATAATTTATTATCGCTGCCAACGCGCCAACCGGTACATAAGCTGCGGCCACCAATTACTAGGCGTGCTACGGGGCGGCTGCGGTCAAACTCTGTTGGGTTGGAATTAGCCCAACACTGCACATCTTTGCGCTCATTAATACCGCAGGTAGACAAAGGGGCAGGTTTATTTTGTTCATTGATATTTATATTGGCACTTTCAGTGCCGTAAAAATAGCTATCAATAACACCAAACTGGTGTTGCTGCTTACTGTTTTTTGGATCAGGGTAATATTCAATGATAACGCTGTCATTTGAAACCGACATAGAAGAAAATGAATGCACACCATCATCTCCGTTTAAGCTATCGATTGTTGCAGCGTCCATATTATTCCTACTATATTCATATCGCTCTGAGTTGTCTTCGCTTCTAACGATTAACTTTGCGTCACCATTTAGATCTACTTGGCTAAAATGTAGCTTTATATAATCAGCATTAGGGTGCGATACAGTTTGAGTAATTACAGGACCTTGTGTTGTTTCGATTGTAAATTGCCTAGAAAGATTTACATGGGTATTAGCGTGTTTGGCAATTGTGGTTTTTTTTGCTTCTTGAGTGTGTTGTAAAATAGTGAGCTCATCGATTGCAGCAAAACTGTATTGTGCATAGATAGCTGAAGCGAGCAATGCTGCGTATTTACATTTTTTCATCTTTATATCCTTTTTCACTAACAAGTGGTTTGATGTAACGTAAATGATCAACTGCATGCCCATATGATTTAATTTTGAGCAAATAATCAGTACCTAATTCACATACTAAGGGTAGGCCGCATTTTGATCTTCGCCAGAAAAAATTAAAATATTTTTAACTTTACTCGGAAATTATTGCATTTTTCACTTTGAAATCAGCTTATTTTAAAAAGGATAAATGGCTTAATATTCAATATAAAAGTTTGAGCAGAATATGTTTACCGTTGACTCTAAGCGGCTGTCACCCACACTCATTAAAAGTAACATTGTTGATGTTGAGACTTCAGATATTAAACTTTTCTATTTTAATTTTTACAAAAATATACAAGAGCCAAGTATTAATTCTGTTATTTGGGGCGTTATTCTGTAAAATTATCGGCTTAACATTTGTGATTTAACCGTTACATTTGTTGTTAGGGTTAATTATTCAATTAATATAAGCAGACGTTATGATTTTTTATATTATTGGGTTAAGTACGCTTGTTATTATTTTGTGTGTGGCGCTTTATGTGATTTACAGCAATGTACGTAAGAGCCGAGTAAGAAAGTCAAAAGAATATAATGTGTTATTTGATAAAGACACCATCATTGATGATCTTATTGCTCAACTTAGCGAGAAAAACCAAACCCAAGAAAACCAGGAAAAAACAATTAAAGGCAAACAAGAGATCCTTGCAACATTTATAGATTTGCATCGATCGGGTAGCTTTTGTGCGCACTTAAGCGAACAAGAAATTACTTATTTTGTTAAAAAGAAATTAAACATGGAGAGTACTAAAAATGGATAGCGAGCAACAAGCCGTCGCAGAGGCAAAAAATACATCATTTATGGCACGTTTTGGCCGTCGTAATGTAATTTTATTAACGTCAGTTGTTGTGGTGTTAGCAGTGATTGCAACATTAACATCGCAGGTTATTTCATGGAATGAAGCCGATGAACGGCTTGTTCACCAATCAGCTTTTACTGGTAATTTAACGGTAATAAACCAAGCTGGTCCTTACTTAAAAGCATTTGGCACCACATCAGCCTATAAAAAAGTTATCTCGATTAACTTTACCGGTGATAGCAGTGCAACAGCCAGTGCCATTGTACCACTCATTCCTATTCGATTTTTGGATACGACAACTGGTGGCGCCAGAGGAGTATCACGTTTTAGATTACCAGGTAATGTACCTGCAAGTGAGTCGGGTGCTTTACGTGGATTATTAAAAATTCATGAAGAATTTGGTTCCCAAGAGACTCTCATCTCTAACCTTTTAATGCGTGCCACTACAGAAAATGTAAAAGCGTCTGCACGTATGATGTCGGTTGAGCAACATTATTCAGGTGGTAATGGTCAATTAAGCCAAGATTTTTCTGATCAACTAACTAATGGCATTTTTGTTACTGAGCAAATTATTAGTACTGGCGAGCGTGACAAGTCTGACGATTTAAGCAATTTAAGTAAGCAACAACGCGTTACGATTAATATAAAGAAAGATGCTGAAGGAAAGCCGCTGCGTAATGCACCTATTTTAGGCTCTTACGGTATAACGGTGGTTGATGCGAGTATTATTGATATTGATTACGAAAATAAGGTAAATGCGCGCTTAGAGGCGCAAAAGCAAGCTGCAGCAGATGAAGCCCTTGCAAGACAAAACCTTAAAAAGGCAGAGCAACAAGCACGTACAGAAGTTGCATTAGGCGAACAAGCGATTGCAAAGCAAAGAGCTGAGTCTGAAAAGCTAAAAATTAAAGAGCAAATTGATGCAGAGC
Organism: Pseudoalteromonas sp. Scap06; assembly: GCF_013394165.1. Lineage (NCBI taxonomy): Bacteria > Pseudomonadati > Pseudomonadota > Gammaproteobacteria > Alteromonadales > Pseudoalteromonadaceae > Pseudoalteromonas > Pseudoalteromonas sp. Scap06. Next base: position 1,934,532 of record NZ_CP041330.1, on the reverse strand, counting down.
GAATAAAAGCCAATGCAATTATTTCTGCACAACAGCGTGTTGCAGTAAAGGCTGAGCTTGCAAAAGAGCAAGAAGAAATCTTAAAACAGCAACGCTTAGAGGCATTAGGCATGGATGTATTAGCTGAAGCACGTTTACGCGCAAAGTCAGCAGCACTTGATCCTAAATATGTTTTTGATGAAACACTTAAAGCGGAAGTTAAAATTCAAACTGCTTTATTTAATAGCCTAGGTAACAGCCGCTTAGTGCCTGAAATTGTTATAGGTGCGGGTCAAGGCGAACAAAACAACGGCTCTGAATTTATGCGTTTGTTGGCTGCAGATGCGGCATTGAGTCTTAAAAAGCGTTTAGAAAAAGAGAAAAAATAACCTTTAAAAATCATTATCAAGCCCTAGCTTTAATTGCTAGGGCTTTTTTTGTGGTATCGCTTTTTAAACGGTGAGTTTAAAATTTAGGGCACAAAGCGTGGCTAAAGCCTTTTTCTGTTAGCAAAAAAGCGGCGCTAGGCGTTGAAAATATATATTCCTCATGAAGAAGAAACGCGATAGTTCCTTTTATTTGCTCACCTTGATGATCTGAGGCATCGCTAATTAATTGTTCAGGATCTAACTGGCTTGGAGTTGGAAAGTTATTATAAAGATGCTTAAAAATTAACGTAGCAATCGTGTTAAAGGTATCGTTATTTTTCATTTTTCAGAGCCTTAATTTATATGTGCAGCAGTAAACTGGCTGATTTAAATATGATTTTTCAAATAATAACACATTAAAATAGGTGCGTGATGACTCTGCTTTTTTAAGCTTTAATTTTGCAAGCTACTGCTTTCATTTATAAAAGTGATGAGCAATTGTCATACTTATCCTGCTTAAAAGTAGTTTGTGTGTTGCTGGTGTGTTGCGCAAAATCATAAAGTGTAATTGAAGAGTTGTAAAAATACGTTATCATTGTAAAACAACATGTAAAATCAAGCAGGTACTTAGCTCACGCTGACCAAGTTCGAGTTAATAATATCAACAAGGCAAGCAAGGACAAATTATGACACCTATGAAACCTTTAGCACTGGCAGTGGCTATGGTTGTTTTTTCACATCAGGCACATGCAGATACAGATCTTGATAAAGTTAAGCAGCAATTAAGCAGCTTACAAAAACAAGTGGAAATGCTGCAAAAGCAACTTGCAAAAGCAGAGCAAAAAAGTGAAAAATCAATCGAGCGCACCATTGAAGAGAAAGAAGATATAGCTGAAGTTAAAGTAGCTAAACATGAACACAAGCCTCAGGGAATTAAAATTGGCGGTGCTGTTCGAACCAACTACAGCCATACTTCGTATGATGACGATAATAAAAATCGCGGCGGCGATTTTGACTTTGATATTTTTCGCTTAAATTTCTCAGGCGACGTTGGTGATGTAAAGTTAAACGCTGAAATTCGCTTTTTTGATTATATGACCGCTGTTAAATACGCTTATGCAGCTTACGATTTTGCTGATGATTGGCAAGTTCAAGCAGGTATTACCAAGGTTCCTTTTGGTAACTGGCCATACAACTCACATAACTACTTTTTCAGCACTAACTATTATGTTGGCCTTGAAGACGACCACGATTTAGGGGTGTTATTTAAGCGTAATATTGCTGATAACTGGCAGCTTGATTTGGGTTTTTTCAAAAATGATGAATTAGGTGGTGTTGATGGTTATGTAGATAACCGCAGCGATCGCTATTCTTACGACATTGTTGGCTTTAGAGAAGCTGGAGATGGTGTTTATGCTGAGCCTACTAATGCTATAGGCGAGTATAATACGTTCTCAGGCCGTTACGGCTACCACCTAGAACATGAAGGTGGTAAAACTGAAATAGGTGTGTCGGCACTTGCTGGTGGCTTGCATGACGGTGTTGACCGCGCAGGTGACTACAACGCGTGGGCATTACATTTAAACAGTAATATGGGCCCTTGGAACTTACAACTTCAACACGGTGAATATAACTACGATATTGATAACGTAAACCGTATTGCTGTGGGCGCTTACTCGTTTTACGACAGCATGGCGGCAGAGGCAACAATGTCGAGTGCAAACGTAGCATACAGTGTACCGGTACAATGGGGCGCGGTAACAAACTTACAGTTTTACAACGACTATAGTGCAATTTACGACAAATCAGACAACAGCAGAGATACGTGGATGAACGTAACCGGTTTCTCGGTAGCTGCTGGTGGTTTATTTACTTACTTTGACTTAGTTCATGGTAAAAATATGCCATTTGTTGGTGGTTCATTAGCGGGCGATAGCAGCGAAACTGAGCGTCGCTTCAACATTAATATTGGCTATTACTTCTAAATCAATATTCAAAGCACACGCCTAGACATTGGCGTGTGCTTATGTTGTTTAAAAAAATATTTTTGCTCTACCTATTTAGCACCTACAAATTGATAAATCTTTAATCAACTTCTAGTATAAAAGTTCAAATGGAATAAAATAAATAATCCATATAGCTTAGCTGGAGGCTAGACATCGATGATTGTAGTTAATGAGCAGGTGTTATCTGATGTAAACAAAAACTTTGTTATCCCACCAAAACCACAAATCTTAAATGATCTTGAAATATTAGCATCTGCACAGGAGCCCTCGCTCTCAGACGCCGCAGAAATCATCGCTAAAGATGTTGCTATTGCATCAGCTATTCTAAAGATAGTTAATTCACCTGCTTATGGCTTAGTTCGTAGTGTGTCAAATATTAAACAGGCTATTATGTTTTTAGGGTGGAATGGCATTGAAGCTTTAGTACCTAGCTTAAAGCTAAAGCAAATGTTCGCCCAAAAAGAATGTTGCATTAGTTTGGAGCGTTTTTGGGATACCGCATCAGAAATTGCTGATGTAAATATGATTATTGGGCAACGTATAAAAAACAATGTTCCCGTTGAGTACTTGTATACGCTGGGTTTATTTCATGATTGTGGCATTGTGCCGATGGCAATTAAATTCGATAATTACGTGAGTGCTTTACATACTTCAAATAATACCCATAAAGAAAGCTTAATAGATATAGAAGAGCGCTTATATGGAACTAATCATGCCACTGTGGGTTACTATTTAGCGACCAGCTGGCATTTACCTGTAGATATTTGCCAGCTTATTTTACGTCATCACGATTTGAGTATGCTAAGTGATATAACTGGAAGTAATCAACAATTGTGTTACAGCGTTTTAAAAATGTCTGAAAATTTGGTTAATAGTGTTTTACGCGGTGACACCACTAAAGATTGGGATGACATAGAAAAACAAGTTTTAGCAACATTAAATATGTCAGAAGACGATTATATTGATGTGCAAGAAGAGGTGATTGATTTTTTGAACTGTTAGACGTTTTTAGCAGCTTAAAGTCTATAGGTTAGTTTTTTTCACTTATTGGTTTGTTTTTAATCGTTTGTCGGGATTAAGTAAACACTCTAAAGTTTAGTTGTCGGCAACAAGCACGACTAACCAAATAGGAAATTAATCATGAAACGCTCACTTATCAAAACCATCGCTCTTGGCTCTTTATTAACTTGCTCAGCTGCTGTAATGGCTGATCAAAGTGATTATAAGTTAATGGTTATTGAAGAGGCTAAAACAGCCCCTCAAGAATTCGAAGTTGCATTTAACGATTGTGCATTAAATGTAAAATCAAAAAATTATAGCCAAGCTGAAGAAATCTGCTCAAAAGCAATTACTTTATTACAACAAAGCACTGGCCCTCGCTTTAAAGTACGTGAGCTTACGTCATTTGCTTTAAGTAACCGTGGTGTAGGACGTTTAATGGCTAAAAATGAAACAGCTGCATTATCAGACTTTTACGAAGCACAACAAATGTCTGGTAACGAGTTAGTGTCGCACAACTTAACGCGCGCTAAGCAAGACCTCGCACTGTAATATCTATTACCGATTCAAAAAGCCCATGCTGTTTTAGCATGGGCTTTTGCGTTTTTAGGGTTAAACACTAGTTAGGATTATTTAGCATAATTTGGGTCAACTGTTTTAGCCCTTTACCTTTGTTAGTTATTTTCCATGCAAGGTATAAGTCTTGAGGTGGACGTGGTTCGGTAAGCTCCACAACATGCAGTTTGTTAGCTTTAACATACTCAGCAATAAGGTTCTCAGGTAAATAACCAATGCCAATAGCGGATAAAATAGCGGTCATTTTTTGGCTTACAGAATTTACATAAAAACGTTGATTACCTTCGATTAAGTTAGCTGACCACGGAATACCTTGCTTTGCTGAGTCATGCACTATAACCGTGGTGTATTGACCGAGTTCGCTGGGCTCAATGGGGGTTTTTAGTAGCGCTAACGGGTGGCTAGGGTGAACCACCAGAACATTTTGAATATCAGCTATTTTTACCGCTCTGATCCCCTTTTGATTAGGTACAGGGGCCGGTGCGCCAATCACTAAGTCAACGTCATCCTCAATTAAAGCCTCCCAAGTGCCATTAAGTACTTCCTCTTTAATGTCTATCTCGATATTTTTATGCTCATTTAAAAATAGCTGTAGATTTTTGAATACGTCACTTATGTCAAAAATAGAGTCATAGGCAATACGTATCCGTGGCTCCCAGCCATTAGCTATGGTTTGTGTTTGCTCAGATAAATTATTTATAGCATTGAGTACCTTACGCCCCTCGCTTAGTAAATGTTTACCTGCGGGGGTCAAAACCGCTCTCCGACCTTGACGTTGAAACAAGGTTACATTTAATTGCTCTTCAAGTTTATTAACAATATACGACAAGGCTGAGGGTACTTTATTAAGTTGCTCTGCAGCGGCTGCGTAACTGCCACGATGCTCAATGGCGTCTAATACCAATAAAGCTTCTATGCTTATAGGAGGTGTATTCATTATCATACCAAATATCAACTGTTCAAAATATTTGAACATATAGAGCAAATAATAGGAGTTATTTAATTTTAATTCAACTTATACAATAGCTGCATACTCAATTGGAACAATACAGGTTAAAACTATGACGATTAAAAATATTACAGCCGCCATCACAAAAACTGAACAGTCTTTTGCAACATTACCATTAAGGCTTATTGCGGGATTAGTGTTTAGTGCTCATGGTGCACAAAAACTGTTTGCGTGGTTTGGCGGCTATGGCTTGGAAGGCACAGGGCAATGGATGGAGTCGATTGGCTTAGCACCGGGCTATTTAATGGCATTAATGGCCGGTGGCGCCGAATTTTTTGGTGGGTTACTACTCATCGTTGGTTTGCTGGTGCGTCCTGCGAGTTTTGTACTGGCTATCACTATGGTGGTTGCTATTTTTACCACGCACATAGATAACGGTTTATTTATGAGCAACAACGGTTATGAATTTGCGTTATCGCTGTTAGCTATTACCTTAGCTTTACTGATCCAAGGAGCTGGAAAGCTATCTGTTGATGGAAAAATTCATAACAAATTAAATTAATAAGCGGATCACATAAGTGATTAAACTTTAAGCTGCCAACCTGCGTAAGGTAGGCACATTCTATAAACTAAGGAGACGGACATGGGGTTACTTGTTAACGGTGAATGGGTCGATAAATGGTACGACACCGAAAAAAGCGACGGTAAATTTGTACGCCAAGATAGCCGGTTTAGAGATACGATTTCATCAGCGCAAAACAGTAAATTTAAACCAGAAGCAGGTCGCTATCATTTATATGTATCCTTGGCTTGCCCTTGGGCGCACCGCACCATTATATTTCGTAAATTAAAGCAGCTCGAAGACATTATTTCTATGAGTATTGTTGAAGCACCCATGATGGAAAACGGTTGGGAATTTGGCGAGCAGGGCGATCCACTTTATAACTTAGATTACGCTTATCAATTGTATTTAAAAGCCGACCCTAGCTATGAAGGGCGTGTTACCGTACCTATTTTATGGGATAAAAAAACGCAGACTATTGTAAACAACGAATCAATAGAAATAATTCGCATGTTTAATAGTGCGTTTAATGAGCTTACTGGTAACAACGACGATTATTATCCAGATGCGCTACGTGAAGAAATAGAAACAGTGAATAACCGTGTCTATAACACCATTAATAATGGGGTGTATAAAGCCGGTTTTGCTACAACTCAAGAAGCTTACAACGAAGCTTACACAGCCTTGTTTGATAGCTTAGATTGGTTAGAAGCTCGATTAGCAAAACAGCGTTACTTAGTGGGCGATACACTCACTGAAGCCGATTGGCGATTATTTACCACACTTATCCGCTTTGATGCTGTGTATCACGGGCACTTTAAGTGTAATCGAGAAAAGTTAACTGAGTTTCATCATCTTAGTAACTACATTAATGAGCTTTACCAAGTACCTGGGATAAAGGAAACGGTCGATTTAGAATACACAAAGGTGCATTACTACGTAAGTCACGTAACCATTAACCCAACGCAAATTGTGCCTTTAGGTGCTAAACACACCTTTGACGCAGCCCATGATCGAGACCGTCAATACTAAATGACGCAGAGATAACGTATAGGAAAAAATATGCTTACCCATTACCCAAAAAATAGCTTAGGACATGCTGATCATGGTTGGCTTAAGTCAAAGCACCACTTTAGTTTTGCGAATTACTATAATCCTGCGCGTATGGGGTTTGGCACTTTGCGTGTAGTTAATGATGACTGGGTAGCCCCAGGTATGGGGTTTGGTGCGCACCCGCATAGAAATATGGAAATTATTAGTTTTATCCGCAGTGGTGCCATTACTCACCAAGATAGTATGGGCAACAAGGGGATCACCGAGCAAGGTGAGGTGCAGGTAATGAGTGCAGGCACCGGCATTACCCACTCAGAATATAACCTAACAGATGAACCACTAACGTTTTATCAAATTTGGATTCAGAGTAATCAACATAATGTTGAGCCGCGCTGGGAAAGCAAGAAGTTTCCTACACAAGCCACAAGCACCCTTAGCTTACTGGTTTCGGGTTATCCAAAAGATGCCGATAGTGCACTTTTTATTAATCAGCAGGCGCGTATTTACGGTGGTAAGCTGGCAAAAGGCACGTCAATAACACAGCCGATTGATCATCAAGCCTACGTATTGGCATCGGCAGGGGAGTTTAGTATTAATGATGAGTCAGCCTCAGTTAGCATGAATAAGGGTGACGGCGCAGAAGTTACACAGACTAAAACCATCACCTTAACAGCAAACACTGAGTGTGAATTGATTATTATCGATAGCAAAAGTTAAGCGCAATTTACGTGCGCTTAACTTTATAATTGTTACTTGCTCATACTTTAAAGCTTTCCACTTGCGATTTCATTTGCTCATATAAGGCCGATACATTTTTAGATTGTTGCGTGGTTTGCGTGGAAATTTGTTTCATTTGTGCAGATTGCTCTTTTAATGACACTAAATTTCGATTTATTTCGTTAGCCACATGTGACTGCTCTTGTGTAGCTTGTGCGGTTTCAGTCGACATTTGCTGTACTTTTTCAAATGCGTGAGTCAGGCTATTAAAAATGGTAATTACTGAGTCAAAGTTGGTTAAAGTGGTATTGGCATTAGTTTGGCTATTTTTAATCGAATCAGACGACGCTTTAACGTTGTCATTTAAGCGTTGGATCATGGTATCAATTTCGTCTGTGCTTTGTTGAGTTCGTGTGGCAAGCGTTCTTACCTCATCAGCTACTACAGCAAATCCACGGCCTTGCTCGCCGGCTCTAGCGGCTTCAATCGCTGCATTTAAAGCTAATAAGTTTGTTTGCTCTGCAATATTACGTATCACTTCAAGAACAGAGGTTATATCTGTAGAGCTACTTTCTAGTTCAACCGAATTCGCTAATGCTGACTCAATATCGTTAGCTAAATCTTCAATCGCTTTGCCTGACACATCAATAGCTTGAACACCTTGCTTAACCTGCTCGCTAGATATATCGGCTTCCTGCGCAGTATTTTTTGCAAGATCTGCCATTTGTTGATTGGCCATGTCCATCTCATGGCCCGCACTAACTATTGACTCAGAGGCATTAGCAAGTTTTTGGGTTACTTCCATCGCGGTATCAGATACATCATTTAAATCACCCGTTACTGCACCAAGTTGGCTTGATTGCTGCTGAATATTTTTTATTATTGTTTGTAAATGGCTCAAGAAGTTATCAAATTCATTGCTTAAATCAGCTAATTCGTCGTGTGATGTAGTGTTAATACGCTGGGTTAAATCGCCATCGCCAGCGGCTATTTCTTTAATACGAAGGGTAATATTATTGATATTATCGGTTAGCTTTTTCGGAATGTAATAGCCCACACCTAAAGCGACAATAAAGGCAATAATAATCACAATAAAAACAATTTTTTCAAAAAGTTGAATGCTATGTTGTACGTCTTGTTTTACCGCTCTGGCATGTGTGCGTGCCTCTTCGCCCGCAACATCAAGTATATTTCTTAATTCGTTAAAGCTTTTATCAGCTTTTGCTAAATTATTATCAATTAAAGCGACTTGCTTTGCAGGAGTTGAGTAAATCAAGGTTTTACTTTGCTCATACCATTGCTGATAAAGCTGATCGAAGTTGGCATATTTTTGTGTTAGCTGAGGCTCGTCAATTAAATAGCTACGATAACTATTAAAGCGACGTATAACTTGGGCTGCGTTTTCTTCAAATAATTTTTGATTTTGTTCTAAATCACCATGCTGGTTTACTATTTTTTGTTTTGCAAGCCGGGCTTGGTATATATCTCTATCGGCATTTAGTACCTCTGAAATGGCTTCTACATAACGCCCTAAACGCTCAGCCCCCACTTTATCTTGCTGTTGTTCATTAGTATAAGCGCGAAGCTCTTCGCCTGCCTGATCCATCATTTCGCGTATTTTTATAAATTCAGGTTCAGATTTATTTAAATCACTTTGCATTTTACCTTGCGAGTGATTGGTATTAATGAGTGTTTTACTATGATTGACCCATTCATTATACAAAGGCATAAAGCTGGAAAATGAATCATGCTTTGCGAGTAACGCTTCTTCATCTTTTAAATAGATTAAGTATTTGTTAAAGCGATCCTTTACTTGCTCTGCGTTTTCTAAAAACTCTGTTTTATTCGTCTCACTATCGCCAGTTGCGCTGAGTAAATTTTCGAGTGCAATACGTGCTTGATATATGTCTCTGTCGGCATTGAGAATAACAGTAACAGCTTCAAAAAAGGTTTCTGTTTGCCTTTTCATAGCGTTGTCTTGTATGTAAGTAATCGAAGCTATGGCAACTAGCAAGCCTGCAAGGATCAGTGCTAAAAAAGCGATTGGTAAAATGACTTTAGTTCTAATTGAATTTATTCGCATGTTTCAATCCTTGTTATCTTACTGTATCTAGAGTAAATGTTAGTCATATAGTGGGACTTATGCCAAGCAGTTGGGTAAATTAATTGGGTGTTTTTTATACGCTGCAAGTCCGTATAACATTACTGTTATTTTTTATTGGTTTTATTATCCTTGTACGGCATATTCGCTTAAAATACGGCTAATTGGTTCATTTTTATAAAGGAATTCTGCTGTTAATGAATTCAATTCAGCCTAGTATATTTGGCCGTATCTTTACCCCGCATCGCTTTGTCGATATAAACCAACAAGGTTTAGTGATCAGCAATAAAACACAAATAACCTCATTGAGTTGGTGTGATTTAACGTCGCCCATTAGCTATGAGTATGGTGTGCTTGGGCAAACACTGCGCTTTAATACAGACTCTAAGCATTATCGTATTTGGATGAGAGCCTATGGCAGCAATAGGGCATTTAAAGCGCATACCGATATGCTATGGGTTAAAAGCAATATTGCAGTGCTCAACGAGATGTTAAGTAAAATAAACCACTTTGCTCACACTCAGTTTTTGCGCCAATCATATGTGACTGATATAAAAAAACAGGTAGATGAGCAATGTAAACGTTGGCTACCTTGGATAAAAAGCAGCGATGTTTTAACACCAGTAAGCACACAAATAAAATTGCTTGAACAATACAGCCAGTGGAGTGATGCACTCACTCGTTTTTTTCAGCATAAATATACCCAGTCTCAATTAGAGCGCTATAACGATTTTTTTAATTGTGTTGAAGCAAATCCACTCACAGAGCAACAACGCCGAGCTTGTATAATAGATGACGACAATAACTTAGTGCTAGCAGGGGCAGGAACAGGAAAAACCAGTGTGTTGGTGGCCAGAGCGGGCTACTTGGTTAACAGTGAACAAGCTAATTACAACGATATTTTATTACTCGCCTATGGTAAGCAAGCTGCTTGCGAAATGGATGAACGAATTAAACAAAAGCTGGGCACTGAGTCCATTAAAGCGGCCACGTTTCACAGCGTCGGCTTGACTATTATTAGCGAGGTTGAGGGCAAGCGACCTAAAATATCTAAACTTGCTGAAAACGAAAAAGCTAAAATAAAATGGGTTGAAGGATGTTTTGAATCGCTTGCCAATGCTAAACCACAATATGCTAAAGCACTGGTAAATTATATAAATAACACTCTTAATGACGTTAAAGGCGAATTTAAATTTAGTGCTGCAAAGCCTAATCATATTGCGCTTTTAAAAGAAATAAAAACTAGCGGTCATTTAACTAAATTAGCGACTGTGTTTAGCCAATTAATCAGCGTGTATAAAACCGCAAATATAACACTTGAGAGCGATTCAAAACAGATACAGCAAGCCTGGAAATTATTAAAGCCGTTGTTAGCCAACTATAACCATTATTTACGCACGCAGGGCGAAATAGACTTCGACGATATGATTATTAAAGCCCTCGATTATGTAAACACTAAAAAGTTTACATCGCCTTGGCGTTATATCATGGTAGATGAATTTCAAGATATATCACCGCTGCGAGCTACACTTGTAAAAGCACTGCGCGATAGTAAGTCTAATAGTTCACTGTTTGCAGTAGGGGACGATTGGCAAGCTATTTACCGTTTTAGTGGTGCAGATATGCGACTTACTACCGAGTTTGCCGCACATTTTGGTTTTACAACACAAACTCTATTAGATAGGACCTTTCGCTTTAATAATAAAATTGGCGAGGTTGCCGCAGGTTTTATTATGAAAAACCCAGCGCAGTTAGCTAAAGACATTCACTCAGTTGCAAAGGTAACTAAGCCCGCCGTTAGCGTGCTAAAAACATTGAAAAGTGGCTCAGCTAAAAACACCAAAATAGCGGAGCTAAATAATGGCGCAATTAAGTATTTACTACAGGGGATTAAGGGTCATTCAGGCAAGCCTGTTACTGTGTATTTACTTGCACGGTTTCGATTTCAGTTACCTTCACAAGCCGATATAAGTGCTTTACAGCAAGAGTTTTCAGCATTGCATATTGAGTGTGATACGTTTCATGGCTCAAAAGGCAAAGAAGCCGATTATGTCATTATATTAGCAATGAATGGCGGAGCGTTTGGATTCCCGAGCACTAAGCCAATGCCTCAAATTTTAGAGGTATTATTACCCGCAAAAGATAATTTCGCACATAGTGAAGAGCGTCGCTTATTTTATGTAGCGCTTACTCGCGCTAAACATAAGGTCTACATAATAACTGATGATAACAACCCCAGCTGCTTTGTTGATGAACTTATAAACGAGCATAAAATCGAAGTATTTGAGTTAAAAAATAAAGCGGTCTTTAAAGGTGTTACAAAAACTGCTTGATACTGTTGCTCAAGTAAGCGTCAGAGTGCCCAATTATGTGGTTCATACGTATTAAAGAAGCCCACTTTGGGCTTTTTTAATACGTTATATTTAACTTATGGCAACGGCAAGTTGATGATACAAACCAATCCCAACAATAACATTAAATGGAAAGGTGACACCTAACGAGCTAAGCATGGCAAGACCAATGTCCGCTTTGGGAATAGCGGCTTTTATAGCAGCAGGTGCGGCAATGTAAGAAGCACTCGCCACTAAGCTCCCCAGAATAACCACTGAACCTAATTCTAAATTTAGCAAGGTGCCAACCATAACGCCAATGGTGCCTAAAAATAACGGCGTAATAATGGCGAAGGAAGCCAGTTTCCATTGCTGCCAAGGAAAAGGGCGAAGCGTTTGTGCAGCAACCAAGCCCATTTCGAGTAAAAATAGCGCCAGCACTACTTTAAAGCTACTGGTAAGTAAACTCGTAACTTGGCTACCCTGTTGGGTGCCATACATCATACCGATAATTACACCGCCAACGAGCAAAATCACACTCTTATTGGTAAGCGTTTCGTGCCACAGTGCTTTTAACGATAAGTTGGTGTTTTCGCTGTGTGCTTTGTCGAGCTTACGATACAACAGTAAACCTACAATAATTGCTGGTAACTCAAGCATAACTAGGTACAAGGTAACTTCTGCGCCCACTTCTAATTTAGCCGATTCGGCATACGCTAATGCTACCGCAAATGTACCAGCACTAACCGAACCATAGTGGGCAGCAATGCTGGCGCTATTCGCTACGCTTAGCTTAACAACGTGTTTTAAAATAGGGTATAAAGTGAGTGGAATAAGCCCACCAAGTAACATAACCGAGGCCATTTCTGGGAGTAATTGCCAACTTAAATTGCCATGCAGAACCATGCCACCTTTTAGACCTATGGTAAGCATGAGTAGTAAGCTGAGAGTGTCATACGTCGCTTTGGGGATAGCTAAATCAGAGCGAAGGATACCCGCTGCTAATCCTAAAATAAAAAACATTACTACAATATCAGGCACGCTGTTCTCCTCTTTATTACTAATTTAATTTGTTAAGCGGCGCTATTATAGGCAAATCTTTATATAGTAAATAATAAAATGAATGCTAACATCCTATAGATAAAAACCTATGAGGTGTGTATGAATATAAGACAACTTTCCTTCCGACTTCTTGAAGTATTTATGAGTGTAGTAAAAACCGGCTCTATAAGCGAAACCGCACGGAGGCTTCATTTGACTCAGCCTACGGTTTCTTTACAAATTAAACGCTTACAAGAAGCGGTAGATGAACCGTTAATAATTATGCAGCAACAAAAGTTGCAAATAACCGAAGCTGGTATGGCCTTATTTAGGACTTGCCAACAGGTTTTTGGTCATTTTGAAGATTACCAAGATTACTTAGCGGAGCTAAAAGGGGGTGAACGTGGACGATGTAAAATTGCTATGGTTAATACTGCCCAATATATTTTACCTAAATTGTTAGGCCCATACAGTAATGAACATCCGCATGTAGAGCTACCACTTGAAATAGGTAATCGTTCAGCCGTTTTAGCACGCTTTGAACGCGGAGAAGACGATATTTATGTATTTAGTCACCCGCCATCTTTAGAGCATGCCCAGGCTGCTAGGTTTCTACATAACCCTTTAGTGTTTATAGTGCCACTAAATCATCCATTAGCCGATAAAACCGCACTTAAACTGGCTGATTTAGTTCCGTATCGTTTTTTATTGCGTGAAACAGGCTCCGCCACTCGCATGTTATTTGAAAGCGAGCTGCAAAGTAGAGGGTTGGTATTAAGTGACAGTGTGCAAATGGCCAGTAATGAAGCCATTAGAGTGGCGGTAGCTTCAGGTATGGGGATTGCGGTGCTTTCTCAGCATGTGCTGCCTAAAGGTGATAATAGTTTTAAAGTGCTTAATGTTACCGACACCACTTTAGCTAGCCATTGGTATTTTGTGGTGCGTACAGACCGACATATATCACACGCTGCACGCAGCTTTTTAAAGTTTGCTGAGCAACACTTAGAGCTGTATTTAGATGAGAAGTGGGTGCGAAATGAGTTAAGCGGGCTTAATTTGAAATAAAAATAAGCCTTAGAGACAATCAAATATTAACTGGTATCAAAGTTGCTTAAGTTATTTCAGCTAAAGAATATAACGATTAAAGCAAAAATGGATTTGAGCCAATGACTTCAATAACCTTTAAAAATCAATATAGTAGTTACAATAATCTCGTTAACAAAGTGGCAAAAACGAGTGACGCTCTGCCAACATCTGCCGCTGCGGCAACAACCAGTACCGCTGAAAACCAAGCAACCCCTAATTTTATCGCTAAACCAGAAGACAAAAGCTTTTTAGAAAATGCCCAAGAGGCATTAATTTATCAACGTTTAGGTGTCGATAAAGAAACTATAGCTGAGTTAAAAGCAGCAATAGAAGCCTTGGCAGAAGAACTAGGAGAGGAAGGGGTTGATGTAGATGCCATAAAAGAGCAGATTGCTGAATTACAAAAAATGTTAGAGCAAGAATTCGAAAAAGGCACGGAGCGAATGGCAATGCAACCAACACATGAAAAAGGCAAGCTAGTAACCGCATTAGCTTAGATAACGGCATGTTGAAAGGTTATTGACTCCTGTCTTTAAGCAGGTTTTAAGTGATTAACGCACAAAGAGGGTGAAGAGGCGCTACGCTTTTAGAGAAGTAAATTAAACCAAAACTTATATGGCTTCTCATTTACTCCTCATTCGCTTCTCTGTGTTCAAATAGGGTTTAATGAATTATGCACAAAGAGGGCAAAGAGGCGCTGCGCTTTTAGAGGAGTGTACTACACGATAACTTTTTATGGCTTCTCATTTACTCCTCATTCGCTTCTCTGTGTTCAAATAGGGTTTAGTGAATTATGCACAAAGAGGGCAAAGAGGCGCTGCGCTTTTAGAGGAGTGTACTACACGATAACTTTTTATGGCTTCTCATTTACTCCTCATTCGCTTCTCTGTGTTCAAATAGGGTTTAGTGAATTATGCACAAAGAGGGCAAAGAGGCGCTGCGCTTTTAGAGGAGTGTACTACACGATAACTTTTTATGGCTTCTCATTTACTCCTCATTCGCTTCACTGTGTTCAAATAGGGTTTAGTCAATTATGCACAAAGAGGGCGAAGAGACGCTTCGCTATTAGAGGAGTGCTCTAAACCATAACTTTCATCTGTAACCAAAAAACCAAACAGGGGCTTATAAAAAGTAATAGCATGCCCATACTCAGTAAGTTACCTCTAAAAAGGTTAAAATCATCAAGTATTTTGTGCAACTTATACTTAAATAAATATCTGCCCACAACAATATCTAAACTAAGCATTATTGTTAGCCAAACAAAACCCACATTTAAACAATCTAAGTACGAAATAGGGTTAACCCATGGCAAGGTCAGCCAAGTAATGGCATAAATAATCGCAGTGCCCAAAAGTAAGCTGAGTGTTTTAGCGCGTTTTAGAGCGTAAAATCGATGTAAAATCCTTACTCTAATATTGCCATTAATTATCTCAGCTAAAGCGAGTAATAGGCCAACGGCGCGTGTTTTTTAAAGCATGTAAACCTCCTGGTGCTGATCATGTTAATTATTAACGATGACCTTACCTAATTTATAGCTATAACGCATAAGGTGCTGCTCACCATTTTTACAGATTAACTATCGTTATCAGTTGTTATTATGTGTCATTTTTTATAAGGTGAACTTTGCTTATAAAAATAACAATAGGAACGCCGTCATGAAAACCCTTGAACAACAGCTCGGCCAGTATGGTTTGTACCATCGCTCTAAACGAAATGTATTAACCCATTTTTTTGGTATTCCACTCATTGTGTTTGCCGCTTTATGCTTACTCGCCCGAATTGAAATTCCTATTGCTAATTTTAGCATTGATGGCGCGCAAATTTTTGTATTAGCCTCTGTGGTTTACTATTTTATGTTGAGCTTTTCGCTTGGTTTGATCATGGGAATTATTTTCACTTTGTTACTGGTAGCTGCCCAGCCAATTGCCGCAATGGCATTAATACCTTGGTTGGTAATTGGAGTTGGGGTATTCGTGTTTGGCTGGATATTACAGTTTATTGGTCATTATTTTGAAGGTAAAAAGCCCGCTTTTGTTGATGATTTAGTAGGCTTAATTATTGGCCCTTTGTATGTCACTGTTGAGCTACTATTTTTAATGGGCTTTTACAAAAACTTAGAACAGCAAGTGAATGAAATAGCGGGTCCAACTAAAGCATAACCAGTCAAAGAATATAAGGTAAACCATGGATTATAATAATAAAACAGTCTGGATCACCGGCGCATCATCAGGTATTGGTGAAGAACTTGCAAAACAATTTGCAGAGCAAGGTGCAAAGGTTATTTTATCAGCGCGAAATATCGATAAACTCAACCAAGTAAAAGGCGAGTTAAAAGGCGAGGGGCACCGCGTTATCCCGCTTGATTTATCAAAGCCCGAAACCCTACTGCAGGATGTATCGGCGCAAATAGATAGCTTAGGCCCCATTGATATTTTAATTAATAACGGCGGTGTATCACAACGTAGCTTATTTTTAGAAAACGACTTTAAAGTGTACCGGCAACTTATGGAAGTAAATTACTTTGGCTTAATTGCACTCACTAAAGCGGTACTACCTTCAATGGTGGCACGTAAAAGCGGTTCAGTAGTGGCTATTAGTAGCGTGGCAGGCAAAGTAGGATCTAAGTTCAGAACCGGATATTCAGGCAGTAAATACGCTGTAGTAGGCTTTATGGATTGCTTACGCGCCGAAGTGGCAGAGCACAATATACATTGTTTAACTATTTGCCCTGGCTCAATTAAAACGGCGATTGCCCATAACTCATTAAACGAGCAAGGGGAAGCGCAAAACAAATCTGAGCCTTCAATAGAAAATGGTATGAACGTAAATGTAGCCGCATCAAAAATGCTCACCGCAATCTACAATAAAAAAGACGAAGTTGTAATAGGCCAAGGGTTAAGTGGTTGGGCACCGTTTATAAAACGGTTTTTCCCAGGATTATTTAATCGCTTAACCGCTAAGGTGGAATATAAATAACTAAGTACAGTACTTAAACGCCAGCATTTAGCTGTTTAGCGCAATGCTGGTTCGTGTTCAGCTTTATGGCTGTTTTTGTACCTTCCAAGGTGGGTTTAATCGATTTTCTCCAGCTTTGTAGAGCTTAATTTTATTTCCTGAAGGGTCTTTTAAAACCGCTTCCTTCCATAGATATCTTTGCTCTGTGGGTTGCTGTTCGAATACGATCCCTTTTTTGATTAACTGCTGGCACAATTGTTCAAGGTCATCGTTCTCAAAATAAATTACAGAATGATTTTCAAAAAATTCACTTTCTAAAGACAATGAAAATGTAGAATCACCTTCAGGGCAACTAAAACGTGCATAATGAGGTGTATCAACGATTTGGGTAAAGCCAAGTGTGCGATAAAAACTCACCGCTTCATTCATATCTTTGACTGGCAAAGTTACTTGATTCAGATTCATTCAAACTCCCACTTCAAAAAAATAGATAAATTTATATGGATTTACTCTCGCCCTGGCTCATGTCCCTCATAACGAGGAAGCTGAGCATCTAAGTCTTCCCAATTAGCTTTTGAGGTGATGAAATTATGCGATATGGGTCGCTCTGTTATATCGCAGGTCAACGCGCCTAATCGAAGGCGATATCTTTGAGGAGATTGAGCGTTAGCACTATAAATTGGAGCACCGCAGGTTTTACAAAAGTACTTACGTTTACCTTCACTACTTTGGTAAAAAGTAAGTGTGCCGTTGTAGTCAGTTAATGTCAGATCGCTGACATTAATAAATCCATTAGTAGCAAAAGCACTGCCACTGGCCTTACGACAAAGCGAACAATGACAATGAATAATATCAGTAACTTTACCATTAATTGAAAAGTTGATTGAGCCGCATAAACAACTACCTGTGTACATCTGTATTCCTTGATTTAATTATAATTTTTTCATTATATTGCATTTTTTCCAGTAAATTTTTGATGCTTTATGGCTTAATTACACACTTTACTAAAAATGCTTTCCTCGCACTCACAAAATCATCAGCGCTTTGATATTCTGCTACTTCAAACAATGCATCAACTCTTTTGGACTAGATTAATAATTCCACTAATTAACGTTAATGTAAATAATTGTTTATGCGAGTTTTTAGGTAGGTTATGAGCATAAGTAAGAGAAGGCAATAATGCTATGAGTATAATGAGCTGTGCTCAATTAAAAGCTGGTTACGATGGAGGTTAAGTTGGGGAATTATCTGGTTGGGCTTAAGTGAATTTAAAAAAGGATGTTTGTAAGTATTAAAACCCCGCGTTTTTAACGCGGGATTGGTTTGAATTGGTAGGCTATATGTTTACTTGGCTTTTTTTGCTTCGAGTGCTTCTATTTCATTCCAGATTTTTTCAGCCTCGTCAGTTAACATCGCATAGCTTTTAATATCGCCTTTTCTTTGTGCTTGCATGCCTTGCTCTAATTTTGCATCGTACTCTTTACGCAATTTTTTGATTGGATCTGGCTTTAAAAATGAAAACATCAACACCCTCGTTGTTTATTAGCTAATTACAGTAACAGTACGCAGTTAAGCTGCAAAAAGTTTGCTGTTACTGTAATTAGATGTATTAAATGACTACTTAGGACCTAGTCGCACAATGCCCTGGCCATCTAATCCAAGGTAAATAGTACCATCATCACCTTGGGCTAGGCTGCGAATACGGCCAATACCTTCAAGTAATTTACTTTGTTTAACGACCTTGCCATCTACTATTTCTAATACGCTAACAAAGGCGTATTTCATTGAAGCGAGTAAAAATTTACCTTTAAGTTCAGGGTATTTATCACCTTTTACTAGCAACATGTCTGAAGGAGCGATAGACGGTGTCCACTGTAATATGGGCGCTTGCATGCCCGGTTTTTCTGTTAAATCGGTAAACGAGGTGCCGCTGTAGTTAATACCGTAACTCACCACGGGCCAGCCGTAGTTAGTTTTAGGTTTAATCATATTAAGCTCATCGCCACCACGGGGGCCGTGTTCGTGTGCCCAAAATACACTATTGTCACCATCGAACCACATACCTTGTGGGTTACGATGCCCATAAGACCAAACCGCTGGTTTTGCACCTTTTTGGTTTACGAAGGGGTTGTCGGATGGAATTTTACCATCGTCGTGTAAACGATAAATTTTACCGCCATCACGGCCTAAATCTTGTGGATTAATATCTCGCGAGCCGCGGTCGCCAATCGAAAAATACACATAGTTTTGGTTATCAAACACAATACGGCTGCCGTAATGCTGACCTTTTTTAGAGTTATGCTCACCTTTGTATAATTGTTGTGACTCAAGTAGTTGGCTGTGATCGTTACTTAGCTTTGCACGCATAAGTGCGGTGTTACTACCTGCGCCATCGCCTTCACTGCTTGAATAAGTAATATATAGCCATTGATTATTAGCAAAATCAGGGTGTAGCTCTAAATCAAGAAGCCCGCCTTGGCCGTTGGCATCTATTTTTGGTAGCCCAGTGATTTTAGTTAAGCTGGTGGAGTTATTACGAAGTAAATAAAGGATACCGCTGCGCTCGGTTATTAATAAGTCACCGTTTGGCAGAGCCTCAATAGCCCACGGAATTGAAATTCCTTGGGCAACAGTTACCGGTTTTACATTAAGCGCTAATTTATCCAATTCTTTAAAATCAACTGCATAAGTACTGAGGCTGGTGAGCCCCGAAAGTGCAAATGCACAACTGATTTTGGCAAGTGTAGAAAATTTTTTACGCGTTGTTACTTTGTTCATAATGGCTTCCAAAATTAACTAAATTTTAACTACCTTAGCACGCTATTTATCATGGTGTTAAGTATTTGGGATAAGTACAAGTGCACGCAATTTAATCGTTGTCCATTGGGTACTTGAGCGTTGTTAACCTTTAAATATCGCTCTAGAAAAATTGAATAATTACTCTAATGGGGTTGAAATTTAAAAATTCGAGCGTACACTTGTGCGCTGAAGTTTGGGCTTACACGTGTATGCTCAAATATAAAGCCCAGCAGAAACTAATGGGTAGTCGATTTAAATAGAGAATTTATAACCATGTTAACTCCGGTATTAGATCAATTTTCAAAATGGTTTTTACACCATCAAAGCTTTGCAGCTTATATTGAGCCGATAATGCAAGTGTTTAAACCTGGGTGGCGCGCTGACCTTTTTCGAGCCAAGGTTGTTGATGTTCAAGCGCTAAGCGGGCAATTTTTAAGTATTTCACTTAAACCAAGTAAAAAGTGGCCTATACATATTGCTGGTCAACACATTAGCTTAACGGTGGAAGCTAATGGACGTTTGCTTACTCGAGTGTTTACTTTGGCATGCAGCCCCGCACAATTTAAGGCGACAGGTTTACTTCGTTTATTAGTAAAAACAGATCAGCAAGGTCATTTTACAAGCCAATTGCAAAATGCATTAGCGGTGCAGCCATGGTGTAATATTTCTTTACCAAGTGGCGACTTTGTATTTAAAAGCTGGCACAAACCCAGCACGTTTATTGCTGGTGGTTCGGGAATCACGCCTATGCTTGCAATGCTTGATCAGCAGCTAAGTAATACTGAGCATCAGATAAAATTAATTTACTTTGCTAAAGCAGGTGAGCATCAATGCACTAATGAGTTAAAAATGCTGACACAGCAATATAATCATTTTTCTTACGTAATGCTTACACGGGATCGAAGCCCATATTTAACTACTCATATAAATACGGACGATAATCCTGATATATATTGCTGTGGTCCTGCTGGCTTTATGCAAGAAGTTGCAGATTTTACTCGTCTACTTAATTTAACCTATTACCAAGAATCGTTTGCTCTATCCATGCCTAAATTGACTGACGACAATCATTTTTCAGTAATAATAAATAAAGACACGCATGTAGTGACTAGTAATGAGGTGCTATTAAACCAGTTTGAAGCAAAAAAACTCCCTGTGCAGCGTGGTTGCGGCATTGGTATTTGCCATCAATGCCAGTGCATTAAAAAGTCGGGAGTGGTGCGTAATTTAAAAACTAATCAATTATCAGATACTGGCGAGCAGTTAATTCAACTGTGCGTGAGCCAAGCCGTTAGCGATTTGGAGTTACAGCTATGACAACTATAAATTATCAACAGTTAGCCGATGATTTAGATGAAATTAAAATGTCGACATTAGCTACAGTTGGGCAAAAGGATGCAAACTATATTCGTTCTATTGTGCGTAAGCAGCGGTTTTGCGAAATAGGCGGACGGATTTTATTTATGCTTGGTTTTGTACAGCCATTATTGTGGGTAGCGGGTGTTTTATTACTTGGTTTGGCTAAAATTCTCGACAACATGGAAATTGGCCACAACGTAATGCATGGTCAATACGATTGGATGAACGACAAACAACTTAACTCTAAAAGCTACGAGTGGGATATAGCCTGCGATGGCCAAAGCTGGAACCGCGTTCATAACTTTGAACATCATACTTACACTAACATTATCGGAAAAGATCGTGACTTTGGTTATGGCTTATTAAGGTTGAGCAATGACTTTAAATGGCGGCTAAAAAATACATGGCAGTTTATTACCTATTTAAATTTAAGCGTGCTGTTTCAGTGGGGCGTGTCGTATCATGAGCTCGCAGGCGAGCGAGTCTTTATAGGTAAAAAGAAACCAAACCGTAAAGGCGCTGTAGCGCATAGCACTTTAAAAAAGCGCTTTTTTAGTAAAGGGGCGCGCCAACTAATTAAAGACTATGTGTTATTTCCAGTTTTGGCGGGACCACTGTTTTTATGGGTATTAAGCGGTAATTTTTTGGCAAACTTAATTCGTAACCTATGGACCTCAACCATTATTTTTTGTGGTCATTTTACCGAGCAAACCCATACCTTTTATGAGCAAGACTGCAAAAACGAAAGCCAAGGGCAGTGGTATTATCGCCAAGCGCTGGGTTCGTCAAACATTAAAGGGGCGCGTTGGTTTCATATTTTAACTGGGCATTTAAGCTTTCAAATAGAGCATCATTTATTTCCTGATATGCCGTCGTCGCGTTATCAAGAAATTGCGCCTAAAGTGCAAGCCGCATTACAAAAGCAGGGGATTGCTTATAATACTGGCGGATTTTTTCAGCAATACACCTCAGTATTAAAGCGTATATTACGTTATTCGTTTAAATAGAGGCTAATAAAATAGCCGCCATCATAATGTACGCATTAATTAATCAGCTAACTATAAAATGTTAGCTGATTATTGCATTAAAAGGTTGGTAAGTGCTTTGTTGATTAAATAATCATCAGTACATGCAAAAAATTCTTCTAATTAATTTAAAAACAGCTCGTTTTGCTATGGTTAAATAGTAGCTGGTTGTCATACAATGGAGAAAAATAGACCACACAAGAGAGAATAAAAATGGCAGCATTTGGTACTGTGTTTATGCCGCAGATGATTCAAGCTAAGTTTTCTGACAATCAGTGGGGCGAAAGCTCAATTGTTCCTTGCGATAAGCTTGAGTTGCATGCAGGTGCACACGTTCTTCATTATTCAAGTACATGTTTTGAAGGCTTAAAAGCCTTTCGTCACGAAGATGGCTCGGTTAATATTTTTAGAATGGACGCTAATATTGCGCGTATGCAGCAAAGTTCTGAATTGCTGAGTTTACCTGCTGTTGATGGCGAAATGCTAAAAACAATGATCATCGATATTGTTCGTGAATACGCCGATGAAACGCCGCTTCCTCCTGGTTCTATGTATATTCGCCCAACCCACATTGGTACAGAAGCTGCCATTGGTAAAGCGGCTGCACCGTCAATGAGTTCATTGCTTTATACGTTATTATCGCCAGTGGGTGATTATTTTTCAGGTGGTGCAACTGCGTTACGTGTTTTACTTGAAGAAGATGGTATGCGCTGTGCCCCGCACATGGGTATGATTAAAAGCGGTGGTAACTATGCCAGCGCACTAGGGCCAATTTCAGCAGCACGCACTAAATATAAAGCCGACCAAATTTTATTTTGCCCAGGCGGCGATGTACAAGAAACCGGTGCCGCAAACTTTATTTTAATTGATGGCAATGAAATCATTACTAAAGCACTCGACAGCACATTTTTACACGGTGTAACCCGTAATAGTATTTTAACCATAGCTAAAGATTTAGGTATGACGGTTAGCGAGCGCAATTTTACAGTCACTGAGCTTTTAGAGCGTGCAGCAAAGCCAGGTACTGAGGCAGCACTTTCAGGCACTGCGGCAGTATTGACTCCAGTAGGTACGTTTATCCATAACGATAAAGAATACAAAGTAGGTAACGGTGAACCAGGGCCAACAACGGCACGCTTACGTCAAGCATTGAACGATATTCAATGGGGCAAGAGCGAAGACAAACACGGTTGGTTAACTAAAATCTAATCGGGTTCTAGGGTCTGTTGACCTTTGCGGATTAAAATTTGTTCAAACTAGGGGCGGTTTAATCGCGGCGCGAGGTTTGTAACCTAGTGGGCTAAGTAAAAACCGAGCAACAAAGAGTAAATCGTCCCTAGGCAGAACCCTTCGGGCAGCGCCTGTTTGGCATTGATGCTGCGTTATCGCCTATTTATGGGGAATAACCACACCACATAGGCTCTGCCTTGCCTAAATACCAAACAGACTGCTGCAAATTTAACCTTGAAAGATCAACAGACCCTAATCTATTAAAAAGCCACACTATTTAGTGTGGCTTTTTGGTTTAAGCTACAGCTTAAAATTTCATTTCAATTTTGCCGTATACATAACGGCCATTAAAACCAAATGGTGAAAAGCCCGAGTACGAGAACAAGCGAGAGAAAGTGGTTACATCGCTCACCAGCTCTCGAGTTGGATCTGGGTATACATCAAACACATTATTAGCGCCTAAGCTCAGAGTAAGGTTATTATTAAGTGCATAGGCAACATCTAAATCGGTGATCCATTTAGGTTCTAACACTTCGTTACGCTCTGGATTTTCAGACGGGTCTTGTGTTTCACCATAACGAGTACTGCGAAGTGTGGTGCGCCATTCGTTAAGTGTCCATGTTGCGCTAAGGTTGTATTTATTGCGCGGCGTGCTCACTTCAAAACGACGTAGCTCGTTACCCGAGAACAAATTATCTTGCTCAACCCCGACACTTTGTAATTGTGCTGGTGGGTCAATAATGTCGGTGACTTGGTTTTTACCGTAGTTGTAACCTAAATTAAACGCTACATCACCGTAATTGTCGGTGATTAAATTATAAGAAGCGACGACGTCAACGCCACGGGTTTTGCTATCGATCGCGTTTAAGAAAAATCGCCCTTGGTTAGCGCCTGTGCCCTCAAGTAAGCTTGCAACGCCTGCGCCTGATAGGTTATTTGATAACACAATACGGTCATCAATTAATATTTGGTAGTAATCCACCGATAAGCTGAAGTTGAAGTCGGTTGACCACGTAAAGCCTACCCCATAGTTAGTAGCTTCTTCTGCGTCTAAACCCGGTGAACCCAATGCAACGGCAACATCGCTGCTTGGCGCAAAGGTACCTGTCTGTGTTGGTTCGCCATCCACAAATACAGTCGCTACCGAGGTAAAGTATTGCTGTTGTAGAGATGGTGCTCTAAACCCAGTTGATACAGAGCCACGCAGTGCTAAGTCTTCTGTAAGTGTATAGCGAGTGGCAATTTTACCATTAAGCGTGTCGCCAAAATCAGAGTAGTCTTCGTAACGGGCGGCTACGGCAACATTCCAGTTATCTGTAATAAAGGCTTCTAAGTCAACGTAAAGGCTAACATTGTGGCGGCTGTTATCACCCGCAGATTCAGGTGTGAACCCCGGGAACACTTGTGAACCTGCAGAGCCGAATGGGCCATTAACCGGATCGGTCACGGCACCACCTGGGCCAAAATTACCACGCGCATAAGAGGCTTCTTCACCTGCTTGAATTTCATACCCTTCGCGGCGATACTCAGCGCCCACTGCCACGTTAATTCCGCTGGCTAAAAAGTCAGCATCAATCTCACGGCTAAAATCAAGATTAATAGTCAGCTGATCGTAAGTTAGCGTGCCGGCATCAAAACTGGTTTGGCTACTTGGCCCATATGAAGTGTTTAAACTATTAATAACACCAAAGTTAAAGGCATCTTGGCCATATACAGCAGAAGCATCGTAGTTCCATTCATTAGCAAAGCCTTTCACTCCTAAAGCCAATGAAAAGTCATCAATGTCTGAGGTGATCACCGGCAAAAAGCCATCAGGGTATATTTCTGTAACGTTACGGCTGTCTTGGGCGCGACGATAAAAACCACCGCCTTCGCCTTCACGCTTGCTGTAAGAGCCAAACGAGTAGAGCTCAGCATCGTTAGTTAGCTGATAACCTGCGTTGTAAAACAGCGCAAAGTCTTCAACAGTGCCGTTACCAAAGTTATGGTTGTAACGATCCCATGTGAATTCGCGTGGGTCGAGAGAGCCATCAGGTAAACGAGCGTAGTTTTCGCGTTGGTCGTAATCAGAGCGGTTGGTAGAGCTGCGATCGCGATATTCACTAGAAATACTCAAAAAGCCGTTATCGCCTAATTCAAACCCCATATTACCTTGCAGAGTTAAGGTTTGGCCGTCGGTAAGCGAGCGGTCGCTGCCCTCAGTAAAAGCTAAGTCACCATTTGCGTCCTCAGAAACCGATTGTAACTGCGCGACACCGTCCATATCGGTAATATTTGCACCATATACGGCACCCAAACTACCGCCACTGCTATTGCTTTTAAGGACGATATTAATCACCCCGGCAATAGCGTCTGAGCCATATTGAGCTGCGGCGCCGTCGCGTAATACTTCAATACGTTCAATCGCGTTTGCAGGTATGGCGTTTAAATCAACCGATGACGAGCCTCGACCCGTTGAGCCGTTTAAATTAAGTAGCGCGTTACTGTGGCGACGTTTACCATTTACGAGCACTAGGGTGTGATCAGGGGCTAAGCCACGCAGTTGAGCGGGGCGTACATGATCGCTGCCATCGGTAATTGATGGTTGGGGGAAATTAAAACTTGGTAATAACGTACTTAATAGTGCATTGGTTTCTGTTTGCCCCGAACTTTTTAAGGCATCATTACTAATAATATCAATAGGAACAGGGCTATCTTCAACTGTGCGGCCTAGTCGGCGAGAGCCAATTACACTAATTTGTTCAATGTTTTCTTGCGCCTGAGTCTCTTGCTCAGCAGCGTTAGCCGTCCATGAGCCTACAAGTGCAGCGGCGATACTTAAAGTGATGGTCTTTTTTGCTGTAAATAGCGGTGTAATTTGCATAACTAATTTCCCTCATTCGATGCTCTTCAGGTGGTTTCAATATAGTGTTTGTTAGAATAATGAACTAATTGAAATTACTGTTGCCAAATTAGACTATTTTTATAATCGAGGTCAATTGAATTACATTCAATCTACAATTTATTTACAGCAAGTAAGGTGAGGTGTTTATAATACCGAGGCGTAAGTAGCCATTTACCATTTAATTCTGCCAATCAACATATCTTTAAACATGACCCAATCACCCAATAAACTGTAAAACGGGTGCTTAAATGTGGCGGGGCGGTTTTTTTCAAAAAAGAAATGCCCAACCCATGCAAAGCCATAACCAATCACCGGTAATAACCATAACAATACGAATTGCGAGCTAATAAGCGCATAGCCGACTAGTAACAACACTAAACTACTGCCAATAAAATGCAGTCTGCGACAGGTTTTATTCCGATGCTCTTTTAAATAGAAAGGGTAAAAGCGTTTAAAGCTAGAAAAGGATTTAGTTTCTGTCATTACTCAACCTGCGAGTGCTTAAAAGTCGTTCGTTTATTTAAGCGCAATTTAGCGTAGGTTAACAGCGATAAATGACGTTTACCGCATCTCAATAGACAAAAGCAGTAAAAGTTAATAGGTTAGGTTCACTATAGATAAAATAATGATAAAGCAATGCTTAAAAAAACACTGACCTGTGCGGTTGTAATCGCACTTGCGGGTTGTTCACAACCTGCAGAAAACACCACTCAAAATGAAGTAAAAACAGCTATGAAAGCAGTTAACTCACTAGATTACCCTGAAACTAAAAAAGGCACTGTGGTTGACACTTACTTTGGTGAAACCGTGGCTGATCCGTATCGCTGGTTAGAAGATGATATGAGTGATGAAACGGCTCAATGGGTTAAAACTCAAAACAAGCTTACCTTTTCGTATTTAGAGCAAGTGCCTTACAGAGACACACTCAAACAGCGCCTTGAAAAACTCATGAACTACGAAAAAATCAGCGCCCCGTTTACTGAAGGTGATTATACTTATTTTTATAAAAATGATGGCCTGCAAAACCAGTACGTTTTATACCGCAGCAAAGACGGCGGTGAAGCTGAAGTGTTCTTAGATCCTAATACTTTTAGTGAAGATGGCACCACTTCAATGTCGGGTTTATCATTTTCAGAAGATGGTTCATTGTTAGCGTACCAAATTTCAGAAGGTGGTAGTGATTGGCGTAAAATCATTGTTATAGACACTGAAACCAAAGAGCAGGTAGAACAAGCACTAGTTGATGTTAAATTTAGTGGCGTTAGCTGGCTAGCAAATGACGGTTTTTACTATTCAAGCTACGATAAGCCAGAGGGCAGTGAGCTTTCTGCAAAAACTGATCAACATAAAGTGTATTACCATAAGTTAGGCCAAGATCAAGGCGAAGATACTTTAGTATTTGGCGATACAGCAGAACAAAAACACCGCTATGTGGGCGCTAAAGCAACCAAAGATGGTCGTTACTTGTTTATTAGTGCCAGCGTATCGACCTCTGGTAATAAGTTATTTATTAAAGATTTAACCAAGCCAGATAGCGAATTTGTGACCGTAGTGGGTAATACCGACTCTGATACCAGCGTAATTGATAACGAAGGCAGCAAGCTATTTTTGGTTACTAACTTAAATGCACCAAATAAAAAAGTAGTGACGGTTGATGCAAGCAATCCAGAGCCTGAAAATTGGCAAGATTTTATCCCAGAGACTGAAAATGTACTTAATGTAACGCTTGGCGGAAATACGTTTTTTGCCAACTACATGGTTGATGCTATTTCAAAAGTGAAGCAGTACAACAATAAAGGCGAATTGATCCGCGAAATTAGCTTACCAGGTGTTGGTACAGCGAGTGGTTTTGGCGGTAAAAAAGAGCAAACTACGCTCTATTACTCGTTTACTAACTACAAAACGCCAGGCACGACTTACAGCTTTGACGCGCAAAGCGGTGAGTCAAAAGTATACCGTAAGTCAGGGATAGATTTTAATAGCGATAACTATACCTCTGAGCAAGTATTTTATACCTCTAAAGATGGCACTAAAGTACCGATGATTATCACTTATAAAAGTGATATTAAATTAGATGGCAGCAACCCAACTATTTTATATGGCTATGGTGGCTTTAATATAAGCTTAACACCTCGCTTTAGCCCTACAACAGCGGCTTGGCTTGAGCAAGGCGGCGTATACGCAGTTGCTAATATTCGTGGTGGTGGTGAATACGGTAAAGAGTGGCATAAAGCAGGTACACAATTGCAAAAGCAAAACGTATTTGACGACTTTATTGCTGCAGCTGAATACTTACAAGATAAAAAATACACCTCTAAAAAACGCTTAGCACTGCGTGGTGGTTCAAACGGTGGGTTATTAGTGGGTGCTGTAATGACTCAGCGACCTGACTTGTTTCAAGTTGCGTTACCTGCGGTAGGCGTATTGGATATGCTTCGTTATCATACATTTACAGCTGGCGCTGGTTGGGCATACGATTACGGTACTAGCGACCAAAGTAAAGAAATGTTTGATTACTTAAAAGGTTACTCGCCAATTCATAACGTAAAAGCAGGGGTTGAATATCCGGCGACTATGATCACTACAGGCGATCATGATGACCGCGTTGTACCGTCGCATTCATTCAAATTTGCAGCTGAACTTCAAGCGAATCAAGCAGGTACTAACCCAACGCTTATCCGTATTGAAACCAATGCAGGCCATGGTGCAGGTACACCAACCAGTAAAATTATTGACCTTTATGCCGACATGTACGGTTTTACGCTTTACAACATGGGTATTAAATCACTGTAGTGTGATTTTATAAACTAACGAAAAGCCGAGTTACGTGTGTGACTCGGCTTTTTATGTTGACTAACCTGAGTTCAGATTAGCTAACTTATTGTATAGGAGAGAACAACCGTTGATAGGTTTTATAAGCGTATTCGTCGCTCATACCGCTTAAATAGTCACAAATAATACGCATGCCTTGATTATGTTTCTCAGCTTCAAGGTACAGTGCTTGCGTGGTTTCGGGTAATAAGCGCAGCGGATCACTGGCAAACGCAGTAAATAATTCTATGAGTAGATTTTGCCCTTTAAATTCTATTTGCTGCATTTGCGGGTCGCGTATTAAACGCTGAAATACAAAGTGTTTGAGGATCTGTAGCACATTTTCGTATTGCTGATCTAATTTTGCGGTGTGCTTTAAAATAGGGCACTCAAATTCATCGTTTTGGGTATCTAAATGAATATGAATAATAAAGGTATTCACCAGTTCGCCTATGGCGTCTTTTCGCTCATGTTCATACTTTGAAAATAACCGCTTGGAGAGTGACTCCAGCAAAGTGTTTAACCAGTCATAGTCAAGTGCTTGTAAATGCGGCAATGCATGGGTTAGCCAATCGTCTAAACTAAGAACATCGGTAGCTATTGCATCCTCAAGATCGTGAACGGCATAAGCAATGTCATCAGCCAGTTCCATAATGGCACTGTCGAGTGATTTATAACGGGTTTTAGCGCGGTAAGCATCTGCGTGTTCTTGGCTAGATAATAACGCTTTATCACTTGCGCTAAGAGGCTCAATAATCCAATTAAATATCGCGGCATCGTCATTGTAAATACCTTTGGCTGGTCGCCAGTCATCGGCTTTTATAAACGCACGCTGTTTAGTTTCTTGTGGGATGTTATGCCAAAGGTTATCAATAAAAGCTGGGTACTTAATAAATCCTAACAAGGTGCGTCTAGTTAAGTTCATGCCGTAGCCGTTACTATAGGGCTCTAGCTTTGCCACAATGCGCAGTGTTTGTGCGTTACCCTCAAAACCACCATGATCACGCATCATATAGTTAAGTGCAATTTCGCCACCATGCCCAAACGGTGGATGACCTATATCGTGCGCTAAACATAGGGTTTCGAGCAATCCAGTAGATGGAAAATGTTCAAAGCTTGGATGTTGGGCCTTTAAATGGCGTAATATGCCGGTGCCTATTTGCGAGACTTCTAATGAATGGGTAAGGCGTGTACGGTAAAAGTCGTTTAAGCCAATACCCATTATTTGGGTTTTAGCTTGAAGACGCCTAAATGCAGCAGCATGAATGATTCGTGAGCGGTCTATTTGCCAAGGAGAGCGGTTATCGTTAGGGCGGTGCTTATATTGTTCAATTATTCTATTTTGCCACTGTTTATCCATGTCTCAACCTATCAATTCGTCTTCGGCTTTAGCACTTAGTATATTATAAATTGTAAGCAATAGGTGTATGAATTTTATTCGGTTGTTCAGTATTCGCGTTTATAAAGTGGCTTAGGTATAATGATGTTTCGTATGTATGTGACTACACCATACATAACTTAGAGTTAAATTGAGATAATACATGTTAAAAACTATTTTTCAGTTGTTGTTAGCCGCCGTTGTTATTTGGGCGTTGACCCTTCCGTTTATTGATGCTGATGAACTAGTATCAGACGAGCAAACCAGCACTAACGATATTAAAAAACAGAAGAAGAAAGAAAAACCATTGCACAACGTTAAGTTGCCAAAGTTCTCAGAATTCACTGATGTGAAAGAGAAAAAACATGCGTTTTTTAACTTTATTAAGCCTCATGTAGAAGCCGAAAACAAAAAGATTTTACAACAACGTGCAAACCTTGAAATTGCACGCATGATGATAGAGCACAGTGAACCGCTCAGTAAAAAACAAACGGGTGATATTAAAAAAATACTTAAGTCGTACGGATTATCTGAAACCTTAGATACCATTACTTTAAGCCAAGCACTGCGCCGCGTAGACATCATTCCTAAAGAAATGGCCTTAATGCAGGCAGCCAATGAGTCTGCATGGGGTACTTCGCGTTTTGCACGAATTGGCTTAAACTTTTTTGGCCAATGGTGCTACAAAAAAGGCTGTGGCATGGTGCCAAGAAGACGTAATAGTGAAGCCGAGCATGAAGTGGCTGCATTTAAATCGGTACGTGCAGCAGTAAGCTCTTATTTTAAAAATATTAATACCCACAATGCTTACAAAGAGTTACGTACTATACGCGAAGACTTACGCGCACAACAAAAACCTATTTTAGCGACTAAATTAACGTATGGTTTAATGTCTTACTCTGAACGTGGTGAAGCGTACATTGAAGAATTAAATACAATGATAAATCAAAACCGAGCGTACTTTAATGAATAAAATGGTATTAAAATTAGTTACAGCCAGCTTTTTTGCAATAGCCGCTAGTAGTGCGGTTGCTAAAGAGTTTGTAATGTCGTACGACGGTTTTTACGACCGTTTAAAAGTGGTAAACAAAGGGGACTTTCAGTACGCCCGCGTAAACTTTTATATTAGCGATATTGGTACTAACGAAGTATGTAGTATTAAGAGTGGTACTATTTTAACTGAAAAAAATGAGTACCCGCTTAATTATACCGACAAAGCGCAATTGCTATTACCGTTCGATAAACAGCTAGATACCGATAAAGCGGTGATTGTAGTTCAGCCAAAAAATCCGGTTCACGACTGTCAGTTAAAGTTACAAATAGAAGCTAATGAACTAGATGGACTGGCGTTATCAAAGCAATCGTTATTAGTTATTAATAATGAGCTTGAAGAGCTATTAACAGACCTATCTGGCTTTTTTGTTAGCAAACTAATGTGGTTTTTATTGCCTGAACAAAAAGGCGTGGTTGTTACCTTTAAAACTCCAAAGCAATTTGATGATGAGCTTATAACATGCGAAAAGTCAGTGTGTTATTTTGAAGTAACCGATAGCTGGGAAGATAACACAACCATATTAGCTGATATTAACGAGGTTGTTAAAGTAACGCCTTGGATCAGTAAGTAACCATAAAAATGGTAAACGTATAAAAGCGGCATCAACTATGATGTCGTTTTTTTATGACTAAATTAAATGATGGCAGAGGGGGCTTTTGCTAACAAGCTTTTTTCATCGTGGGTGACCACTCTATTTCGGCCTGTTTCTTTAGCAAGATAAAGCCGTTTATCGGCTTGCAACAACAGTTCTTGCATATTTAGTTCGCGCACTAACATGCTACTTACCCCAGCACTTACAGACAGTGCAATGCTATTACCATTAAAATAAAACGGGTATTCATTAATGCTACTACAAAGCTTTTGAGCTAACAGCCTAGCTTGCGCTAAGTTCTGTTGATTAAGAAAAATAGCAAACTCTTCTCCGCCAATCCGAGCAGTAACTCCAAGCTCAAAAAACAATTCGTTAATATGTTGTGCAATCCACTTTATCGCTTCATCGCCAGTTTCATGGCCGTATTGGTCGTTCACTTGTTTAAACAGGTCAATATCGAGCATGATCAACGATACTCTGCTGTTAAGAGGCGCGGTTTTAGTTATTTTTTTACATAAACGGAAAAATCCACGCCTGTTTAAAAGCTGTGTTAAAGGATCGTGATTCGCTAAATTTATTAGTTTAGACTCAGCATTAGCAAACTTAATAAACGGTAAAATTAGCGCAGTAGCGGTAGTTAAAAATAAATGCGTTACCAATAACAACTGTAATCCAAAAGCTAAGCTGGCTTGACTTATTTGGCTTGAATAGAGCAAAACAAGGAGTACAACTTGCAACAGCATCACCACACTGTGTATTGCAAAACAGGCAACGAGTAAGCGTTGTTGGACTACAGCAACACTTGGAGTTTTAATCATTAAATACGCAGCGTAGCTAAATAATACAGAAGCAATAATACTGGTAATAATTTGCCCTGCATCAATAAGGTACACTGCAAGTAAAAGCGTGCAGCACATGGCGCTTGCATAGTATAAAGGCGTTAATTTTATCGCGGGCGCTTGGCTTTGTGGTATTAACCCTAAAATAATGAGTAATGGGCTTAAAATAATAAAAACGTAAGCAAAAAAATGGGTTAATAATGGAAACTCAATAAAATCTCTTAAACCAATTAGTGCAATTGCGGTAATAAACGAGCAACAGGCGGTCGCAAAAAATAAATAGCAAGGTTGTTTTTTGTATCTATAAACAGAAAAAAAGAACACAGCAATAAACAAGTTAAGAATAAAACAGAGGCTAATTAATGTAGGTAAATGAAGCATGTTTAAGGGGCTCTTTTAGCTAATTGAAGGCGTTTATACAGCTATAAGTATTAGGTAGTAACACAAAAATAGCAAGAGGGTAAAAAGTATTAACTTTACCCCCTACTACAAACTTAACCCGTTAAGGCCAGTAGCTAGACTAAACTTTCTAATGCAGCGTCAATTTTAGTAAAGTGAAAACGATAGTTATGGTCTAATGCTTTTTTAGGTACCACATACTGGCCGGTAGTAAGTAAGTCGGCCATTTCACCCATTAATATATTAAGCACCCCAGCAGGCATAGGCATAAACGCAGGGCGAGATAATGCTTTTCCTAATGATTTACTAAACTGCTTGTTACTTACCGGCTCAGGGGCTGTAGCGTTGATAGCACCAGATATTTGTTTATTGCGAATTAAAAATAAAATGAGCTGAACCATATCATCTATATGGATCCACGACATACCTTGCTCACCATTGCCAATTGGACCACCTACGCAAAGCTTAAATGCTGGTAACATTTTACCAAGCGCGCCGCCTTTTTTAGCCAATACAATACCGGTACGTAATAAGCACACTCGAGTTTCGTCAGACTCAGCCTTTAAAGCTGCTTGCTCCCAATCTTTGCACAGTTGGTGGCTAAATTCATCATGAGGCTCTGTATTGTTTTCATCAACCAGAGTGTCGCCTTGTCGACCATAATAACCAATTGCACTGCCAGATATAAAAGTATGTGGCGGGGTATGGCACTGCTTAATAGCATCACTAATCGCTTGCGTAACAATGATTCGGCTATCGCGAATGACTGCTTTTTGTTTATTACTCCAACGTTTATTTACAATAGGTTCACCGGCTAAGTTAATAACCACGTCAACGGTATTAAAATCAACATCTTCAAGGCTATCAATAGCGTTAACCTGGTGCCCTAACAATACTTTTGCTTTGGTTGGGTTTCTGCTCAGTACAGTAACATCGTGGTGGTGCAACAAGAAAGGGCAAAGGTGCCTACCAATTAAGCCTGTGGCGCCAGTAAAAAATATATGCATTGCAACTCCGAAATTATAAAAAAAGCAGGATGTTTAAAATTTATACTCTCCAGCTCAACGATTTGCAAACTTATACGTACCAATAATTTTTATGATCACCTAGGGTCTGTTGGTCTTTGCGGATTAATATTTGTTCAAACTAGGGGCAATTTAATCGCGGCGGGAGGTTTGTAACCTAGTGGGCTAAGTCAAAACCGAGCAACAAAGAGTTAATTGCCCCTAGGCAGAACCCTTTGGGCAGCGCCTGTTTGGCATTAATGCTACGTTATCGCCTATTTATGGGGAACAACCACACCACATAGGCTCTGTCTTGCCTTAATACCAAAAAGACGGCTGCAAATCTAATCTTGAAAGTCCAACAGACCCTTAAACATTTCATTCTATTAGCTTTTGCCTTACACTAAAGCCAAATAACAGTAATAGGATAATAGTATTGGCAAGTTTAACTGGGGTAAATAAAAGCTTAATAATTTTTGCCGCTTTGGTCATTGTGCTGGCGGGTATTAAAGCCGCAAGCGCTATTGTTATTCCGTTTATTTTGGCAGCATTTATAGCCATAATTTGTAGCCCACTCATTAATTTTTTTGCTCGTTACCGTATTCCAAAAGGCATAGCGGTAGTGCTTGTGGTGCTTATTATTATGGGCTTAGGGGTTAGCTTAGGCGGTTTAGTAGGGCAGTCGGTTAACGATTTTTCAAAACAATTACCTGAATATAAAGCACAATTAAAAGAAGAATTTGTATGGTTGGTTGATGTAGCCTCACAATACAATATTTTAATTAATAAAGAACAAATTTTGTCTATGTTTGATCCTGGCAAAATGGTTGATGTTGCCACCAATATGCTAACGGGTTTAGGTAGCGTAATGGCCAATATGTTTTTAATTATTTTAACAGTTGTTTTTATGCTGTTTGAAGGGCCGATACTTGGCAAAAAAATTCATTTAGCACTGGACGATCCCGACAGCAAAATTAAGCAAATTGACCGTTTTTTAGACTCTATTAACTCTTATTTAGCCATTAAAACCTTAGTGAGTTTAGCTACCGGTGTAATTGCTGGTTTTTACCTGTGGATACTCGATGTTGATTATTTTGTACTATGGGGCGTATTGGCATTTATGCTTAATTACATTCCTAACATTGGTTCAATCATTGCGGCTGTGCCAGCACTGTTACTGGCGCTTATTACGCAAGGTCCATTAGTGGCAGGGCTCGTCGGCGCGGGTTATTTAACTATTAATACCGTTATGGGGAATATTGTAGAGCCAAAATACATGGGTAAAGGCCTCGGGCTTTCTACCTTGGTGGTGTTCTTATCATTAATATTTTGGGGCTGGTTATTAGGCTCTGTGGGTATGCTGCTATCAGTGCCGTTAACCATGATTGTAAAAATAGCACTTGAAGCCAGTGATGAAGGGCGTTGGTTAGCTACTATGCTTGGCACAGGTGAAGAAACCGTTATCAAATCAGAAGACTGATACCTTATAAAGGCGTGCCTACATTGCACGCCTTTTAAAAAGCTAAGGATTCATTAAATTAGCTAAGGCGCTATCTACAGCGTTTATAGCCCCCTCTAAATAGCCTGCCTCATGCTGTGCAAATTCACTCCCCACAAAATGCACTTTTAACTGTTTAAGCTGCTCGCTAAGCCCTGAAAAATTGAATTCAGGATGCTGCGATACACCTATTTGGTCATCTCTGTTGGCAACAAATTCATCCTCAGCCCAATCCTTTATAATGCAGCTTTTTCGCTGTATAGGCTTGCTCACCGTAAAAATAGCTGAGCTGATCAAGGCAAGCTTGGGTTAATTGTTCTCTGGTCACTTTACTGCGCTGCAAGTAAGGCACGCCAATAAAGCCAAACAGAGCAGGGTAAGAATGCTCACTGGCTGACGCATCATGAACTTCTACCAATGGGCCTACACGGCTAAAACATTGTCCCGATAAATTTCTATCTCGCCAAAAAGCGTGCTCAAAAGTGGCAATAAACTTTGCTTGGCCTGCCATCCACGTAGGCACCGACGCTAAACGCTGTGCTAAACCATTATCAGCCCATAAATGCGGGGTTAAATGTTGGCTGATCATTCTAGGCGGTAACGCCAATAGTAACTGATCGCAAGTATAGTGTTGCGTACTCCCTTGGTAATTAGCGCTTATATACCAGCCATCGGAGAGCGTTTTTACTTCGCTAACAGCGTGCTCTAATTTAACGGTGTTTGGCTCAAGCTGCTGATAAAGCAAATTGATAAGCTTGCTCATACCGTTTTGTATTCTAAATAACTGCATTTCGCCAGCCCCTGCAATTTGCTGTGCAGGGGCAGTATGCGATGCTTGATACAACACATCGCCTTGGGTGTATTGTTCAAACACGGGGATGTTTAAAGCAGCAACTAATTGTTGAATATTAGGCTGTTGCGGAAATATCCAGGTAGGGCCTAAATCGTGGCTAATGGTGTTACTAGTCGGTAAATAATGAGACGCAATTCTGCCACCTAAACTGGCTTTGGCCTCTAATAATAAAAACGGAATATCACGTTTTTTAAGGTTGTAAGCAGCATATAAGCCCGCTAAGCCACCACCAATAATAACCACAGGTTTACGCATTTTAAAATCACTTTAGCTAAGTCAATCTACTGGTAGGTAGTTTGTGGTTTTTATGCAAATTTGTCAAAACGTTTTATGGGCTAAGTGAGTAAGCTTTAATGTTCACTCATATTCAGGAAAATGAGCCAAGCGGAAACAGAGTGCTAATTAATTATGCTTTAAAATAATAAAAACTTAATGATAGTAATATGTTAGCTAATTTGTTAAAACTATACAATAAATTAGCTAAAGCTGCGCTGGCATAAATATACGCGAGTTACGGACTATCAAATTGTCAGTCATACTAAACAAAGGAAGGTTTATGAAGAAGGAAATCACAACAACATTTAACGCAGTAGCAACATTTGTGGCACTGCTAGTGATAACTGTGCACGAGTTAATCTATTATGAGCCATACTCCGAATCGAACACTATTTTCATTGATTTGTTCTTTGAATCTTCGTTGTTTAAATCACTGTTGTTATTTGTAATGCTTATAACAATGATGCTAGTTTTTGCAGAAATTTTTCGAAATATATGGAATCGATTATTTACCGATTTATTTAAATTTCGAGATATTAACTTAAATGAGGCGTATTCGATTATCTCCCTATTAACATTAGTACTTTTCAGTTGATGGCTAACAAAAGCTTTAAGCAGATAAAAATGAAAAGCACTTTTTTATCTTAAGCATGTATTACCAAGCATGGAAGTAGATTATGAAAAATAAGTTTATGGTTATTGTGCTTTTTTAAAAGATATAAGCGCTCTTATCCTGATTTATCGGCAGATATATTAACTTCTGAAATGAAAGAAGCTTCATTTAGAGCAAATAGAGACGTCGTTAAAACTTACAAAATTAGTAAGTATCTTTATGAAACGTATGGAGGCACAGTTATTTTCCAACAAGGAAACCCTCATGAACCTGTAGGTGCCTATCGTAAACTTCTAGAAGAGTATAAAGCCCAAGGGAATTTTAAAATTTATAACCCAAAATATGAAAAAGCTTTCTGGGCGTATTATTTGAGAAAACACCCAATGGTTATTCCAGAGGATAAAGTTGATTTTTCCAAACCATGGTGGGAAAAAGCACAGGTTGAGTAGTGCAATTCAAATACCTGAAGTTTGCTTATGATTATCGAGCATTGCTTCTACCTTTGTATATTACTAGTCCAAGTCGCAAATAATATAAACAAGAATAAGGGTAAAAACTAAAATGACTCAAAATAATAAAATTAACTATATTGAGATTCCTGCACAAAATATTGAAGCTACTAAGGCCTTTT
The DNA here is from genome assembly GCF_013394165.1 of Pseudoalteromonas sp. Scap06. Taxonomy (NCBI): domain Bacteria; kingdom Pseudomonadati; phylum Pseudomonadota; class Gammaproteobacteria; order Alteromonadales; family Pseudoalteromonadaceae; genus Pseudoalteromonas; species Pseudoalteromonas sp. Scap06. The sequence goes on along the minus strand of NZ_CP041330.1, from coordinate 1,896,565 downwards.
TTAGTGACGTGTTTGGCTGGTCATTTGAGGATTATGGCTCAGAATATTGTAGTTTTACAGGGCAAGGTGTTGATGGTGGTTTCTTTAAATCTGACTTGGTTGTTGCTACTAAAAACGGAAGCCCGTTAATTGTGTTATATAGTAATGCCCTTGAAGCGACTCAAAATAAAATTGAGGAAGCTGGAGGCAAAATAATTAAGCCTACATTTTCATTTCCAGGTGGTAGACGATTTCACTTTAGCGACTCAAATGGAAATGAATTTGCGGTGTGGTCAGAGTAATCACATTACAAAGTATATAACTACAAAAATGCAGCCTTTAAGGCTGCACTTCCCAAAATACTAACCACGAAATTAACAAGAAACAACAAATAATGTTTAATTAAGAGTTGGTTAAAGCCCCATTTTAAGCTGCTGAATGAATTGCTCTATCATTGCTATTTCACACTCTTTATAAGTTACTACAGCTTCCAGTGAATTAGGTTGTTTTAACATATAACGCCACTGGCAGCTTTTTTGTATGTACTTATCTTTGGCGTTAATACTTTGTTTAAACAGTGATAAAATGATGGTATTACCAGTTTCACTTTCTAATTCGGCCAGTTCAAAAGTGCGCTTTTGGATCCAACTGTCTTGTTGCTGTTGCACTTTATTTAATTTGGCATCTAAACATTGTGTGTAATCTTTAATTTGCTCTGGCAGGGCGTTGCTTTGCAATGTACATTGTTGCTCAGCAGCCATACTTTGCTGTGTCCAAAACAATAAAAGGCTTAAGCTAAAACAAAGGATGTAGTTATTTTTTTTCATGATAATTAAACTCGAGAATAAATTCTGCACCGCCTAAACGTTGCGACTGAGATATAGTTAACAGCCCGTGATACGACTTAACTAAGTCAGATACAATAGCCATTCCAACACCGTGTCCGCTTTCGTAGGTATCAAGGCGCGTACCGCGTTGTAACAATGATTCACGTTTATCTGGCTTAATGCCTGGGCCGTCATCACAAATGCTTATACTGAGCGTTCTATCTTGTGAAACATTAATACTGACTTGGGAGCGGCAGGCTTTGCAGGCATTATCTATTAAGTTGCCTAATAACTCCATTAAATCGGTTTTATCACCTAAAAAATAATCTTTATCGCTCACTTGGCAATTAAATATAATGTCTTTATCTCGGTATACTTTACTCATTGCACTTAAGATAGAATCGATAACCGGCTTGATAGGGGTTTGCTTTTTCCATGTATCGGAAGCACCTGTGGCTGCACGTTTTAATTGGTGCTCGATCATCACATTAATTCTGTCTAGTTGTTCTTGTGCATCAGCATCGTTAGCTAATGGGCTTGATTTTAAAACAGCTAACGGCGTTTTAAGTGCATGGGCTAAATCGCTAAGAGAGGCGCGGTATCGCTCTTTTTGGCGTTGCTGCGACTCTAATAGTAAATTTAGGTCGGCTTTAATGGTTTGCAGTTCAACGGGGTATAAGCCTTTAATTTCTTGAATATCGCCTGATTCAATGGCTTTTATTTCTTTATCTAGACGTTGCAGAGGTCGTGCACTCCAAATAAAACCAATGGCCATTAACCCTGCAATGGCAATCCCCATAATAAACATCCAATCGACTAAGGTTTGCTTAAAGCCATCCATTAAACGCAGTAGGGCATCGTTACGTTTTAATAAAATAAAGCGTGCTTGCTCTGATTGGTCAATATTATTAAGTATTACCGTTAAACTTAATTGCCAGTAGGTGGTGTTGTTATACACCACACGTCTGAAATCGGCAGCGCCTGCTTTGGGTTCTATATATTGGGGAACAAAGTTAACGTTAACCGCCGACTCAGAATGCCAAATAGGCATGTCGTCACGGTAAATCATGGCGTAGGTGTCTGAGTTTAGGTTGTTGAGTTCGGGGGTTAAAATAGAGCTGGGCATAATAATGCCACGCTCGGTAAAATCAACTTCGGAAATAAGTGAATACAGGTGTGCTTCGAGATTTTTTTCGGTGGCATCAACAAGTGACGCATAATACGCCTTACCTATGGAGTAAAACAAAATAGGTAGAGCGACTAACAAAACAAAGACAAGGATAAATCCTTGCCTTATTTTTAACGAAATTTGCGGTGTTACCACTGGCTTTTAAGCCTGTAGCCACGCCCACGCAGTGTTTCCACTGGGTTAAGCACGCCATCTGGGTCGAGTTTTTTACGCAAACGTAGTACAAACACTTCAATTACGTTCGAATCAAGGTCAAAGTCTTGGTCGTAAATATGCTCTGTAAGCTCAGACTTTGAAATTACTTTTTGTGGGTTAACCATTAAGTATTCGAGTACTTTGTACTCATACGCAGTTAAGCTCAGCTCTTTATCGTTTACCCATACTTGTTGTGAACGTGTATGAATTTTAATAGGGCCTGCTGTCATTTCTGGGTTTGCTTTACCAGCACTGCGACGAATAAGCGCATTACAGCGAGCAATCAGTTCTTCCACATGAAATGGCTTAGTTAGGTAGTCGTCAGCACCGGCATCTAGGCCTTCTACTTTGTCTTGCCAGCGATCGCGCGCGGTTAAAATCAAGATAGGAATAGTCACCCCTTGGGCGCGTGCTTTATTTATTAGCTCAATACCGTCTATTTTAGGTAGGCCTAAATCAACTACAGCCATATCTAAAGGGTATTCAGTGATGTGAAAAAGGCCCGCTTCACCGTCGTGACATAAATCAACACTGTAACGCTCTTTTTCTAATGCATTGCGCAGGTTGTCTGCCAAATGTAAATCATCTTCTATTACTAAAATTCGCATTGGTTAATCCTTTTTCACTTCGCCAGTTTTCTTGTTTATTTTCAAATCGACGACGTGGCCGTCAGCTTTTAAAATTCGTACAGTAAAAAAAAGTGTTTCTTCAGAGATCTTTAACGTTGTACCGTCTGTAGTTTGTTTTGCAAGTATTACTGCTTTTTTTTTACTTACCTCAACTTTATCGGTTTTGCTTTTGGTATTGTTTGCGTGGGCAAAATTAGCCAAACACACTACCGCGATTAAATTGAGTATTAATAATACACGCATTACGGAACTCCTAGAACAGACCTGCCTAGCTTAAAAACTAAGCCATTAAAACTTTAATACCTTGCGGCGTATTTAAGTTTTTAGTAAGCAAAGTTTAATTAAAAATGAGTGAACAAACCCTGAATTGCTGGTTGCAGTTAAACAGGGTGGTCATAGTTTAATTAAGCAGGGAACACTTTTTTAAATGGTTTAACAATAGAGTTTTCATATACGCCACCGGCAACATAAGGATCATCTGCCGCCCATTCTCTGGCGTCTTCTAAAGAATTAAATTGAGCAATCACTAAAGAACCCGTAAAGCCTGAATCTTGAGGGTCTTCACTATCAATGGCCGGAAGTGGACCTGCGGTTAATAGTCGGCCTTCGTCTTTTAGGATTTGTAAGCGCGCTAAATGAGCTGGGCGAGCCGCTTTACGGTGCTCTAAACTATTTTGGACGTCTGTTGAATAAATCATATACAACATATAAATACTCTCAAAACTTGTTAAATTTAATTAACTGCATACTAGCATAGCGTTGATAAATGGTGAATTAAAAGTGTTTATGGCGATGTTTACAGCAAGAATGTTTTTTTACACGGTAATTGCTTGAAAAGCGTTGCGTAACACTGGTAGAGTCCCTTGGATAAGATAAATAATAACAAGGTTATTACATGAGTGAAAATAGAGAGCACTTTAGCTCCCGCTTAGGATTTATATTGGCAGCGGCAGGCTCTGCTGTAGGTATTGGTAACTTAGTAGGCTTTCCAGTTTCTGCGACTAAGAATGGCGGTGGTGCATTTTTGCTCGTCTATGCTTTGTTTGTCGCATTCATTTGTTTACCCGTAATGATGGCTGAAATGGCCATGGGTCGTCATGCACAAAAAGACCCGCTAGGTGCATACAAAAAATTAGCTAATAACGACAAAAAATGGAAATTTGCTGGCTTTTTAGCGGTATTAACGCCATTTATGATTGCTGTTTTTTATATGGTGATCACGGTGTGGATTTTTGGTTACTTGAGCCAAACCGCGCTGGGTAATTTAGATATGCTGGCAAACCCTGGACACTTTGGTGAGTTTATAAATAGCTATACCGTGTTTGGTTATATGGCGCTGGTAGTAGTTATTGTTAACCTAATTTTGGTCGGTGGCGTAAAAGACGGCATTGAAAAAGCAGCTAAATTTTTAATGCCAGCTTTATTTGTCATGCTTATTATATTGGTGGGTTACGTACTCACTCTTGATAACGCCATGGCCGGTGTTAAGTACTACATTATTCCTGATTTTAGTAAAATGAATGCCAGCGTGCTTAACGGTGCATTGAGCCAAGCGTTTTTCTCATTGTCGTTAGGTATGGGTATTTTAATTACCTATGCATCTTATATCTCGAAAAAAGATGACATTGTAGGCAGTGCTAAAATGGTCGCTATTACCGACTCACTGGTTGCGTTTGTAGCAGGCTTAATGGTGTTACCGGCTATTTTTAGCTTTGACCCAAATACCGATCCGGCTAAGTTATCTGACTCGTCAGTTTCAATGATTTTTGTCTACCTTCCAAAAATTTTATTAGCGCTACAAAATGATATTGGTTACTTTGGCGCATCAGCCGTGGCATTTATTTTCTTCTTATTAGTATTTTTTGCTGCTATCACATCACTGGTATCTATTGTTGAAGTACCAACAGCAACACTAAGCGATCGTAAAGGCATTAGCCGTAAAAAAGCGCTGGGCATACTCACTTTATCAACCGGTATATTAACTATTTTGTGTATTATGTCGTTTGGTATGATTGACAGCCTAACTACTTTTACTAGCTACGGTAGTGGTAATAAGAGCTTTTTTGATGTTGTTTATGACGTATTTTACGACACAATATTGCCTTTAAATGGTTTAATGGTGTGTTTGTTTGTAATGTATAAATGGAAAAAAGTTCGCTTAAGCGAAGAGCTAAGACAAGGCTCTCCTAATTATGCTAATAGCTTTATGGAAAAGTACGTTAACTTTTCACTGCAAACCTTTATTCCAGCGATATTATTAATCATTTTTGTAAATACCGTTGCAACGAAGTTTTTTGATATCAGTATTTTTGGTTTTTAATTTAAACTAAATCTAAATAAGCCGCGCCTGTCGCGGCTTTTTTATTGCTGCTTGTTAATTCAGTGCACCAGAGTCTAAATAGTCACCCATCCCTAGGGTAAACATCCATATGCCCCATAAGCTGTGCTCAAGAACACAGGCAAAGGTTGAGCGGCTTTGTGCGTAGGTATATGCAAATAGTAATCCGCCTATAAATGCTAAACTTACTGCAACCCAATTAGCGTAAACAATATGTGCCAGTGCAAATACACTCGCACTTATAATAATGCGTAGCCATTTACTGGGCATAATGCGCTTATAACGATGAAAAAAGTAGGTTCTAAATATTAATTCTTGTGGGATCACCGACAATAAAGGGTAGAGCATTAATAGCATTAGCCAGTCGGTGAGATTTTCACGAGGTAAAGTAAACCAGTGTCCTTGGTAAAGTAAGTTGTAAAATACCCCCGAAAATAATGCGCCAATAAAGAAAAAACTAAACATGCGGCGCTTCACAGCAGAAAACTGCCCCAAGCTAGTTAATCTAAAACGTTTAAAGTGGCTGTCGTTTAATAACAACATACAGCACACACTCATGAGGATGATCAGTGCTGGAATAAGCCAGTTAGATAAATATTGGCGAATATTAAAGCCAATTAAAGGCAGAATGATAAAGATAAAGGTAAATTCAAACCAGCGGTATTGATTAGCGTTCACGTTTGCTCACGGTGATTTTTATTTCACCTTAGCAAACGATTAAGTCATCTTTATGACTATAAAACAGTCAAGCTGATTATATTTAAACCCAATGAGTCTTACTAAGGCACTTGGCTTCCGGTTAAGGTTGACTTACCCCCTTGCAACCCTTAGCCTGCCTGCTTTTATTTTTACATCATTGTATTGCCACGTTAATAGGTTTAAGCCTAGGCGTGTATTTAGGAGCAAAAAATGAATAAAGCAGAATTGGTTGCAGCTATTGCGGATGCGAGTGAATTAACAAAAAAAGACGCACAAGCTGCGTTAACCAGCTTACAAAAAGTGATTACAAAGTCGCTGTCTGAAGGCGATCAGGTACAAATTTCAGGCTTTGGTACTTTTGCACTTAGTTACTACCCAGCGCGTACTGGTCGTAATCCACAAACTGGTGCAGCGATTGAAATACAAGGGGCTAATAAAGCCGTATTTAAACCAGCAAAAGCGTTAAAAGAGCGCCTTTAATTTAAAACTTTAGTGCCTGTAAGTTCGCTTCTTCCCCAAAAGCCACTATTTAGCTTACAGGCTCTTTGCTTTATTACTTTTGCCTGTAGTATCTGCAATCAGTGTAAATAATTTACATTACTTGTTTATTCATATTTATAAAACCTTATTATATTCAGCGTGTTATATTTGGTATGTGATATGCAAATACAGTTATGTATTGAATGAAATAAGGAGTATTTAATGAGTAACTTACATAACAGTAATCGTTTACAAGGTAAGAAAATTGCCATTTTAGCCACCGATGGATTTGAGCAAAGCGAGTTACTCTCGCCACAGGCTGCTTTACTTGAAGCGGGCGCCGATATTGAAGTTGTTTCTATTAAAGAAGGGCAGATCACCGCATGGGATGAAGACAAGTGGGGTGAAAAAGTTGCTGTTGATAAATTAGCAGCCAATGCAAATGCCGGTGATTACGATGCGCTTTTACTGCCTGGTGGCTTGTTTAATCCCGATAGCTTACGCCAAGACTCGGATGCTAAGGCATTTGCAGATGGTTTTTTTGGAGCAAAGAAAAACAAACCCGTTGCCGCTATTTGCCATGCGCCGTGGTTACTCGCGGAGATTAACAAGCTCAGAGACAAAAAGGTCACTTCATATCCGAGTATTAAAAGTGATTTAATTAATGCCGGTGCTAACTGGGTCGACCAAGAGGTGTGTGTTGATCAAGGCTTAGTGACTAGTCGCAGCCCTTCAGATTTAGACGCGTTTAATGCTAAGTTTATAGAAGAGATTCTTGAGGGTAAGCATCAAGCGCATTAAGTTTGTAGTTTAAATAAAAAAGGGCATGTTACATGCCCTTTTTTAGTGATTAAAAACACCGTTGATTAAAGCGCTGTTGCGGCTTTCATCTCACTTACAAATGTTTTTAATTGTGTGGTCATTGCATTTAAATCATTTAGGTTTGCTTCAATGATTTTTACTACTGCAGAGCCTGAAATAGCACCCGCAGCACCGGCTTTAAGCGCGGCTTTTACATCATCAGGTGTTGAAATACCAAAGCCTAATAACGCAGGCGCACTGTGGTACTCTTGTAAGCGCGAAACCACGTGTGTTGCAGGCATTTGTGCTTTAGTATCGGTGCCTGTTACCCCTGCACGAGACAGTAAGTAAGTGTAACCGCGACCGTACGATGCGCACTCACGCAACGTATCGTCACTGGCGTTCGGCGTAGCGATAAATATCGGGTCAATACCGTTTGCCATGGCGGCTTTTCTAAACATTTTAGACTCGTGTAATGGCACATCAGCCACTAAAATAGAGTCAACGCCTACTGCTTTTGCATCAGTGTAAAACTTTTCTAAGCCACGTTTAAAGATTAAGTTTGAATACAGTAATAAACCAATTGGGATGTCGGCATTGTACTGGCGTATTTCTTTAATAATATCAAAACAATCTTGTGTATTAATGTGCTCATCTAAAGCACGAATATTGGCCTTTTGAATAACAGGGCCGTCGGCAATCGGATCTGAAAACGGAATACCTAGCTCTAGTCCATCTGCGCCGCCATCGATTAAGCTTTTAATAATTTCAATGCTTTGCGATTTCCCCGGATCGCCAATAGTAACAAATGGTACAAACGCGCCTTGGTTTTGCTCTTTTAGTGCTGCAAACATTTGTCCGTAACGGTCAGTTTTTACTTGGCTCATAATTGACCTTCCTCTGATAATACCTTGTGTACGTGGGCTAAATCTTTATCGCCACGGCCACTTAAATTAACCACTAAAATGCTTTCTTCTTGCAACTCTTCCGCATATTTAAGTGCATATGCAATGGCATGACTTGATTCTAGTGCCGGAATAATACCTTCGTGTTTTGCCAGTGCTTGAAACGCATCAAGAGCTTCGGTATCGCTAATGCCTACATATTGAGCTCGACCAGTTTCGTGTAAAAATGCATGTTGTGGCCCTACAGCAGGGTAATCTAATCCCGCCGATACAGAGTAAGACTCTTCAATTTGGCCATCGTCATTTTGCATAATGTAGGTATAAGTGCCGTGTAAAATACCTTTAGTGCCTTTGCAGATGGTTGCGCCGTGCTCGTGGGTATCAAGGCCTTTACCTGCTGGTTCTACACCAATTAATTTAACACCCGGCTCGTCAATAAAATCAGTAAACATACCAATGGCATTGGAGCCACCACCTACACAAGCTAAAACCGCATCAGGTAGTCGACCTTCCGCTTTAAGAATTTGCTGTTTAGCTTCCTCGCCAATAATTTTTTGATACTCACGTACAATTGTTGGAAAAGGATGAGGACCCGCAGCCGTACCTAGTAAGTAATGTGCCTCTTGATAGTTTGCTGACCAATCACGCAGAGCTTCGTTAACCGCATCTTTTAATGTGCCCGAACCTGCTGTAACCGAAATAACTTCAGCGCCCATAAGTTTCATTCTAAATACATTAGGCTGTTGGCGTTCAACGTCTTTTGCACCCATGTAAATACGACATTTTAAGCCAAGTAATGCACACGCAAGTGCGGTGGCTACACCGTGTTGGCCTGCACCGGTTTCTGCTATAACTTCTTTTTTTCCCATGCGTTTAGTCAGTAATGCTTGACCCAACACCTGATTAGTTTTGTGTGCACCACCGTGGAGTAAATCTTCACGCTTTAAGTAAAGCTTAACTTTAGGGTTTTTAACTAAGTTGCGAGTTAACGTAAGCGGCGTAGGGCGACCTGCATACTCGTTTAAAAGCTGTGTAAATTCAGCTTGAAAATCAGGATCTTTTTGCGCTTTGTTAAATTCGCTTTCTAACTGCTTTAGCGCAGGTACGAGTAACTCGGGAACAAACATTCCGCCAAACTCGCCAAAATAAGCTGGATTTTGCATTTTAACCTCAATAGTTTCTGATGCTTGAAAAAGCATGATTTAATTTTTTTGCGCACTTTTTACCAGGAGACTGCTCTACACCTGAATTTAAATCAAGTCCTAAAGCTCCGTGATAGAGGGCATCGCTAATATTGTCTGGGTTTAAGCCGCCAGCAAGCATAAAGGGGGTGGTCGCATCACGCAGTACCGACCAATCAAATGTTTTACCTGTGCCACCCGCGTGTGAATCACTGTGGGTGTCGTATAAATGGCGATCTGCGCCTGCTACGGGTTGTGGTAAAACATCTTTTATTGCCTGCGCTTTCCAAATTTGGCAATTACGTGGTAATTCACTACGTAATGACGCAATGTATTGTTCATCTTCTTGGCCATGTAATTGAACGGCTGATAATTTAAGTTGTTTAGCGTGTTCAGCCACATCAGGTATAGCAGCATTAACAAATACGCCAACAAATTTTAAAGGCGCACTTTGACTGATTTCTTTAGCACAATCTAAATCAACAAAGCGGGGGGATTTAGGGTAAAAAATCAACCCGCCATACACAGCGCCATTGCTATAGGCTGCAATAGCATCTTGATTGCGAGTTAAGCCACACACTTTGTTCTCGCCTAATATAACGCGACGACATGCTTGTATTAGATCAGCTTCAGCCATTAATGAGCTGCCAATTAAAAAGCCATTACATAAAGGGGCTAAGCGTTTTACATCTTGATGGGTGTAAATACCTGACTCAGAAATAACCACTTTATTTTCAGGAATAAGTTTACGTAGTCGTTCTGTAGTGGCTAAGTCGGTGCTTAAATCACGCAAATCTCGATTATTAATCCCAATTATTTGTGCATTTAGTGCCAGCGCACGGTGAACTTCTTCTTCGTTACTTACCTCAGTTAATACTGACATATTTAATGAGTCGGCCACTTCATGCAGTGTTTTGTATTGCTGATCGTCAAGCACAGATAGCATAAGTAAAATAGCGTCGCCGCCATAAAGACGTGCCATATAAACTTGGTACTCATCAATAAAAAAGTCTTTACAAATAAGCGGCTGTTCTACTTGGCTGCGCACAAATTCAAGGTAATCAAAACTGCCTTGAAAGTACTTTTCGTCAGTTAACACACTCATACAAGTGGCATATTGCTTATACGCTTGGGTGATTTCTGTTAAATCAAAAGGCTGACGAATCAACCCCTTAGAGGGCGACGCTTTTTTGCATTCTAAAATAAACTGCGTACCAGGTGCTGCCAGTGCTTTGTAAAAACTACGCTCAGTCGGTTTGGCTTGGTGTTTAAAGCTCTCTAGTGGCCGTGCAGCCTTACGCTCGATTAGTTCTATTTTTTTATCGGCAATAATTTTGTCTAATACATTAGCCATGACTTACCTCAATAATTGCATTTAATGTGTCCATGGCCTTGCCTGAACGTAATAAAGAGTTTGTTATTTGCGCACCTTGTTTTAACGACTCTGCTTGGCCGGTTAAGTACAGCAATGCGGCCACATTAACAACAATTGCGGCGTTGTGTGCCTCAGTGCCTTTACCTTGTAAAATAGCAAGACTGGCGTTTGCATTGTATTGTGGGCCTTCACCGGCTAATTGTTCAAGTGAATAGTTTGCAAGGTCAAAATCACTTGGACTGAGTGTGTACTGAGTAATTTTACCATTATTAAGCTCTACAACCTGTGTTGGGCCATGTAAGGCAATTTCGTCAGTACCAGAGCCGTGCACTATCATAGCGCGTTTAGTGCCTAGAGTATTAAGCGTTTGTGCCATTGGCATACATAAAGACTCATCGTACACGCCGAGTAATTGCACCTCAGGAGCTGCTGGATTAGCCAGTGGCCCAAGAATATTAAAAATGGTTCGGGTTTTTAAACTGGTACGCACGTTCATCGCATGGCGCACCCCGCTGTGGTAGTGCGGTGCAAATAAAAAGGTAAAATTTGTGCTCTCTAAACAACGAGCAGCGACCTCTGGGGTCATATCGATATTGATCCCCAGTGCTTTGAGCAAGTCAGCAGACCCAGAATTACTCGACACGCTTCGATTTCCATGTTTTACCATATTAATACCTGCCGCGGCCGCCACAATCGCGGCCGTGGTACTAATATTTATAGTGTTTGAACCATCGCCACCGGTGCCACAGCTATCAGCAAGTAGCGTTTTATTAGTGGTAAAGGCAACGGCATTTTCACGCATTGAAGCGGCTGCACCGGCAATCTCATCGCTTACTTCACCTTTCATTTTAAGGCCAATAAGCAGCGCAGAGAGTTCAATATCGTTCATATTGCCTTGCATAATTTGATCAAATAGCGATTTTGTTTGCACGTAACTAAGTGACTGCTTTGTGATGATGTGCTCAATGGCGTGTTGAACATTAAGCGGGCTGTGTAATTGATTAGTCATAATGTTCCTTTTATTTGGCACGTGTTAAATAAGCAACGCTTTGCTGTAGTAGCATTGCGCCGTTGGGCGTTAAAATTGACTCTGGGTGGAATTGATAGCCCAGTGCATTGTCTTGATGATGATAAATAGCCATTGGAATATCTTGGTATTTGGCAATAACCGCTAAGTTATCAGGCACTTTTGTGGCCATTAATGAGTGATAACGCGCCACTGGTATAGTGCTACCCATCCCGTTAAACACCGGGTGATCGTCTAACTCAATAATTGATGACTTACCATGTACGGTTTCACCAGCGTGACCGATTACTCCGCCATAGCTTTGTGTTAGCGCTTGTTGGCCTAAACAAATACCTAGCATTGGAAATTGGCCCTTACACAGGTTAATTAACTCCATAAGGCAGCCTGCATCGCTAGGCGCACCAGGGCCTGGTGATAATACCAGCAGTACTTGTCCACGCTCTGCCTGCATTTTTTCGAATATGATCTCTGCGCTAATGTTGTTTCGGTAAACTACTAACTCAGCACCTAGCATTGTTAGCTCATCAACAAGGTTGTAGCTAAATGAGTCAAAGTTATCTAAAAAGTAAATTTTAATAGGGTGTGCTTCACTCATTTTATACTGCCTTATACGTCGATTTAATCGCGGTGATCACCGCTTGGGCTTTAGCGCGCGTTTCGTTTGCCTCTGACATTGGATCTGAATCAAATACAACCCCAGCACCGGCTTGCACATACGCAATATTATTTTTAACAAAGGCGGCACGAATAACAATACAGCTGTCCATGGCACCGTCACCGGTTAAATAGCCAACTGCGCCACCATAGCTACCGCGACGTTTGCCTTCAGTTTTGCGTACTAATTCTGCCGCACGTACTTTGGGGGCACCCACTAAGGTACCCATGTTCATACAGGCTTGATAAGCATGCAGAGCATCTAATTCGGGTTTTAATTTTCCTACTACACGTGATACCAAGTGCATTACTTGTGAATAGCGGTCTACTTTTAATAGCTCTTTGGCATGGCGTGTACCAGGCACGCTTATACGAGCAACGTCGTTACGTGCTAAATCAACCAGCATTAAGTGCTCGGCACGTTCTTTTTGATCGTTTCTGAGCTCAAGTTCAATACGGCTATCTAAATCGGGATTAATTTGTCCAGTTGCAAACTTACCCCGTGGACGAGTACCTGCAATCGGATAAACCTCAACTTGTTGAGACTTAACCTCATACTTAAGCGCAGACTCTGGAGAAGCGCCAAATAATGAGAAATCTTCATCACGCATGTAAAACATGTAGGGGCTTGGGTTTTGCTTTTTAAGCTGGCTATAAGCATGTAATGAGTCAGGGCACGGCAATGAGAAAGTACGAGAGGGCACCACTTGAAAAATATCGCCATCAACTATGTGTTGCTTAAGTTTTATCACTTGTTGACAATATTGCTCATCACTAATATCAACATTTACAGGGCAGTCACCTGTTTGGCTTGGGGCACTAAAGTCTGCGGCGTGGTCGCACAATGTATTAAGGCGCTCTAATTGTTTGCCCACTTCAAAACAATTAGCGTGAACATCTGGGCCATTAAACACATTACCAATTAACTCGGTTGTTTGTTTTTGGTGATCAATAACAACCAGTGTTTCGGCTAAATAAAATACGTAGTCTGGGCAGGTGTTTTCACCGTCAGGCACATCGGATAGTTGTTCAAAGTTAGCCACCATGTCGTAGGCAAATACGCCGCCTAAAAACACTGAGAACGGATTGTCAGTGGTGCTTCTAATACTATTTAAACACGTGCGTAGTGCACTAAAAGCGTTATCTGCAATCAGTTTGCTAGCCTGGTCAATGGTGTCATCGACTGGGTGATACTCAAGTGTGAGTGTGGTATCGGTTAACTGTGAAGCGCAGTTTTGTACATTAGCCTGCAAATAGTTAAGTAGTTGTTGGCCGTTGTTTGATTGTGCACTGATGCTCACTTGGTTGCCTTGGCAAACAATACGCAATGCACAATCAACCAGTATTAAGCTTTTTACGCTATCTTTTGAATCTATTTCTGCAGATTCAAGCAATAGTGAGTTAGGTTTATCAAGTGCCGCATACAAGGCAAGTGGGCTACTTATGTAGTCTCGTACTTGCGTTATGCTGGTCACTTCACCTGGTGTTGTTGTTATATGACTAAAAATCAAACCTCATCCCCTAAAAAAATAAAACCCCGCAATGCTAAGCAGTGCGGGGTTTGAATAACGATGTCTAAATTATAGATAGACCATTACCGTCCCGCTATGCCAGGCGCCACCACCAATGATGTGTAAGAGTGTTTACGTTATTCATGTTTTTAATTCCTGTTAATCTTGTATTGCAAAATTTAGTGATAAAAAAACCCGCATGGTAGCGGGTTAGAATTTTTTGTTTAGACACGACAATTCATCACCCTTTGTTTTAAGAGTGCCACCACCAGATGATGTTTTGAATTGTATTTTTCATTGTTATTTATTCTTTAATGTCTAAAAGTGGCTACAGTAAAACGTATCAACTGCTTTTGTGTCAAGTGTTTATTTAAAACAATTTCGTTAAAAAACTTGTTATACTGTGTGAAACACCCTTAAACCATTAATTAAAGTAGTTTTCATTTGATAAAATACGACTTACATAGCCATACAACACACTCAGACGGACATTTAACCGTTGAGGAACTATTAGCGCGAGCAGTCGATAAAAACATTGATGTATTTGCCATTACCGATCACGATACTGTGGCCGCAATTGAGCCTGCGCAGGCTTTTATCAAACGTGAAAACTTGCCGCTTAAACTGATTAATGGGGTTGAAATATCAACCAAATGGGAGAGTTTTGAAATACATATTGTTGGGCTTAACATTGATACCAATGATCGCACTTTGCATACATTACTTAGCGAGCAACAGCAAAAGCGCGAAACCCGTGCAATTGAAATAGGCCATCGATTAACTAAAAATGGCTTTGAGGGTATTTATCAACAAGCCCGCGATCTGGCTGAAAATGCGCAAATTACTCGCGCTCACTTTGCCAGAGCTTTAATTGAGCGAGGTGTGGCTAAAAACTTTCCTGGGGTATTTAAAAAGTACTTAGGGCGAGGAAAAACCGGTTACGTACCGAGTAACTGGTGTGATATGCAAACGGCAATTTCAGCGATTCATTCCGCCGGTGGGGTGGCTGTTTTGGCGCACCCAAGTAGCTACAAAATGTCGAATAAGTGGTTGCGTAAACTACTCGTAGAGTTTAAATCGGTGGGCGGTGATGCAATGGAAGTTGCCCAACCGCAACAGGCCCCGAGTGAGCGTCAGTTTCTAGGCTTGTTGAGTCAAGAATACGACCTGCTTTGCTCTCAAGGCTCTGATTTTCATTTTCCGACTAGTTATTTAGAACTTGGAAAAAATTTATACTTACCTAAAGATTGCCAAGGGGTTTGGCAAACATGGGAAAAGCACGAAGGAGTTGCATTATGAGTCAATTATTTCATATACATCCGGATAACCCACAGCCTAGACTAATTTCTCAAGCTGTTGATATTATTAAACAGGGCGGCGTAGTTGTGTACCCAACAGATTCGGGATATGCGATTGGCTGTAATTTAGGTAACAAACAAGCAAAAGAGCGCATAGAGCGTATTCGTGGTATTGAAAAACACCATAATTTTACTTTAGTGTGCCGCGATTTATCTGAGCTTTCTACTTATGCTCGGGTAGATAACCAAATGTTCAGGCTGATCAAAAATAATACCCCAGGGCCTTATACGTTTATTTTTAAAGGCACAAAAGAAGTACCTAAACGCTTATTAAACGATAAGAAAAAAACCATAGGCATTCGTGTTATTGAACACCCAATTGCTTGTGCGTTACTTGCGGAATTGGGTGAGCCATTAATGTCATGCTCACTTATTTTACCGGGTGATGAATACACGCAAGCGGACCCCGATGACATTTTGGATCGTCTAGATAAGCATGTCGATTTAATTATTCATGGCGGATACCTCACAGAGCAAGCAACCACGGTAATTGATTTATCAGAGGACGATATTCAAATTTTACGTGTAGGCTGCGGCGATACGGCTCCATTTGAATAGCAATGAAACAGCCTGACACGGTTTCGTTAATACCTACAGATATGCCAGTGCAGCAAAAGCTGCCACTGGCATTTTTGCATGGGAAAGCCGTTGTTGAAAAGCCTGAAGATTTATATATTCCGCCTGATGCGCTTGAAGTTATTTTAGAAACCTTTGAAGGTCCGTTAGATCTGTTGCTTTATTTAATTAAAAAGCACAAGTTAGATGTTCTCGAATTATCTATATTTAGCATTACTGAGCAGTATGTAAAATATGTAGAAATGATGAGTGAGTTTCAGTTAGAACTCGCCGGCGAATATCTCGTAATGGCAGCATTGCTGGCGCAGATTAAGTCGCGGTTGTTACTGCCAGTGCATGAGGAATTAGAAGAAGAGGAAGATCCCCGCGCCGAACTTATAAAACGTCTACAAGAGTACGAACAATTTAAAAAAGCGGCCGAAAATATCGATTCTTTGCCCCGCGTTGGTCGCGATATATTTATCGCCAATGCAACTTTCCCAGAGTTAGAAGAAAAAAACCAACCCTTACCTGAACTGGCAATCAAAGATCTATTGTTAGCGCTAAGCGACGTAATGGCGCGTGCTAAAACATTTGAGCATCATTTAATTAGTGCAGAAACCCTGTCAACTCGTGAACGTATGAGTTTAATTTTACAGACACTATCCCAAGCAAAAGCACCTGTTGCGTTTACCCAACTGTTTACCTTTGAAGAGGGCCGCAGTGGAGTAGTTGTTAGTTTTATTGCCATGTTAGAACTAATCAAAGAGGGCTTAATTGCTTGCTTACAAGTTGAGTCTGATAGCCAAATATATGTATCTCTTAATGAGCCTGCCGAAAGTTAACCTCCCATAAAGTTTTTTGCAATTATACTAAATTAATAGACTTTACTGTGCGTATACGCACGATAAGTGTTTGCATATGCTATTTTAATCGCCACTCATCCATTATATCGTAGTGTTATTACTAGATTAGAGATTGGCGATAAGCAATGTTTAAAAACTCAAAAACCGGTTATGGCCTGATGGCTATATTTTTACACTGGTTAATGGCGTTGACTGTCTTTGGTTTGTTTGGTTTAGGCTTATACATGGTTGAGTTAACTTACTATGATAGCTGGTATAAAGGCTCATTAGATTTGCATAAAAGCATAGGGCTGAGTTTAGCGGCTGTATTTGTTTTTAGACTGTTATGGCGTCGATTTAATGTAAAACCTAGCCCTATTGGGACTAACACTCAATTAAACCAGCTGGCCCAAACCGCACATATTTTAATGTATCTGTTTTTAGTGATTATTATGGTGTCTGGGTATTTAATTTCTACTGCTGATGGGCGACCAATCGAAGTGTTTGGCTTGTTTTATGTTAAAGCCATCGACTTTACCTTTGATTCTCAGGCAGATATAGCAGGGCAGATCCATTATTACAGCGCATGCTTATTGATCGGGTTTGTGGTGCTGCATATTTTAGGTGTGTTAAAACACCACTTTATAGATAAAGATAAAACATTAATTAGAATGATCAAATTACAAAAGGAAGCTTAAAATGAAAAAGTTACTATTAACTTCAGCGTTATCAGCAGCGATGTTTATGACAGCTACCCATGCTAGTGCTGCAGACTATGTTATTGATACCAAAGGAGCACATGCCTTTGTTAATTTTAAAATTAAACATTTAGGTTACAGCTGGTTGCACGGGCGTTTTAACACCTTTGATGGGCAGTTTAACTACGACGCTAAAAATCCAAACGCATCTCAAATTAGTGTAAATATCGACACAGCAAGCCTAGATTCAAACCATGCTGAACGAGATAAACACTTACGCGGTGGTGACTTTTTAAATGTAAGCAAATACCCACAGGCTAGCTTTAAAAGTACAGCAATTAAGTTTGATCAAGACGGTGAAGAAGCCACAGTAACCGGTGAGTTTACCCTTCATGGTATTACTAAAGCAATTAGTTTTGAAATTGATAAGATTGGTGAAGGTAAAGATCCATGGGGTGGTTACCGTGTTGGTTTTGAAGGTGAAACCAGCTTAAAACTAGCCGATTACGGTATTGATTACGATTTAGGCCCAGCGTCAACGCACGTTGATATTGGTTTATTTATTGAAGGTATTCGTCAATAATACCGTTTTATAGTTAAAGCTAAGCGTTATCACGCTTAGCTTTTTTATTGTAAATGCGCTTCTAATTTTGATTTTAAGTGACTTGGTAACCACCGAGTTAATACTTGTTTATAGTCTTCAGTTTGCTTAATTAGTTTGAGTTGCTGATTGAGTGTGGCAATATCTTCTGCGCCTTGCTCGTTTTTAGTACAGCCAATGTAACCGTAACTAATTTTTGGTGCCTCAGTCAGCATGCGCTGCGTTAAATTGTCACTAAACCCCATCGTTTTTGCTAAATAATAATGCTCACTGGGGTAGCCTAATAAAATATCAATTCGCTCTAAGTTAAGCATATAGGTTAATGTACTGAGGGTATCGCGAGTAGGTCTAATGACAATATTTGTATTAGGTGTGGTATTAATTATTTTATCAATTTCACTGCCGTATGAGCGATTCATCGATACACCCAAGGTGAGCTTTTTATTTACTAATAAATTAGTTAACGACACTGATTTACTGCTTTCAATACCTAGCGAAATGCTCAGCTTTTGATGCATGGCAATAGATGGAGAAAGACCAGCTGTAGAGCTTTGATGCGTGAAATAAACACGTTCTTCGCGATATTTGTTTTTATAAAGTGATAATGCGCATGCATTTGATTGCAGGTTAGCGAGTTCCTGAATAACTTTACCAGAGGGAATAATGATACGTTCAAAGTTAATATGCGGAAGTTGTTGCTCTAATAGCGAAATAATACTTTCATCACGGCCCTGAGATTTATCCGGACCGCTCAAAATATAATAGGGCGCAAAGTCATGCGTTATCCATTTTATTGTTCTGGCATCACACTTTGTGCTTAAAAATACACAGACGAACAGTATTATCCACGAAAACCGCATTTTCACCACAACAAATAAATAAACATGGATTTAAGTGTAGTCAGTAATACACCAAAAAGTAAAATGCCAGCATAAAGCTGGCATTTTAATTTATTTATAAGTTAAACACTTATAAATGATAATTAACTGGCTTTCAGCCATTTTACAAATTGACGTGCATCACTTGCTTTTTGAAACAATGCATTTTTCAAACCTTGTGTATCGCTGAAGATTACACGATGTTTGTTAACCGAAATTGATTGCACTGGATGTGCTATTTGGATCATAGATCCGTTATATTTGTATGACATAATAAAACTCACTTTATTTTTGTTATTTATTCTGGGCTTTTTCTTAAAGCACATTACAGATGATAAATAATCTAATTGTGTTTAGCTTCATTACAGTGTTGACGATCTTTATGACACTTTTACGATGATATTAAAATAAATCATCAAGGTATTAATAGGGGTTCTCGCCGTACAATAACTTAGCTTTTGAATATACGTTTTGCGGGGCTTACTGGATCAGGGTAAAGAGGTTAACCGCTAGGGCTTTTTATAGCCAAGCATCGATCTTACGCCACAATATTTTTCTTTGCAAGCAATTTATTAAAATACTTTGAATCGAGAGCAATTCACGTATAGCCATAAATATTAATTCGTAAAGATCAACAGACTCAAATATATCTGACTATACTCAGTTTTTAACTGAGGGGGGTCAAATGAGTTCACTATCTGCGCCATATCAACATTTTTTATCTAATCCAATAGCAAAGCCGCCTTGTCGTATGCACAATGCGAATATGTATGGTTTTTTTGCTGAAATAGAATCTAAGAAAGCACAAAAGTACATTGATTCAACGTTAAACATAGGGGGTGAGGGTAATATTTATTTTAAAATACTTGGCGAGTTTGCACTTATTACATTTACAGATATTGAAAAAATAGCCTCAATGACCTCGCCATTCGATCAGCATGGTTGGATGCAAGAAACAGATATTATCATTTGGTTGCCTGTCGCTAAGGTTGAGGATGAAGATATAACCTACTTATATTGGTATCCAGCTTTTATCTGTGTTAACAACATTTATGCACTTATTAATGGTCGCGAAACATGGGGCTATAATAAGTATTTGTGTGACTACACCATGCCCAGCTGTGTATCGGAGCTATCGAATTTTTCAATATCTTTAGAGTGCTTCGAATATTTTTCTCCTGAATCTAAGCTACAAACGCATGAGTTATTTTCAATTACTATGAACTCTAAACACAAAGATAGCGATTTCTTCTCTATTATTGATGACTTTGGCGAGCAAGTAGCAAATTTGTTTTCTCGCAAACATTTAGGTATTGATTTTTCATTATTAAAGCAGCTATTGAGTGGCTTTGTTAATCCACAAATGGATCAAATATTGTTAAAACAATTTCCTGATGGCAGCGGTGATTCAGCGGTATACCAAAGCGTAATGCACTCACCCTCTGAGATTAAAAAAATACACCATTTTAAATTTTTAAAGCCAGAGTTTACTTTACACCTCAATAAATTAGACAGTTTCCCACTTGCCGACATGTTTGGTCTAAAGTTAGGTAGTCAAGCGTTGCATTTACCTTTTTATGTGCAAATGGACTTTGACCAGTTAGCCGCAACTAAAATTTAAATTGCTTAGAAGGATTTCCCATGAACCAAGAAAAAATCGTGATAATTGGTGGCGGTGTATCAGCAATGACTGCTGCATTGTATTTGACTGAGCAAAGTGACTGGCAACAGCATCGAGCTATCACTGTATACCAGCAAGGTTGGCGCTTAGGTGGTAAAGGGGCTAGTGGTCGTAATGCGGCCAGCGGGCAGCGTATTGAAGAGCATGGCTTACATGTATGGTTTGGTGCTTATGTAAATAGCTTTAAAACAATAGAAACGGTTTACACTAAATTACAACGGCCAGCCGATTCACCTTTATCTACATGGCAGCAAGCATTAAAACCGCATAGCTTTATAGCCTTAGAAGAATATATTGATGACCAATGGCAAACATGGCCAATTGATTTCCCATTACTTCCTGGGAACCCTGCTGATGGAAGTTTAGATATAACGCCATGGGATTTTATTAAAATGACCATAGCTTGGCTAAAAAAGTGGATATTTGATTTACAGTCAGCAGCAAAAAAAGCCAACAAAAATATACAACTAAGTACAAAAAAATCACGAGATCAATCTTTATTACGGCATTTGCACCAACAAATAACAGATTTGGTTGATGATACCGAAGATGCTTGGCAACAATTTGCTGATGATATAAAACAATATTCGAGTGAAGTTGCTTCTACTCCAAGCTTACTAATTAATACGTTAAATAAGTTTGCACACGCCGACAATACATTAAACCCCCAAGTACATGAGAAAAAAGATGGCCTTGTTATTTGGTATATAGTTAGAAAACTAAAGCGCTGGCTTAATAGCGAAATGATTGAGTTGTTAGACAATAATGCGCAGCTTAGACGATTATATATTTGCGCAGACCTTGCTATTGCAATGCTAGTTGGTTTGGTAAAAGACAAAGTATATCGAGATGGGTTTGATGTTATAAATAAATTTGATTTTAGGCAATGGCTTATAAGAAATGGGGCAAACGAGCAATACAGTGCTAATTCGGCGCCCATACGAGGGTTTTATGATTTGGTGTTTGCGTACCCTGCGGGTGACCTAAGTAAGCCCAATGTTGAGGCTGGTGTCGCATCACTGGCTATGTTACGCATCGCGCTGTGTTACCGCGGAGGGGTCATGTGGAAAATGCAAGCGGGGATGGGCGATGTCATCTTTGCTCCCTTGTACGAATTACTTAAAAAAAGAGGGGTTAAGTTTGAGTATTTTCATCAATTGCAAAACCTGACTCCCAGCCTAAGTGAGCAAGGAGAGAGTTTTGTCGAGAGCATTGAGCTTCAGCAACAAGTTTCTTTGCTCTCAGACGCAGAGTATAAACCACTGGTTAATGTTAAAAAACTACCTTGTTGGCCAAGTGAACCACTTTATGCGCAAATTAATAGTGAACAAGCCGCACTATTAAAGAAGCATGATATTAACTTAGAATCTTTTTGGTCAGACTGGCCGTCTCAATACGAAAACCATTTTGGGCAGCCACTGCCAATAAAAAAATTAAACTACAAAGAAGATTTTGACAGAATTGTGTTGGGTGTATCTGTGGCGTCACTTGAGCACGTATGCCCTTCATTATTAGCGTGGGATACTAAATTTGCAGCACAAGCAAAGCAAGTCAAAACGGTGGCAACCCAAGCTGCCCAACTATGGCTTAATAAAACAGACGAGCAATTAGGCTGGCAATATATTCCAAAGAGTAAAGAAGGCCCAATTCTAAGTGGCTTTAGCGAACCATTTGATACGTGGGCGGCAATGATGAATTTAGTCGACAAAGAGCAATGGCCTACTGATTGTCCTCCTAAAAACATTGCTTATTTTTGCAGTGTTTTTCCTTGTGAGCACTATCCACCAAAAAGTGAACATCAATTTCCTCTACAGGTTAAATCGCAAGTAAAGGTAAACCTAGAAGCAATACTAGAAAAAAACATGCAGTCTTTATGGCCGCTTGCATATCAAAATAATGAGTTTGATTGGTCTGTATTATATGAAATATCGTCATCAGGGGATGAACGATTAAATGCTCAATACTGGCGAGTAAACGTTGACCCAAGTGAGCGTTATGTTTTGTCAGTTGCTGGTTCAAGTAAGTATCGACTGGCGACAGATGAAACAAAATTTACAAACCTTTTTATTACCGGAGACTGGATTAAAACGGGTGTTAATGCCGGTTGTGTTGAAGCGGCTGTTATGGCGGGTATGCAAACAGCCAGAGCAATGGTGGGTTACCCACAACACATTAGTGGCGAAAATGCATTTGCAGTTATCAAAAATTAAAATACCCTTCTAGCACAGCTTTAATCGGTTGATTAGTATATAGTTAAACATGTTGTTTACATTTATTTAGCGTAAAGGTCACGTGAAATGAAAAATAAAGGCAAGCTTCTGAATAAAAATATATGGTTGGTATGCTTACCAGGTTTTTTACTACCACTGCAGGCGAAAGTTGTTGTAGAGGGTAAAAGTGATGATCAGCCTAATATGGAAATCATTGAGGTTTATGCGCAAAAAAGAGCGCAAAAAATTGAAGAAGTCGGCATTTCTGTTAGCACAGTAACAGGGGATGATCTCAAAGCGCAACAGGTTAAAGACTCAACAGAGTTATCTGTATTTGCCCCTAATTTAAAAATTAGCCAAAACGCAGCGGAAGGTACACCGCCAGCGGTTAATATTCGTGGTGTTGGATTAGTTGATTACAATACAGCTAATACATCGCCGGTGGCTATGTATGTTGATGAAATAGCCGTGGGCTCTGCCAGTAACCAAATTGTTAACTTGTTTGATATTGAGCAGATTGACATTTTGCGCGGCCCTCAAGGAACTTTATTTGGTCGTAATTCCACTGGTGGGGCTATTTTAATCCGCTCTAAACGCCCTGAGTTTGAACAAAGTGGTTATTTAAGTACAGGTGTTGCTAATAATAATGCAACCAGTGTTGATGCTATGTTTAATTCAGCTATTGGAGAAAACACAGCCGTTCGTGTTGCGCTAAACCATCAAAATTATGATTATTCTACAAACAATATTTTTGCTGATTCACCAACAGCGGGCATGCGGCAAACAAATGGTCGAGTATCTTTTTTAGCTGACTTTGACACTGTCCAGTTGTTGATAAAAGGGCATATTTCTGATTGGGATGGCATAGTTCAGCCTGTTGGCAGTATTGGGGTTATTGCAAACCCATTAACAGGAGAGCGATGCTCGCCAGCACAAGCAGGTTCAACCACCTGTTTTGATAACTTTGGATTTAATGATGGCAGTGATGATTTTTATACAGTAAGCGTTAATAATAATTCGCCACATAAAACCGATGGTAAGGGAGGGAGTGCCCATGTTAATTGGCAATTGGATACACACAATGAGCTTATTTCACTAACTAGCTATAACAAGTTAAAGCGTGATCATGCCTTTAACTGTGATGGCTCTCCAGCACGGTTATGTGAAGGCAATTTAGGTTTAAATACTGATTTAGTAACGCAAGAGTTTCGGTTGCAATCTCAGCTCGCAGAGCATTTTCTTACAACGGGAATTTATTATGCTGATGAGTCTATTATTCAAGACAATGTAAATGATATTTTACGAGATTATCGAGGCATTTTAGAGACAGATTTAACCGCTACTTTTTTCTATGATAATAGGATAAAAACAAAGAGCATTGCAGCGTTTACCCAACTTGACTATCAATTAAACCAAGATTGGCTAATTACCGCTGGGCTTCGTTATTCTTATGAGTCTTTAGATTACGACTCAACATCCCAGCTTAATATTATTTTAGACCCTAACGATTTAACCGGAGTTAAGGTGCCATTTTATCGTGTTCAGGGAGAGCAATCAGATAATGGCATTTCTGGTCAGTTGGCTGTGAACGTTAAGCTGGATGATGCGACCTATGGCTATTATCGATTTGCTAATGGCGCAAAAAGCGGAGGCTATAACGGTGGGTTTTTATCATCGGTTGAACAAGCACAGCTTGCTGATTATCAAAAAGAACGATTGAACTCACATGAAATTGGCTCAAAGTCTTGGTGGCCACAGTTGGGCATGCGATTTAATTGGGCTGCATTTTATTATGATTATAATGACCAACAGGTGTTTATGAATCAGCCTTCAGTATCTGATCAGAGCCCGCCTATTCAATTATTAGAAAATGTGGCAGATTCGACTATATATGGCCTAGAGGCTGATTTTGAGTATTGGCTGACCGATGATTTGAATGTTAAGTTTGCTATGGGTTATATACCCCATGCAGAGTTTGAAGAATATGTTGATCCTTTAGGTAACGCATTAACTGATAATCGCTTGCCATTTACCTCAAAATGGAACCTCAGTGCAGGCATTGAATACACGCTTGAGTTGGCGAATCACCCACTAACAACGCAATTATTAGTTGATTATCAATCCGACTATTATTTTGATCAGAATCAAAACCCTTATGCTATGCAAGATGGCTATAGTATTTTTAACGCAAACATACAGTATCAACATGATAACTGGGCGATTGCTATTTGGGGAAAAAACCTATTTGGTACGCAATATAGCCACTTAAAATTTGATTTAAGCTCTTTCCTTGGCATGCTTGAAGACTTTAAAGGTGAAGGCAGGCGTTTTGGTTTAGATGTTAGTTATCAGTTTTAATTTTAGTCTTTAAATTAAGGTGCGAAGTATGCCAATGAAGGCAGTTCTAAAGCTATTTTTATATTGTGTATTTTTGTGCTTTAGCAATTTAGCGCCGGCAGATACACTCGCTCCTATTGTTTATACTTTAAAACAACAAGATACTGATTTGCTCGGTCAGGGTCATGTATTTCAGGTAACGAGTGGTACTTTTCCCCGTAACCACAGTGAAATAGAAATGTGGCTTGAAGATAAACAACCACAATCAAGAACATCGTTTTTTGGTGGTAGTTTTTGGTTTGTCATAGCACTTGAAAATAAAACAGATTTAGATGAACTGGTGCTCTATCCGTATAACACGTTACTTTCAAAAATCGAAACCCGGATTTATGATATATCGAACTTTGATGAACCAATAAAGCAGTATGTCACTGGGGGGGGTTACCCAAATGAGTTTGCATTTCACTATGGGAATAAAGTTAAGCTGACGCCTAATCGTTCTTACGTATTAATTGCAAAATTTCAAAGTGAATATTTTTATACTCCACCAAAATTAGTGCTTTCATCTTATGACGATTTTTTTGTAAGAAAAACCTCAGACAACATGATTATGTTGCTGTGCTTTGGGGTTGGTATTGCGTTAGGTTTATACAATTTTCTTATTTACTTGGGTGATAGAGATAAAACCCATTTGTACTACGCCATGTTCACAGCATGCTGGGTGTTGGCTTGGAGTCAGTTTTTTCATATACCGGATCAAATTTTTGGTTTTTACAATGCCCATTTTCATTGGTTAGGTTTTACTTTAATTCCAATCACAAATATTTTATTTTTTAACAGCTTACTTAAATTAAAAGACACGTCTCCTAAGTTATCTCGATTATCAATCTACTTAGGCATTGTTGCCACCGCAGGCGCACCTTTTGCAATGGTTTGGCCTGGTTTTGGCTTTATTTGGGCCACTTTAGTAACAGGGGCAACTTTATCTCTAGGTATGGTTGTTGGTATACGAAGCTGGATCAGTGGCTTTAAACCAGCTCGCTATTTTGTTCTCGCCTATTTGGCTATGGCCATTCCTAATATGGTTGGCAATTTAACTAATCTAGGACTTATTGAGCCAATAAAAATGGATCTCTATTTACTTGGACTTATTGGCACAGCGCTCGATGCAGTATTACTTGCTTTTGCTGTCGCAAATAAATTCAGTATTTTGCATCATCAGAATGTTGAACTGACTAAAAATTTGGAACACAAGGTCGAACTGCGTACCCAAGAGTTACAACAATTGGCGGAAGAGCTTCGTGATGCAAGTGAAGCTAAAAGTCGATTTTTAGCTAACATGAGCCATGAGATCCGCACCCCAATGACATCCATTATTGGTTATGCTGATGGGATAATTTTAGGTGATATACAGCCTCATGAAAGAAATCATGGGATCAGGGTGATTTTGCAAAACAGTCGTCATGTACTTGGGCTAATTAACGATATTTTGGATATGTCGAAAATTGAGGCTAACCGTTTAGAGATAGAATTAGTTGAAACGGATTTGTTTGCCACTATTGCTGAAATTGAATCATTACTAGGAAAGCAAATCCGCGATAAAGGCTTAAAATTCAAAGTTGATTATCAATTTCCATTACCAGATTGGATAGTCTCAGATCCAACTCGACTTAGGCAAATATTATTAAATTTAGCAACCAATGCACTTAAATTTACTACCCAGGGCTACATAATGCTGACGGTGAGTTGCAATCAAAAGCAACTAATAATTAAAGTTGAAGACACCGGTATTGGTATGACCGAAAGCGAGCAAAAAGACCTATTTACTCCCTTTCACCAAGCTGACTCGTCAATTTCTCGTAAATACGGTGGTACTGGACTTGGCTTAAATATATCAAAAAGCTTAGCAAATAAACTAAATGGCGATATTACTGTATTTTCTGTGGTAGGTAGGGGTAGCGAGTTTTGCTTTACTATGGAGTTAAATACAACCGAACATACGCAATGGGTTAACGCATTTGACGATATACGTAAACCACAAACCAAAGAGCTATTTTTAAATAATAGTCAGCGAAATTTAGTGGGTAGAGTACTTGTGGCTGAAGACCATCCAGAAAATCGTCAGCTTATTAAGCGAATTTTAGAGCGGATGGGGTTAACCGTTGTCGCTGTTGAAAATGGTCGAGATGCAGCGCAAGCAGCGATGGATGAAAGCTTCGACTTAATTTTATTAGATATTCAAATGCCAATTATGGATGGTGAGCAAGCAATTAAGATTATACAAGCAACAGGGGTAACAACACCCATTGTGGCGCTCACTGCTAACACGATGAAGCATGAAATTGATCGCTATTTAAAACAAGGTTTTACTGATCATATTGCCAAACCTATAGATAGAAGCTGTTTTAGTAGTAAAATTGCAAGTTATCTTGATATTGATATATGCGAGAACATTAAGCTACCCGATGAGGAGTTTGCACTACTCAAGCAGGAATATATTAAAGGGTTAAATAAACAAAAAGACACGTTAGTGTCTCAATTTAAGCAGGGTGATATAACGGGTTTTGCACGCAGCGTGCATATGATCAAAGGAACGGCTGGAATGTTTGAATGCAAAGCGTTGTATAAACAGGCTGTTGATTTTGAAACAAACTTAAAGTCTTCACCTGACGCTTTCGACATACAACAAGTTGAGGCTCTACTCAATGCGATTGACGTTATTTTAACCGTTAAAAAAGCACCTTAAATTTTACATTTTATCGTTGAATAACCGCTATACGCTTTGTTATGAAGACAAGTAGGGTTATGCATGCTTAAATATATTCTCTTGTAGGAGGACGTATGCAGTATCAACATATTAAGGTGCCAGACAATGGCGACAATATTCACATTGATGATCAAGGACAGTGGCATATACCCGAACAACCTATTATTGCCTATATTGACGGTGATGGGGTTGGTTTAGATGTGATGCCAGTAATGCGTCAAGTAGTGGATGCTGCCATAGAGCATTGTTATGGCAAGGAACGTAAGATACATTGGATGCAGGTGTATAATGGTGAACAAGCGGCCAAGCTTTATGATGGCGACTGGTTCCCTCAAGAAACCATAAATGCGGTACGTGAATGCAAAATTGCTATAAAAGGGCCGCTAACCACACCTTTAGGTGGCGGGTTTCGCTCTCTTAATGTTGCGCTTCGCCATGAAATGGATTTATTTGTTAATATGCGTACTATAAAAGGCTTTAGTGCTTTACCCTCGCCATTAAAAAACCCCTTTACCACTAACATTACCGTGTTGCGCGATAGTAGTGAAGATGTTTATTCAGGAATTGAATGGCAGGCGGGGAGTGTTGAAAGTGAAAAAGTGCTCGATTTTTTGTGTGAAGAAATGGGCGTAACCCGTCTTCGTTTCGCTCAAGAGTGTGGTATAGGGATTAAAAATATATCTAAAGAAGGGTCAGAGCGATTAATACGCTTTGCCATTAATTATTCCCTTAAAAATGAGAGAGAGTCACTTACGTTAGTGCACAAAGGTAATGTTCTTAAATTTACCGATGGGGCGTTTAAACGCTGGGGCTTTGCGCTCGCAAAACAAGAATATAATGCCAAAGAACATGAAAATGGGCGTTGGCTTGAAATACAACGAACCAATTTACCCCCCTTGATTATTAAAGAAGTGATTGCCGATAATATGTTGCAGCAATGCTTGATGGATCCTGCGCAATTTGATGTGGTGGCTACTACAAATCAAAATGGTGACTTTTTAGCCGATATGCTCAGTGCACAGGTTGGGGGGGTAGGGATTATGCCTGCCGCCAATTTAAATACAGAGGTGGCTTTTTTTGAGCCGACACATGGCACGTTCGAGCGAATAGCTGGTCAAGATAAGGCAAACCCGAGCAGTAGCATATTAAGTTCAGTGTTAATGCTTAAGTATATGGGATGGGTTGAAGCGGCATGTTTAATCGAAAACGCCTTAGAAACTACATTTGCCAGTGGGCAGGTAACTTTTGATTTGGCTCATTCAAATCATAACTCGACAACCTTAAGCTGCAAACAATTTGCTAGTAAGGTTATCGAGCACTTTTAAACGACTGCATTGTTAAGCTGCTGAAGCGTTAGTGGCTGCTTGACGATGAACACATGGACGCTCTGTTAGCTCTGCTGCTCTGTGATAAAGCTCATGTGCACTTGGCTCGTCACATACAGTGCCACTGAGCGTGTCCATTAACGCAACTACAATAATGGCAGGTACTTGACAGCAGTATTCATCTAATACGGCTTCAGTTGTTTGTGCATCAACATGGCAATGAGGGTGGCTTTTACGTTGATAGGCACTCAATAAAGTGTTTACGTCAAGAGTATCGTTTTCTTGATGTTTATTTTTACGACATTTACAGCCGAATTCATCAACTAATGTGGCAAGTGACTGGTAAACGTGACCCGTCTCAAGCGGCGTATTTGGGCATAATTGTTGTTCAATGAAGTGATGTAAATTTGCATCAATGAATAACCCGTCTTGGTGTGTGAAGCTTGCTGATGTTTGCATAATTATTACTCTTAGTTTGTTGGCTTAACTTCACTGTAGCGCTAAGTATAATATTAATGAAATTGTTGTTTTCAATAATTGATATTGATTTAATCAATATTTTAATGTGTTACCTATCAACCACTGTATTTGCGAACGCTAATAACCCACGTCTAAGCCATTGATGCGCTGGTGTGTGGTGTAATAACGGGCTCCATATCATTTTTACTTCTATAGGGACGACTTGAAATGGTACTGGGCTAATCACTAAATTAGTGTGACTGGTTAATAGCTTTGCTTGACGACGGGGTAGCGTAGCTATGAGTTGCTCAGATTGACACAGTAAGCTGGCAATCATGTAATGGCGAGTAAATACGCGTATTTTACGGGTTTGTTCTAATTGCCACAAAGCTTCATCTACCCAGCCTAATTTTTGTTTTCCTGACTTATTGGTCACTGCGGGCTCTGGCCCCCAGCCTGCGCGGTTAACCCATATATGTTCGCTTTGTAGGTATTGATTTAAGTTAGCATGCGTTAAAAAATTATTATTTGGGTGGGTTAAACAACAATAATTATCTCGCCATACAGTCGCTTGATGAAAAGAGCGCGGCAGACCATTAAAACGATTTATTGCCAAATCGATAGTGCCTTTTTCCATATCTTGTAAATTTACATCACTGGGACTAAGCACATCAAAGTCAATGCCCGGGTTTTTAGCTAGTTGCTCGCAAATAAAGGGGGCAATTAGAGTCGATTCTAAATAATCGTTTGCCATAATACGAAATGTAACTTGCGCAGTTGCTGGGTTAAATTGCTCGCTTGGTTGAGTGATCTCCTCTGCCATTTTAAGCAGCGCTTCAATTTCAGGTTTGAGCGACAGTGCTTTGGCTGTTGGAGTCATAGAGCCCGCAGCTCGTACCAGCAAAGGATCATCAAATAAATCTCTTAAACGTTTTAACGCATTACTCATCGCTGGTTGAGTTAAAGCAAGCTTATTAGCTGCTTTTGATACGCTTTTTTCATCTATTAATACATTTAAATAGACGAGTAAATTGAGGTCGACATTTCTTATATTCATATGATCAATTTTATTTATTTGCTGTATTAATTACCTAAATTAAAGTGTGCTTGCTAAGGTGTAAACCTCTAATAAAAAATAATCAGCATAATTGCTAAAAATAGAAGCGCCTAAATCATGCCAAGCACGCTATTAACCTCTCAACATAATTCGGTACAATCCGTGGTCGCCACTAAGTTAGCCCGAGCGATATTTGCAGGCTTTGATGCTATGTTTGCACAATTTTTAAATATCACCTTAGGGGCACAAAGTCGCTTTGAACAACGCCAGTACCATGAGGTGCAAGCAGCAATGCGAGAGCGCTTACAAGTGTATGAACGCCAAGTAAAGCAAGTTAGTGAAGCTGTTAGAGTGATTGCTTATGATGAATTGAATTGCCCTCAAACATGGCAACGGGCTAAAAATATTTATGGTGAGATGGTAAAAGAGCATGAAAACCAGCCCATTGCGCATACATTTTTTAATTCTACTTTTGGCGCTATTTGGGATGATAAAAAAATTCGCACAGTTCACTTATTTGTATTAAAAGCAAAATACCGAGGGCAGCCGCGCTCTTATGAAGGGCTTGTAAGTCGTATCTCCTTAAAAGAAGGGTTTGATCAGGCAATTAAAGCCTTATTAAATGAGCAAGTGTTTAGAGTCCCCTTTAAAGATTTAAGTAGTGATTTAACTAAGTTACAAGCAACGTTAACGCAAGGTGCTCAGCAGCAATGTCGACAAGTATACGAATTAATAAACTTAAATGATGGTTATATCGAATATGCTAACTCGCATTTTTATCGTAATAAGGCCTGTTATGTCATAGGGCGATGTATTGCCAAAAATGGCGATAACATGCCCTTTGCAATTGCTATTTTAAATACCCCCGATGGGCTTACAATTGATGCTGTAATGATGGGGGCTGATCAACTAAGTTTATTATTTGGCTTTGCACGTACCTATTTTATGGTAGATACCGACCAACCTGCTCGTTATGTTGACTACCTCAGTGTATTAATGCCTCACAAACAACGTTTTGAATTATTTAATGCGATTGGTTTTATTAAACATGCAAAAACCGAATTTTATCGTTATAAAGTAGATACGACTAAAAGTAGTCCCGCAGAATACACGTACCACCTAGCGCCAGGGACTCCGGGTATGGTGATGCTAGTTTTTACCATTGACGGCCTAGATTATGTATACAAGGTAATAAAAGATAAGTTTAGTGCCCCAAAAACAGCAACTAAACAACAAGTAAAAGATAAATATAACTTTGTAAAACAAGCTGACAGAGTAGGGCGATTAGTTGACACTCATGAGTTTAGATACCTTGCATTTGACTTAAGCCGTTTTAGTGATGAACTGCTAATAGAAATGAAAAAACACATTGGCGATAGCTTAGTCATTTCCGGCAAAGCCTTAATACTAAAGCATGTTTACGTTGAGCGAAAAATGACACCGCTCAACCTGTATATCAATCAATGTAATAGTAAATCACTTCAGCAAGTGATGCTTGATTATGGTAAAGCGATAAAAGAGCTTGCCAGTGCAAATATTTTTGCTGGTGACATGCTGATGAAAAACTTCGGCGTAACACGTTGGGGGCGAATAGTATTTTATGATTATGATGAAATTTGCCCTCTCACCGATTGCAATTTTAGAGACGTGCCAAATACACAAAACGCGTTAGAAGAATTAAGCTCACACAGCTATTTTGATATTGACCAAAATGATATATTTCCCAGTCAATTTAAAGTGTTTTTTAGTGCCAGTAACAGTGCGTTTAACCACTTTAATCATTACCATAGTGATTTATTTACGGCAAAGTACTGGCAAATGATCCAGCAAGGAATTGAGCAAGGTCAGCTTCCAGATGTATACCCTTATAAGCAAAGTTGGCGTTTTAATACTATGTCAGTAAATTAACGCTGAGTTGGTTTCTTCAGGCACAGTTAACACGATAAGGATTATGATGAAATTTACTATATTCGCTTGCTTAGTTTTATTGCCATACTCTGTATTTGCCAATCCCCTATTAGGTACGTGGGAGTTTGTTCAAGGAAAATACGCGGTAGAAGATGGGTTTGTCAGCGCTAAAGCCCCAGAGATAACTTCAATCAAATTAGTAACAGCAACACACTTTAGCTATATCACAGAAAAAAATGGCCAATTTAGTTATGCTGGTGGTGGCCAGTACCAATTAAACGATGGGCAATTTATTGAAACCTTTGAGTATGGCAATATTGCATCATTGATGGGTAAAACCATGGCTTTTGATTATAAAGTTGAAGGGAATTTGTGGCATCATTCTCTTACAGAAAATGGCCAGCTAGTTGAAGCCGAAGTGTGGCGAAAAATCAAATAAACCCAATACAAGGAGACTTATGCAGTACATTTCACATCATGAGCAGCAGTTAGCGTTTTCGAAAACCGATAAACCGAAGGTTAACAATAATGAAGTGCTGGTAAAAGTGGCAGCGATTGGGGTTAACCGCGCTGATTGTATGCAGCGTCAAGGTAAGTATCCTGCCCCTGAAGGGGATAGCCCTATTTTAGGACTTGAGTGTGCAGGCACCGTGTGTGAGCTTGGCAGTGAGGTAGACCCTAAATGGCTCGGTAAGCGTATTTTTACTTTATGTGCTGGTGGCGCTTACAGTGAATATGTCGCAGTAGATGCGCAGCAGTTAATGATATTGCCTGATCATATCTCTATGGCGCAAGGTGCCGCTATAAGCGAAGTGTATTTAACAGCCTTTGGTGCGCTATTTGAATTAGGCAAGTTACAATCAGGGCAAACGGCGCTTATTCATGCAGGTGCTAGTGGTGTTGGTGGGGCTGCTATTCAAATGGCAAAAAGTGCTGGTGCACAAGTAGTGATTACCGCAGGTTCGGATGAAAAATGTGAACATGCTAAAAGGTTGGGTGCTGACCACGTAATTAATTATAAAACCACTGATTTTGTTGAGTATATGAAATCACATAAGCTCACTGCAAACGCAATTGTTGACCCTGTTTCTGGTAGCTATTTAAATAAAAATGCCATAGTGACCGCAATGGATTGTCAGATTATTATGCTGGCATTTTTAGACGGGCGCTTTGCAGAGGTAGACTTTGCACGTTTATTACAAAAGCGGATTTCGTTTCATGCATCAACACTTCGTAATCGCAGTATTGAGTTTAAACGCGCTCTGAGAGATGCCTTTGTCGCGCGTTTTTACGATGATATTGCCAACGAGAACTATGACTTTAATATTTATAAAACTATGCCATGGCAACAAGCTAGTGAGGCTCATGCCATTTTAGAGCGCAACGAAAATTCCGGTAAAGTGGTTTTGCTGGTTGAGTAACGTACATGAGCATAGCAGGATTAATATTGTTAATTAGGCTGTGCGCCCATATAATTTAGTGAACACTATAAAATATTAAGGCAAATAATGAATCCTATTATTGCAATATTAAAAGAGCACAACGTCAGTGATGAAAAAGTAGCCGCGTTGTTTGAAGCATTTACCCAAAACCCAATGATGGCTATGGCATTAGTGCAAGAGCTGGGTATACCACCAGAAAAACTTCAGCAATTAATGGCTGTAGTGATGACTCAACCGCATTTGATTAAAGAAGCTACTGATGAATTAGGGCTTGATTTTGCAAAAGTACAAGAAGCGAAAGACAAGTTAAATCAGCAGTAAACCATCTTTAGAGACATGTTTTATACATGTCTCTATCATTAAACATGTTTTGTTACACACTCCTTTGAACGGCTCTGCGTTTATACAGTCAAATAAATACTTAACCCATAGCAGAGACAAAACATGAAGCAACTTTATAAATTTTGGAAAAATAATCGCTCTTTAATTGTATTCATTATTTTAATGAGTGTATTTCGTAGTGCCGTCGCCGATTGGTACGAAATACCAACAGGTTCAATGAAACCGACTATTGAAGAAGGCGACCGAATCCTTACCGATAAAATGGCGTATGATTTACGTATACCATTCACGCATGTATCCCTGTTGAGAATGGCGGACCCACAAACTGGCGATATTATTGTATTTGACTCGAAAGTAGCGGATAACCGCTTGATCAAGCGCGTAATAGGTGTACCTGGAGATACTATTGTACTTAAAAATAATCAACTCATAATCAATGGTAAAAAGCTTAATTACACAAATTTGCAAAGTAATACGACTTCTTCAGATAAAATAGAAAACTTAAATGGTTATAAGCATTCAATCCGCGTTAGTAATACACGATCACGTTTATCGAGCTTTGATGAAATAACAATTCCTGAACATTACTATTTAGCTATGGGTGATAACCGTGATAATAGTGCAGATTCTAGAGTAATAGGGCTTATCCCACGTGATGAATTACTAGGTAAAGCCGAGCGTGTGATTGTATCGCTTGATTACGATAACTATTACTTACCTAGGACAGAGCGGTTCTTAAAACCTTTAGAGTAATAAAACAGTGGGTATAGAGGCTAACCAAGCATATGTTAGCCTTAATTCGTTTGTGGTTTTTCTAATCTATATCAATTGAATACGCTTCGAGTAGCTCATTTAGCTTCGTTTGCTCTGATGCATCAAACTCGATACCAACACTTAGGCGATTACCCTTCATTTGATTATTTCTGATATAGGACGTGACTATGACAGACTTATTGTCTATTGGTGACAAAATATGCACAAATACTTGGCGTTTTTTTAGCGCAACAAATCCAGAGCTCACATGTATCGCAAAGCGGCAGCCACTGGGTGAAATATCAATGATTAACCCATGCAATAAGCTCTTACTATCGGCGTCTACATCACCTTTGTGTAAACTTATTTTAGCTGGGATATGAGTTGGTAGCCTGCTTGTTTCTCGCAGCTGACGGCTTTCAATTTTTTTAGGGTAAGCTAAATAAATTAATCGTTCTGGGCGAAATGAAATTGCTAATATGCTGGTTGAAAAAGCCACACATTCACCGCGTTCATCTTCAATGATATAACGGACAATAGCGCCATTGCCTTCAACTAAAATATCGCTGTAATCGTTCTTACCTGCTTGAGCAGGGTATTTTAATATTAAATATTTACCGGTGTCATAGCCAATTAAAGTAAGCTTAAAGCGAACTTGAATAGGGTTGTTAAATTGTATATCGATCATCTTTCCAGGAAGTAAATCGAGGAAAAACTTCTTTTGGTCTTCGGTTGGATTATCTTCAACAGTGGTGTTATTGTTATTCGTTTCCACAAACTCTTTCTCAATATTAACAGACACTTAATTATCTTTTAATATAGTGTAAAAATCACTAGAATTAAAGGGGGGATTTAGGAGAGATAATTAATACTTTATGCTGGTTATAGTGAGTTTTTTCAGTTATAAGCTCCGGTTTATCTATAAAGCTGTTGCTATTTTGGCAACATTAAAGTAAAGAGCATACCTATAACACTTCAAGCGCTTTGCTATTGAAGCCATACCTATATAAACTTTATCACGTTAAGTATTATGGTTTTTGAGCTTATGTAGAGAATACTAGTGCTTGCAAAGCGATTGAGCAAAGGGTGATGGTACCACCTATCTACAATACTACTTAATTATTATATTGTGACATACCTAGGTCCTTGCAAATTTAACCTCAAAAGGTCAACTGGCCTTAAACACCATCTAAACGTTTAAATCAAAGTAGCACAAAGGATGATGATGATCGTTAACATACTTGATAAATTAATATTTGCTTGTGCTTTTATTATTTCATTGCAACTACCGCAGTTGAGTGATCATTACCAACAACATTTAGCGGGCTTGTATCATGCGACAAAGTGGCAAGTTGATGGCTATGCAAACACAGCAAAGCAATATAAATTTTCTAGTACACAAGCAATGATAAACCGTCATTTAGCAAATACTGAACCGAGTGTTAGAGCAGATGCAGAACAAAAACAGCAAACCTTGATGCTATTTGCTGACTTAAATCAAGGTATGAAGCTATTCGAGCAAGGTAATTTAGTGCAAAAATTGCTGTATATATTCTCCCCTGAGCGTTTCGACAGATTACAAAATACACTTGATAACTTTAAGTTAGGTATTCCTTTAACCACCAGTGCGTTATTGTTTGCGCTAATATCAGCTATCATATTAAATCAGCTCGTAATGTTGCCGTATACTTTATATGTTGCCCACAAAAAACGAAACGCAGCGAGTGCTTAATGACGTAATTACTGTTGGTGCTTTTTAATCGGCTTTTTAACGATAAAGGCGCCACGAATGTCACCCAGTTTAAAATCAGTTGCCTGATCATTAGGGTATAAAGTCGCTATTTTTTTAGAAACTGCGGGGGCAATGTGACTGCCATGACATGCCAAACACGCTTTTTGAGTAGGGATCGCTTTTACAAAATACCAGCCATCCGGTCTTTGCTCTTGATATTCTATGCTTGCTATAGGCTCGCCATTGAGCTTACGTTGTTCAAAGTTTAATAAAACATTTTTGAGCCATGCATCGGGTTGATTATCTGAGTTACGAGTTTTTAACGCACTGCGGCTAACTTGCCACTTACTATTGCTGTGTTGTGAAGCAATAGCGGGTGCTGCTATATTGCATACACTTATTGCCGCTAGTGGGCCGCTTTGCTTCATAGTACTAACCAGTACCTGTTTTAAATCAGTTGAAAATGCCTTGATGGTTTGTCGTGCCTCGTCGGTATTGTTAGCAAAAGCAGCGGATGAAATAAATAAACTGGAAAAAAGTAAAATAATGCGCATAATACACCTCTATATATTAGTAATATCTAATATATAGATGAACTGGTGTTTTTCAACTAAATCGTACAGTGTTTCAGCACTTTTTTATTTTTTGATGTACCGCGCCTAAAATCGATAAACAGTCCCAAGTGAGGATAATATGCATACTAGACAAGATGATAATAAAGTAATAAATCAACAAAACACCTATGATGCTGGTGGGCTTAGTGCTGATGATCCCTTGGCGGCAATTAAGGCTATTCGACTTGAGCAGTTGGCACAATGTCGGCTAAAAACACAAAAAGAAGTGCAAGCTGATCTTAAAAAAATAAACCCTAAGCGATAATAATTTGCTAAATTAAATTTATGAATCTTAAACTTCGGATAGTGCAATCAATTCCTTATCTATAAAACACCCTCATCAGGTTATTTCCTTTATTGCTTGGTTATGCGCCTTAGTTGTGCTGTTGATAGGGCTAATATCACCTAACAATAAAGAAATTTTATTGCTATTAACAGTGAGCTCGCTGTGTTTGCTGATGTTTAATAGTGTGGCAATTACGAGCTGGGTATTTCACCAGTTTAAAGATAAGCAGTTACACTTTATAGCGCTTCTATGTAGCGTAGCTTTAATGCTGTGCATAGTAGGGGATGTAATTAACTTTAACTTATCCCAGCACTATCATCGCTATGCAACGTTAATAAAGCATGACTATTTAATTGATTCAATTTTATTGTTTGCACCTGGCTATAGCCTTTTATTTTTAGCCTGTATGTTGGCCTATAAAAGGCAGCAAGCTATATCGCGACTAAAAAGCACCTGTTTCATAGTTGCGGTACTGGTTGTAAGTGCTACGTCACTCGCCTCTATGTATCTTGATGGAGCTGGTATACCAATTTTAGCTATGACAGGTTTTTATAGTGTGGTGGTAACTGCCGTGGGGCTTATGGGTCTTGTGTTGGTTGTTACTTATGGTGGTTTTTATGCCCCTAAACCAATTATATGGGTGAGCTTAGGGCTTTTACTAGCTGCATTGGCTGATGCCATTATTGGTGCTTTTTGGATTTATGGTAACCAAGGACAAGGTTTTTATCCTCAGGTGCGCTATATAAATTGGTTTATCTATATTAGCTCCCAATGCTTAGTGATTCATTTAGCAAAAGTAGTCGCTTTAGCTAAATAACGTCAACAATAAAAAAGCCGCTAAATATTTGGCGGCTTTTTAAACAAGCACAGTGCTTACATTACTCGCATACCAGGTTCTGAACCATCGTCTGGGTTAAGAATGTATATTTCTTTACCGCCCGGGCCTGCAGCAAGTACCATACCTTCAGACATTCCAAAGCGCATTTTACGTGGTTTAAGGTTCGCAACCATCACAGTTAGCTTTCCTTCGATGTCTTCTGGTGCGTAAGCTGATTTAATGCCTGCAAATACTTGGCGCGTTTCGCCGCCTAAATCAAGAGTTAACTTAAGTAGTTTGTCTGCGCCTTCTACGTGCTCTGCTTTAGCAATTTTAGCAACGCGTAAATCTACTTTTGCAAAGTCATCAAATTCAATCTCAGCTGCGATAGGCTCTTTTGCCAGTGGGCTATTAGGATCGATTTTGTCTTTTTCAGCGATTAAGCTTTCTTTTGATTCTTCAACCATTTTATTCACTTTGTCCATTTCAACACGTTGCATTAACGGCTTAAATTTATTGATAGGGTGGCTTATTAGTGCAGTTTGCACACCTTGCCATGTAAGCTCATCATTTAAAAAGGCTTCAACATTTGTTGCCATACCAGGTAGTACAGGCTTCAAGTAAGTGATCAGCACGCGAAATAGGTTAAGTCCTAACGAACATACCTGATGCGCTTCTTCTTGCTTAGACTCGTCTTTAATAAGCACCCAAGGCGCAGCATTATCAATAAATTGATTTGCTTTATCAGCAAGCGCCATAATTTCACGGATTGCGCGGCTGTATTCACGATTTTCGTAATGTTCAGTAATAGTGGCTGAGGCATTTTGAAACTCAGCAAGCAGCTGTGGTTCCATAATTGTGTCGCTTAACTTACCGTCAAACTTTTTAGTAATAAAGCCAGCACAACGGCTCGCAATATTAACTACTTTACCCACTAAGTCTGAATTTACACGCTGTGCAAAATCTTCTAGGTTTAAGTCTAAATCGGTAATACCACTATTAAGTTTAGCTGCGTAGTAATAACGTAAAAATTCAGGATCTAGGTTATCTAAATAAGTACGCGCTTTAATAAACGTGCCTTTTGATTTAGACATTTTCGCGCCATTCACCGTAACAAATCCATGAGCAAATACGTTAGTAGGCTTTCTAAATTGAGCGCCCTCTAACATCGCAGGCCAAAACAGGCTGTGGAAATAGATAATGTCTTTACCAATAAAATGATAAAGCTCAGCGTCAGACCCTTCTTGCCAAAAAGCATCAAAGTCGATGCCTTGTTTGTCACATAAGTTCTTAAAGCTCGCCATATAACCAATAGGCGCATCTAGCCATACGTAAAAATATTTACCTGGTGCGTTTGGAATTTCAAAACCAAAATAAGGTGCATCACGGCTTATGTCCCACTGCTGCAAACCATCGGCAAACCACTCATCTAGCTTGTTCGCCATTTCTTGCTGGATTGTGCCTGAGTGTAGCCATTCTTTAAGCATGCCTTCAAAGGCTGGTAAGTCAAAAAAGTAATGCTCAGAATCTTTTAAAATAGGCTCAGCACCCGACATGACAGAGCGTGGGTTGATTAGCTCTGTTGGGCTATAAGTTGCGCCACAGGCATCACAGCTATCACCATTTTGATCTTCTGATTTACAGGTAGGGCAGGTGCCAGTAACAAAGCGGTCTGGCAGAAAAATACCTTTTTCTGGATCGAATAACTGAGAAATAGTGTGCTTTTTAATATGACCGGCATCGTTAAGGCGGTTATAAATAAGCTCACTAAATTCTTTATTTTCTTGGCTGTGAGTG
The DNA here is from genome assembly GCF_013394165.1 of Pseudoalteromonas sp. Scap06. NCBI lineage: Bacteria > Pseudomonadati > Pseudomonadota > Gammaproteobacteria > Alteromonadales > Pseudoalteromonadaceae > Pseudoalteromonas > Pseudoalteromonas sp. Scap06. Next base: position 1,856,313 of record NZ_CP041330.1, on the reverse strand, counting down.
CTGTGGTAATTATCAAATTTGATATTAAAATCAGCAAAATCGCGTTGGCGTTCTATGCTAACGTTTTTAACCATTTCCTCTGGCGTGATCCCTTGCTTTTGCGCATTAAGCATAATAGGTGTGCCATGAGCATCATCGGCGCACACATAGTATGCTTCGTGGCCTTGTAGTTTTTGAAAACGTGACCAAATATCAGTTTGAATATACTCTAATAAATGCCCTAAATGGGTAGGGCCATTGGCATAAGGTAATGCGCTAGTAATCAGGATCTTTCGCTGTGCCATAATCATTCCGAATTAAGCGTTCCTAGTCAGGAACAGATGAAAATTATTACATTATCGATAAGCGGGGTGCTAACAGAGTACACTGCTTATGGATATTTACTAATTGACTGGTGTTAATGCCCTGAATGTTACATAATTCCGTGGCACTTTTCATCAAAGAAACGCTATTTTATTGCTATGTTTGGACTGTCGAAACTATTCTCTGCTAAATCGGTGCAAAAACAACCGATTATTTCTGCTCTAGCGGCCTATCGCAGCGCCGCTTTTGCTGTGGGTATTGAGCAAGATTTTATTGCTGATATTACTCAAAACACCGATAAATCAATTACTGTTAAACTCATTCTTCCGTTTGCCGCGCAATCTGAAATGCCCTATGTCGCTAAATTTTTAGCTGAGCGACTTAAAACTGAAGTAAATGTAAGCGCGGTGGTTGCACTTAAAGAACCAGCAAAATTTAAAGCTATAAAACATATTATCTTAGTGGCCTCAGGTAAAGGCGGAGTGGGTAAGTCAACTACTGCTGTTAACATTGCTGGGTCGCTTAAAAATGAAGGCGCTAAAGTAGGTATTTTAGATGCTGACATTTACGGCCCGTCTATTCCTATGTTGTTCGGTTTGGTAGGCAGTGAGCCTGTTACTAAAGACAACAAACAATTACAACCATTTGATGCCAGCGGCATTAAAGCGCAATCTATCGGCTTTTTAGTGCCTAGCGACGATGCTACCGTATGGCGAGGCCCCATGGCCTCAGGTGCACTTAGTCAGCTATTAAATGAAACCGATTGGGGTGAGCTTGATTACTTAATCGTCGATATGCCCCCAGGCACTGGCGATATTCAATTAACCATGAGCCAAAAAGTTCCAGCCAGTGGCACTGTAATTGTTACTACGCCACAAGACTTGGCGTTGGCAGATGCGCAAAAAGGCATCGCTATGTTTAATAAAGTAAACGTGCCAGTGCTTGGTTTAATTGAAAATATGAGCCATTACATTTGCGGCCATTGCGGCGAGGCTAATCATGTATTCGGTAAAGATGGCGCACAAAAATTAGCCATGAAGCATGGTGTTCCTGTGCTTTCGCACATTCCGCTTGCGATTAATATCAGAGAATCCTCTGAACAAGGTAAATTGATTGCCAATGATGCAAGTGCCGCTATAAGTGAAACCTACAGTGCAGCCGCACGGCTCATTGCCAGCACGCTTTACTATCAACAACATCACAACGCGATTGAAGTTGTGATTACGGAAGATTAAAAATGAGACTTTCAGATACACATATAAAAGAATATTTAAACGATGGGCGGATTGTTATTGAGCCAGCGCCAACCAGTGAAATGATTTCAGGGGTGACTGCGGATCTTCGTTTGGGTAATAAGTTTAGAACTTTTCATGCCCATAATGCTGCTTACGTTGACTTAAGTGGACCAAAAGATCAGCTCAATAAAGCGTTAGAATCAATAATGAGCGACGAAATTGTATTAGATGAAGGTGAAGCATTCTTTTTACACCCTGGTGAGCTTGCATTAGCAATAACCTATGAAAAAGTAACGTTACCTGCTGATATTGTTGGCTGGTTAGATGGACGTTCGTCACTGGCACGTTTAGGTTTAATGGTGCATGTCACCGCACACAGAATCGACCCTGGTTGGAGTGGTAATATTGTCTTAGAGTTTTACAACTCGGGTAAACTGCCGCTTGCGCTCAGACCTATGATGAAGATTGGTGCAATGAGTTTTGAAACGCTCACCGGCCCATGTGAAAACCCGTATAACACCCGTGTTGATGCAAAATATAAAGATCAAAATAGCGCGGTGGCAAGTCGTATCAGTGATGATAAATAGTAATTCTGATTTTTAGAAACGATTACTATGTTTGTTGATGAAGCGCGTAACCTAATAATTGAAAATATTGGTTAAGTGCTTCATTGGCTTGTAGCGTTTGGCTAAGCTCAGGGTAAATTAAATTATTACTGCTTAATCCACTGACCAAAAAGCTATTTTTTATTGTTTGGTGCTGATTTATACAGGCTTCAAAACACCGAGCTGCAAGCTCCTCTGGCATACTCATGTATTGCTGCTTGTGTGCCTTATCAAACGCGATACAGCGTTGTACAAATTCATTCGCATCTTCCCCGTTTCGCGCTAAAAATACCTGCTTATAAAATTGATTAAGTGCATCATTAAGTGGATGGCTCAAATCAGGAGAGTTTGATAGCCATAACTTAGAGGCGAAACCAAAGCGGGTTTTTGATTTAAACAAATGCTCACTAATATGATGGTCGAATGCATGAAACCACTCATGGGCTAAAGCACCGCCGCCTGCGTTTTTTGCCAGTGCGAGAGTTTGGTCATAAGCATTATAGTGTGCTTGCACACCTTTTTGTCCGCCATGGCCAAAGGCAAAATTAAGTTTACCGCGAAGGCCAATTGCTGTTGGTGGTAAATGTAAAATTTGCGCTAAATCAGCCAGTGCATCATAAATTAAATTGGCACTAATAAAGCGCTCTTCTTTAGTCACCCACTTACCAACCACCATCGAACGAAAACCAAAAGTCGTTCTAATATCGCTAAAATCAACTTGGTCGTCAAAACGATAGTCAGGGCCTTGGCGTGAGAATCCGCGCTTTAATCGAGAAGGGGTATTACGCATTAGTTATTTCATTTTTAATTACAGGTAACGTGCTTTTACGTGAGCGGGCATATGTTGGGTTTGTTTGGTAATTAATTCATCTAATAAATCATACAACGGCGCCGGATTGAGTGCTTCAATAAGCGATAAACTATGCGCTACTGCCTCTAGCGTTGACAAGCTATCTGCTCTTGGGGCTTTACGAATAGCATAGCGGTTAGTAGGAATATGGCGAAAGCTTACTGTTTTAAACTGTTTTAATAGCGGAGTTAATTGCAAAATTTTAAAAGCTTTATTCCATGTTCCATCGATCACTATTAAATGCGTAATCGGTTGTACGTTTTCATTGTTATTGGCTAAATCTAACTCAATTGCGCCCTCGTTTGGGTAGAGTAACACCGTTGAGCTGAGCGGCAGCTTTTGCAAGCAAGCAAAGTCTTGATTATTTTCGCCTTTAATTATTTTGCATCGCGTTAAACTTAATGCCAATAACTGTGCCGTATTTTTACTAATTTTTGCTTCACTGGGGTGCTGTAACACAACAACCTGAGTTTGATTATCAACACAGGTGATTGCATTGCAAATACAGGTGCTTAGCGAAAAATTACAGCGTTCACAAAGTGCACGTGCCATAAGCTAACCATTCGATTAATACATTTAACCTAATTATACATTTTTGCATTAATAAAGTTGGTTTTTTTTGTGCTTAGATATAGAGTAAGAGATGAAAGAGAAATCGCAGGACCGCATTAAAGGGCATTAATATGACAGAGATCAGTATCGACGAATCCGCTTTAGAAAGTATGGAATCGCTATTAGGTGAACAATTTCCAGATACGTTGGAATTTTGTTGTGCGGAATTTGAGCGCTTAGGAAGCGAAACTATTGCAGCGCTTGGGCAAGATAAAGAGGCTGCTATTCGCCATTCTCATAGCCTTAAATCAAATGCAGCTCAGTTTGGAGCGGCAAGTTTAGCCGAAGTGGCACGTTTAATTGAATATAATTTAAATAATGATAACGAGGAACAGGCTGTTGATGCAGCAAATAATTTAATGGCGCAAGTTATTGGCTCACAAGCAAAATTAAATGAGTGGCAAGCTCAGCGGTAAGCTCGTTTAAAAAGAACAGAATAGAATGTTAACGTGAATTTTTTTCAGTTTTAAGCGCTTAATTTCCCTAGTAATTCACGGCTTTACTGAGTTAGTCTTAAGACTAACTTGCTCTTTAGAGGTAACAATGTCAGAAATAAAAAAGAGTCATAAATTAGACGGCGTCTGTTATGACATCCGTGGTCCCGTTTTAGTGCAAGCTAAAAAAATGGAAGACGAGGGCCAAAAAGTACTTAAGCTTAATATTGGTAACCCCGCGGCATTTGGTTTTGATATGCCAGAAGATATGCACCGTGACATTATCCGTAATTTATATTCTGCTCAAGGCTATTGTGATTCTAAAGGGCTTTACTCTGCGCGTGTTGCTATTTATCAGCATTACCAACAGCGAGGTTTACACAACTTAGACGTTGATAATATTTACATTGGCAACGGTGTGAGTGAACTTATTCAAATGGTTACCCAAGCGTTGTTAAATAATGACGATGAAGTATTAATTCCTGCACCCGATTATCCGCTTTGGACTGCATCGGTAAAGCTAGCAGGCGGTAACCCTGTTCACTATTTATGTGATGAAGAGCAAGATTGGTTTCCTGATATTGATGATATTAAAAGCAAAATCACCTCGAAAACTAAAGCATTGGTGTTAATAAACCCTAATAATCCAACAGGGGCAGTGTACAGTGATGCCTTGCTTGAAGAATTGATCAACATTGCCCGAGAGCACAAACTTTTACTATTAAGTGACGAAATATACGAGAAAATCCTATACGACGGAGTTACCCATACCTCTATTGGTGCATTGTGCGACGATATTCCCATTATTACGTTTAACGGTTTAGCTAAGACATATCGCGCCGCTGGTCTTAGAATGGGTTGGATGGTGCTAAGCGGGCGCACTGCCTTAATGACAGATTTAATTAAAGGCCTCGATATTCTTGCCTCAATGCGTTTATGCGCAAACGTCCCTGCTCAATATGCCATTCAGCAAGCATTGGGTGGGGTACAATCCATTGACAGTTTAATTGACCCCGGAGGTCGCTTATACGAGCAACGAGATATTGCTTGGCGTGGATTAAATGCAATTGAGGGGATAAGCTGTAAAAAGCCAAAAGGGGCGCTGTATGCATTTCCCAAAGTTGATACAAAATTGTTTAATATTAAAAATGATGAACAAATGATGTTTGACTTGTTAAAGGCAGAAAAAATATTATTAGTACATGGGCGCGCTTTTAACTGGCCAGATCCCGATCATTTTAGATTGGTGTTTTTACCTAATAAAGATGATCTAAGCAGTGCAATGATGAAAATGCAGCGGTTCTTCAAAGATTACCGACAAGAATAAAGTAAAAAACGAGCCAAATGGCTCGTTTTTTGGTTAATGCACTAAAGTAAATGGCCGTGTTTCAAAGCATGTAATAGGGCATTCCATTCGCTGTCTTGGAATGCCAGCTTCCATAAAAACGTGCCCTTGCACAGTAAAGCCGTTATTTTTGAATCGTTCTACTTCATTTAAAATACAGTTAATACTGACAGCCTCAATACCTTGCTCTTCGGCAAGCTTTACAATGAAATTAAGTAGAGATTTATAAACGTTGCGATTGCGGTGCTGGGGTAGTACGGCAATTCTACCTATTAAACCATCATTACATAATCGACCTGTGGCAACAGGTGAGTGCATATTATCGGTAACCAGAATATGTTGAGCGAACGCATCTAAGCTATCAAATTCAATATTCTTTGGAATATGTAATTCGTAAACAAAAACACGCTCTCTTATTTGTTGAAGTTGATCTTTTTCACTTTGCCAATCAACTTTGTCAACAGTATAAACCATAGCCTCCTCCTAGCTAAACCAAATCCCCTCATTTACCAGTGTAGTAAAGGTTTCGATAAAATCTAGGCTAGGTGTGGTTGAATTCAGCAAGCTGCTATCAAATTCAATAAAATCAGTTAGCTGTTTTACAGCCTCTAAATCAGATAGCGGTAAAGGGTAGTTTTCGCCATTAACACTTAAAAGCAGCTCATCACCTATGCATTGGTAAATTGCACGCGTGCCACCAACACGCTCAAATGTCACATCATTTTCAAGTTGTTGCATAATTTCAGCTGTACTAAACGGGTTTTCTTCAGGCGCTAAATCCATATCATGCTTAGGTTGACTTAATGTGTTTCCTAACCAGTTTTTAAATAAGTTGTCGTTTTCTATTAAAGCCTGCATTAACGTTTTTACTTTATCAACTTCGCTTTGCGTAAGCTCACCTTTTGAATCACGTAGCGCGAGGGTATGGTCCGTGTAACGCTTTTGGCCGCTTTCTGTGTCAATAATATGATCTGCAAAACTAGACAGTAAATCTTGTTGATTAGGCGCTCTAAATCCGACCGAGTAGTTTAAAGCATTTTCAATGGCATAGCCTTCATGCGGACAACCTGGTGGTATGTACAAAATGTCACCAGGCTCTAAAACACAATCAATTACTGCGGTGAAAGCTTCAACTTGTAGCAAGCTTTTATTTTGAGCAAATTGCTTTAATGAGGCGTCAGGTAAGCCTACACGCCAATGGCGTTTGCCTTCACCTTGTATAATAAATACATCATATTGATCTAAGTGTGGTCCAACACCACCGCCAGGGGTTGAGTAGCTGATCATTAAATCATCTATGCGCCAGTTAGGAATAAAACGAAATGGTTCAAGCAATTGTGCGGCTTCTGGGTGCCAATGATCGACTGCTTGTACTAATAAAGTAGCGTGCTCGTCGGTGAGTATTTCAAAATCTTCAAACGGCCCTTGATGGGACTGCCATTGCTGGTTATGGTTGGTTATAATACGCGACTCTATGCTGTCTTCCATAGCAAGGCCTGCCAGTTCATTGGCATCAAGAGGGTCTTTAAAGTCATTAAAACCTCTTTTGATTAACAGTGGCTTTTTTTGCCAATATTGATTTAAAAACGCTTGCTCAGATAATTCATTTATTTTTAATTGATACATAGAATGCCTATAACGTTAAGACCTAAATGAAAAAAGCGAAAGGCAGGTACCTTTCGCTTTTTATTAGTAGATTTGAGTAATTAAACTAAATCATCAATAAACTCAACAGCGCGACCAATGTAGTTGGCTGGGGTTAGCTTTTTCATTTCTGCTTTTGCAGCGTCTGGTAAATCTAAACCATCAATGAAGTCAGCCATAATTTCTTGATTTACACGTTTACCACGCGTTAAATCTTTTAGCTTTTCATATGGCTTTTCAATGCCGTATTTACGCATTACTGTTTGAATTGGCTCTGCTAATAGCTCCCAGTTTTGGTCAAGCTCATCGGCTAATCGCTGTTCGTTAACTTCTAGCTTGCTTACACCTTTAAGTGTTGATTGGTATGCAATAACAGCATAACCCATACCTACACCTAAATTACGTAATACGGTTGAGTCAGTTAAATCACGTTGCCAACGAGAAACAGGCAGCTTTTGCGCTAAGTGACCTAATATGGCATTAGCTAAACCTAAGTTACCTTCTGAGTTTTCAAAATCAATAGGGTTTACTTTATGTGGCATAGTTGATGAGCCAATTTCACCAGCAATGGTTTTTTGCTTGAAGTGATTAAGCGCAATGTATCCCCACATATCGCGGTCAAAATCGAGCAATATAGTATTAAAACGCGCAATAGCATCAAATAGTTCTGCAATGTAGTCATGCGGTTCAATTTGTGTGGTAAACGGGTTAAGTGTTAAACCTAGGCTAGCTACAAATTTATCTGCGTGAGTATGCCAGTCGTAATCAGGGTAAGCACTTAGGTGAGCATTGTAGTTACCTACAGCACCATTTACTTTGCCTAGCATTTCTACTTGGGCAATTTGATCACGTTGACGCTTTAAACGCATGTATACGTTTGCAAACTCTTTACCCATAGTTGATGGGGTTGCAGGTTGCCCATGCGTACGGGTCATCATTGGAATGGCTTTGTATTCAACAGCTTTTTCTTTAATTGCGCTTAATAGCTCATCGCAATAAGGTAAAATAACATTGTTACGTGCTTCACTTAACATTAAACCGTGAGATAGATTATTAATATCTTCAGATGTACATGCAAAGTGAATAAATTCATTAATGGCATGTAATTCAGCGTTATCAGCTACTTTTTCTTTTAGTAGGTACTCTACGGCTTTTACATCATGGTTAGTGGTGCGTTCAATGTCTTTAACACGCTGCGCATCGGCTTCACAGAAGTTATCGACGATAGCATTTAATAGTCCGTTTGCTTGCTCGCTTAAAGCTGGGACTTCTTTTATATCGCTTGCTGCAGCTAACGCTTGCAACCAACGCACTTCAACGGTTACGCGGTATTTGATTAATCCAAATTCGCTAAAAATACTGCGTAGTTCAGTGGTTTTGCTGCCGTAGCGACCATCAACCGGAGAGATAGCCGTTAACGCTGAAAGCTCCATAATAACTCCTAAATTTTAGTTTGAACGATAATTAAATTTTTGTTTTAGCAATGGCGAGAATTTTTCTTTTTGCAAAAAAGAAATGACGACGTTTGCCGCCCATTTGACGCCATAATACTGCACTACGAATGCCGGCTAAAAGTAACGCACGGATTTTGTTTTGAGTGAGCTGCTGTTTTAATAACTCGGGTTTACCATAAACCTGGATTCGGTGCCCAAGGGGGCTTAGCACCGACGAGTATATATCTGCTAAACCGGCAACAACACTGTCATCAGTAATAGCAAAATGATCTAAACGACGATGAATATCATCAATACGTTTACCTAATTCATTGAGGCTCTTACTATTGGCACTAAGGGCTCGCTCTAACTGCATTAAGCCACCCACGTATTTAACTATTTCAACATCTTTTTGAGCACCGGCACTCAGTTGTGCCATTAATGTTTTATAGCCATCACGCAAATTTTGTGTGCCTTGGTATACATCCTCAGGAGAGGCGGGTGAGGTTTGCACAATACTTGATAACAACGTTGATAAGTCATGTTCATCACAACGACCGTATTGAGCAACCTTTTGTACTTGTTTTGCTACTTGGCACATGGCAGCAAGTGCCATGACTTGATGTTGATTCATTACTTAATCACCGAATCAATAATACCACCGCCTAAACAGACTTCATCAGCGTAAAATACGGCGGATTGTCCTGGGGTAACGGCTTTTTGCGGCTCATCAAACAATACGCGTGCCATACCATCTTCTCCAACGAGTAATGTACAGCTTAAGTCTTCTTGACGGTAGCGAGTTTTAACGGTGCAGCGAGTTGTACCTTGCGGGCCAACGCGATCTACCCAGTGTAATTGGTTTGCATTAAGGCCGTTACTGTACAAGCGAGGGTGATCTTTACCTTGACCAACAACAAGAACATTTCGTTCTATATCTTTATCTACCACGTACCATGGTTCGCCCGAGCCTTCTTTCATGCCACCAATTAATAAACCTTTACGCTGGCCAAGGGTGTGATACATCAAGCCTTCATGCTCACCTACATTGTTACCATCGGTGTCTTCAATTACTCCAGGTTGTGCAGGCAAAAACTTTTGCAGAAAATCTTTGAATTTACGCTCGCCAATGAAACAAATGCCGGTGCTGTCTTTTTTATCATGGGTAATTAAATCCTGTTCTTCAGCAATGCGGCGTACTTCTGGTTTGGCAATATCTCCGACAGGAAATAGTGTTTGCGCAATATGCTCATGGCTTAGTGTATACAAAAAGTAGCTTTGATCTTTGTTATCGTCTAGGCCTCGGCACATTACGTATTTGTCATCGCGTAGCTCTCGGCGCACATAGTGACCAGTTGCAATAAAATCAGCACCAAGTGCTTGCGCAGCAAACTCTAAAAACGCTTTAAATTTTATTTCTTTATTACACATTATATCTGGGTTGGG